>JBOHCK010000254.1:0-9021 GCA_050698755.1 Streptosporangiaceae bacterium | reverse complement strand
GGAGGCGAGCGAATGGCCGATAGGAACAGTGACCGTGCTCGGCGCGCATATCCTGGACGTGCTCGGCCGGCCGGTGGAGGCGATACCGCCCGGCCAGGGCAGCGCCCGGCTGCAGGAAATCCGGGCCGCGGGCACGGCCGCCGGCGCCGGGGTTGACCTGGCCAAGCTCGGGGCCAGGGTACTGGCCATCGGCGCTCTCGGCGACGATCTGCTCGGCGACATCGTCGTCGCCGCGATGGCGAGATACGGGGTCGACACCAGCGGGCTGGTCCGTAAGAGCGGGGCTCAGACCTCGGCGACGATCCTTCCGATCAGGGGCAACGGCGAGCGCCCCGCCCTCCACGTCCCTGGCGCGACGCGGCTCCCTGAGCTGGCCGACATCGACCTGGACCAGTTGCGCCGTAGCCGCGCCCTGCTCGTCGGCGCCCCGGACGCGCTCGGCGGGCTGACCGGCGCCGACCTCACCAAGGTCGCCACGGCGGCCCGGGCGGGCGGGGCGCTCGTCGCGGTCGACGTCCTGCATCCCGGCCAGCCGCAAGACCTGGAGCGGCTCGCTGGGCTGCTGGGCGCGGCGGACTGGTTCCTGCCCAACGGCGACCAGCTGCTCGCCCTCACCGGCCGTCAGGACCTGAGCTTGGCCATCGCCGACGTGATGGCCCTCGGCACCGGCGGCGTGGCCGTGACGCTCGGCGCGGACGGCTGCCTGCTCGCCTGCCACGACGCCCAAGCGCCAGTAGCACTGCCCGCCCTCGAGGTCGACGTCGTGGACACCACCGGGTGCGGCGACGGGTTCAACGCCGGCCTGCTAGCCGGGCTGCTGCTCGGCGCCAGCCCCGTCGACGCGGCGTGGCTCGGCCTGGCCTGCGGCTCGCTGGTCGCCACCGGCCTGGGCTCGGACGCGGGGATCCAGAACTTCGGCCAGGTCGTGGACTTCCTGAGCCGCTCGCAGCCGACCGTGGCCGCCCGGATCAACGACCGGATTAACGCCCGGATTAACGCCCGGATAAAGGAGCACACCCATGAGCACGCACGAGGTTGACCGGCAGCTCCGGGAGCGGGCCCGGGCGGTAATCCCGGGCGGGATGTACGGGCACCAGTCGGTCGGCCCGCTGCCCGACGCTTATCCGCAGTTCATGCGCGGCGGCCGCGGCGCTCGGGTCTGGGACGTCGACGGGAACGAGTACGTCGACCTGATGTGCAGCTACGGTCCGGTCGTGCTCGGCCACCAGCACCCGGCGGTCGAGGCCGCCGCCGCCGCCCAGGCCGCCCAGGGGGACTGCCAGAACGGGCCGGGCCCGGTCATGGTGGACCTCGCCGAGCTGCTGGTGCGGACCGTGCGCCACGCCGACTGGGCGATCTTCGCCAAGAACGGCACGGACGCCACCACCATGTGCTGCACGATCGCCCGCGCGCAGACCGGCCGGCGGAAGATCCTGGTCGCCACCGGCGCCTACCACGGCGCCGCGCCGTGGTGCACGCCGCGGCCCGCGGGGACGACCCCGCAGGACCGCGCCAACCTCGGCCACTACACCTTCAACGACCTGGCCAGCGTGCACGAGGCCGTCGCCGAGGCCGGCGATGACCTGGCCGGCATCATGGTCAGCCCGTTCAGGCACGACGCCGGGTACGACCAGGAACTGGTCGACCCCGCGTTCGCCCGTGGCCTGCGCGCGCTGTGCGACGCCACCGGGGCCGCGCTGATCCTCGATGACGTCCGGTGCGGGTTCCGGCTGCACCTGGGCGGGAGCTGGGAGCCGGTCGGCGTGGACCCCGACCTGTCCGCCTGGAGCAAGGCGATCGCCAACGGCCGGGCCCTGGCCGCGGTGCTGGGCAACGACGCCTTCCGCGGCGGCGCGCGTGAGGTCTTCGTCACCGGCTCGTTCTGGTTCTCCGCGGTGCCCATGGCGGCCGCGATCGCCACGATCGGCGCCCTGAAGGACGAGGAGGCGGTGCCGGCCATGCACCAGGCGGGCGAAGCGCTGCGCGACGGGATCCTGGCCCAGGCGCGGGCGTGGGATTTGGCCGTCAGCTACACGGGCCCGCCGGTCATGCCCTACCTGACCTTCCCCGGGAATCAGAATCACGAGCTGGCCGGCGTGTTCGCCGCGCAAGCCCTGCGCGGCGGCGCCTACGTGCACCCCCGGCACAACTGGTTCGTCTCCGCCGCCATGACCGGCGACGACCTCGCCCTCGCGCTCGACGCGACCGACCAGGCGTTCGCCGCCGTCCGCAAGCACCTCGGCCAGTGATTTCCTAGGAGGCCAGCATGTCCAGTACAGCAGCCGAACCCAACTCGCCCGGACCGGCCACGGCTACGGCCAGACCAGCAGCGGACTCGGCGGAGGCCGTCGTCGAGCGGGCCGGTTACCAGCCGGAACTGCGGCGGTCGCTGCGGTTCTTCTCGATGTTCGCGATCGCGTTCTCGATCATCTCGATCACTACCGGCATCTTCCTGAACTACGGGTTCGGCCTGTCGTACTGGGGGCCGGCGTCGATCTGGACCTGGCCGATCGTCGCGGTCGGCAACATGGCGATCGCCCTGGTCGTGGCCGAACTAGGCACCCGCATCCCGCTGGCCGGCTACGCCTACCAGTGGAGCGCGCGGCTGGTTAACCCGACATACGGCTGGTTCGTCGGCTTCGCCGGCCTGCTGTACATGGCGGTCGGCGGCGGCGCGATCATGCTCGGCGTTGCCTCCCCGCTGCTGCTATCCGAGTTCAACGTCAGCAACCCGAGCGCGCACCTGGTGCTCACCGTGGCGATCATCCTGATGATCCTGCCCGTGTTCATCAACATCATCAGCATCCAGGTCGCGGCGCGGGTCAACAACGTCGCCGTGTTCACCGAGATCGTCGGGACCGTCGTGTTCGGCGTGCTGCTGTTCGTCCTGTGGGGGGTGCACTCCAAGCCCACGCCGTACGGCGCCGGCATCCTCACCAGCACCGCGTCGGTTAACCACAACCCCACGTGGTACGCGTTCGCGCTGGCCGGGCTGCTCGGCGCGTTCACGCTGGTCGGGTTCGAGCTCGCCGCCGACATGTCCGAGGACGCGGTGAACCCCCGGAGCAGCGTGCCGCGCGGCGTCCTGTGGGCGGTGGCCGGCTCCGGGGTCTTGGGCATGATCGCGCTGATCGGCTTCACGGTCGCCATCCCCAGCCTCAAGACGGTCGAGTCCTCCCCCCTGCCGTTGCTGGCCATCGCGGGCTACTGGCTGCCGTCCTGGCTGGTCAAGGTGTTCGTGGCGTTCGTGATCTTCTCGATGTTCGCGATCCTGGTCGTCGGCTCGGGCGCTCAGGCCCGGCTGGTGTATTCGCTGTCGCGGGACAACATGCTGCCGTTCTCCGGCTTCCTGCGGAAGATCAACGTGCGCAGCCAGACCCCGATCGTGGCGCTGCTGGTGTTCGGCGTCATCGACGTGGGCGTGATGATCTACGGGTACTTCCAGTCCAGCGCGTTCGGCACGCTGGTTGGCGCCACCGCGATCATCCCGTACATCATCTACTTCCTGATCACCGTGGCCTACGCGATCAAGCGGCGCACCACGGACAGCATCCCCGGCGCGTTCACGCTCGGCCGGTGGGCCTGGCCGGTCATCGGGTTCGTCCTGGCCTACACGGTGCTGATCATGGTGGTGCTGTCCTTCCCCACGCCGTTCCACTGGCGCCGACAAGGTCCTGGGCTACGGCCTGGCCCTGGCCGCGCTGTGGTACTTCGGCGGCCTGCTGTGGCGGCTCAGGAAGGGCACGGCCGGAGTGCGGCCGGTCGAGGACCTCGTCGACGCGGACGGGTGAGCCCAGCCGCTATCCCATTTTTGCCGAACGCCGCGCCGGACCCTGTTCCGCACGGCTGGCTCGATCTGGTGGCCGACGGCCCGCGGATCGGTGGCCTCGCCTTGGCTCACCGGCCGGCGTTCGGGTCCGGTTCGGTCCGCCTGACCTGGACGCCTCCGCGCGTCGCTGCGGATCTTCTTTCCCGGTTCGGATACAGTAGCCCTTAAACTGATATCACTATGTAATAGCGGTGGTGTCGACCGGAGGTGGTGGCGATGAGCATGCAGGAGGCCCCGGTCAGTCCGGCGCCAGGGGCGGGTGCTCGGCCGCTGGCCGAGTCCGAGGCGTATTCGCTGCCCGGGATCATGATCCTGCTGATCGGCGTCGTGTGTTTCCTCGGCGCCGTGGGGTTGCTGACCGGCGCCATCGGCGTGTCGAACCGCGCGTCGCTGATCGCGCCCGGCGTGCTGCTGCTGATCGTGGCCGCGTTTATGTTCAGGGGGCTGACCCAGGTCGTCGCCGGGGAGGCCCGGGTGGTTCAGCTGTTCGGCCGGTACCACGGGACGCTCAGGGAGCCGGGCCTGCACTGGGTCAACGTCCTGGCCGACCGGCGCAAGGTGTCGGTGCGGATCCGGAATCACGAGACCGCGGTGGCCAAGGTCAACGACGCGGACGGCAACCCGATCGACATCGCCGCGGTGGTCGTCTGGCAGGTCCAGGACACCGCCTTGGCCATGTACGCGGTCGATGACTTCCCCACGTTCGTGGCCACCCAGACCGAGACCGCGGTCCGGCACGTCGCCTCGGCCTACCCCTACACCAGCCACCGCGAGGGCGAGCTGTCCCTGCGCGACAACGCCAATGAGATCACCGCCAAGCTGTCCGCCGAGATCGCCGCGCGGGTCGCATCCGCGGGGGTGTCGGTGATCGAGTCCCGGCTGACCCGGCTGTCCTATTCCCCGGAGATCGCCCAGGCCATGCTCCGCCAGCAGCAGGCCGCCGCCGTGGTGGGCGCCCGGATGACGATCGTGGAGGGCGCGGTGGGGATGGTGCGGCTGGCCCTGCAGCGGCTGGAGGAGCAGGGGGTGGTGGAGCTGGATGAGGAGCGTAAGGCCGCGATGGTGTCCAATCTGCTGGTGGTGCTGTGCAGCGAGCAGGCTACCCAGCAGGTCGTCAACACCGGCTCGCTGTACCAGTAGTTCGAGTTCTCGGTGAGTGAGCGGAAGAACATCCTGCTGCGGCTGGATCCGGCCGTGCATGACGCGCTGGCCCGGTGGGCCTCGGACGAGCTGCGGAGTACGAACGCGCAGATCGAGTTCCTGCTCCGCAAGGCCCTGGCGGATGCCGGGCGCCTGCCCGGTCGCGTCGCGCCGCAGCGCCGTCCCGGCCGCCCGCCCAGGGAGGAGGATACGGTCGAGGCCGAAGCCCGACCGGAGGGAGCATGACGACAGAGCCGCCGGAGCAGCCGCCCGCGGGCCCGCTCGGGGCCGACGTCGCGGTCACGCACATCCTGGTGGTCGCCGACCCGGCCCGGTCCCGTGACTTCTGGGTGGGCGTCCTGGGCGCGGAGCTGTACCGCGAGTACGGCGGGACCAGCGTGGTGCTCCGTTTCGCCGGCACCTGGCTCCTGCTGGTCAGCGGGGGCGGCCCGACCCCCGACAAGCCCACCGTGGTCTTCCGCCCGCCGCCCGACGCCGACCAGGTCAGCCACGCCATGACGCTGCGCGTGGCCGACTGCCGCGCGGCCTGCGCGGCGCTGCGGGAGCGCGGCGCCACCTTCCTGACCCCGCCGTACGACTGGGGCGGGGAAATCCGCTGCTTCCTGCGGGACCCGGACGGCCACCTAGTCGAGCTCAGCCAGGCCGTGACGTCCTGACCGGCCCGTCCCCGGTCACGGCCTGATGTGCCACTTGATCCCCTGGCCGCTGCGTACCCGGTGCACCGCCTCGCCGAACTGCTCGAGCGGCAGCGGCTCGCTGAGCAGCAGCCGGGGGTCCACCGCCCGGCTGGCCAGCAGGTCGACGGCCTGCCCGAAGCTGCGCAGGATGGCCATCGACCCGGTGATGGTGAGCTCGTCGTTGTAGACCCGGAACGGAGAGACGCGAATCATAGCCTCGGTCGTTGACACGCCGAACACCAGCATCCGCCCGCCCCGGTCGAGCAGCCCGATCGCGGTCTCGATCGCCTCGGGCACGCCGGTCGCGTCGACCGCGACCTCGAAGCGCGCTCCGTCGAGCGCGTCGGCGTTGGTCACGGCCCGGTCGGCGCCCAGCTTGCGCGCCACCTCGAGGCGCTCGGCGACCCGGTCCACGACCGCCACGGGACCCGCCCCCGCTTGCAGCAGCAGCCGGAGTAGCAGCAGACCCATCGTGCCGGCCCCGATCACCACCACCGGGTCGCCGAACACCGGGCGCAGGCGCCGCATGCCGTGCACCGCGCACGCCAGCGGTTCGGCCATCGCGCCGTACTGGGCGTCCACGTGGTCGGGCAGCCGGTAGGCGTTGACCGCGGGCACCGCGACGAACTCGGCGAACGCGCCGTCCACCGTGTCGCCGATCGCCGCCCAGTTCTCGCACAGGTTGTCCCGCCCGGCCCGGCACCGCCTGCAATACCCGCAGTAGAGCGAGGGGTCCACCGCGACCAGGGCGCCGATCGGCAGGTCCGGCCTGACGCCGGAGCCGCGGGCCACCACGGTGCCAGCGAACTCGTGGCCCGGCGTGATGGGGTAGGGGGTCGGCGGGAACTCCCCGGCCAGGATGTGCAGGTCGGTGCCGCAGATCCCGCAGCACTCCACCCGGACGACGACCTCGCCGACCCGCGGAGCGGGGTCCGGCACTTCTGCCACCAGGAAGCTGCCCGGGCGGTCTATCACAATGGCCCTCATGGGTCCTCCTGAGCCGAGCATCAGCCCCGAGGCCGCCGCCGGCCTGAAACGCAAAAAGGGGTCCGCACTGATAAGGCTGCAGGGTTTGCCTTATCAGCGCGGACCCTTCCCTCTCGCCCGCGGCGGCCGCAGGGAGGCTACCGCGAGAAGCAAGGAACTCTGCTGGTAATCATGCCCCGACACCTACTCAGACCTGCACCCGAACTAGTTCAGTTATGGCTAAGATTTCGCGCCGCGGGGCCTTACCACTCAGCCCCATCTCGGCCAGCAGCGAGGCGGGGCCCCCCGCACATGACGGTGTCGGCGACGATCCGGTCGTCGCGCACCGTGAGCAGGTGGACGTGATGGACGGCGTGCGGGACGCCGTTCTCGGTCCAGCTGAGCGTGTACTCCACCACTTCGCTCGGGCCTTCGCCGGTGCTCACCGGGTACCTGCGCAGCTCGCCGAACTGGCCGGGGTCGGCGAACCAGCGCGCGTACTCGGTCCGGATCGCGTCGGCGCCCGACACGTGGAACCGCCAGTTGGGCACGAGCGGCGGCGGACAATCCGCACCTCACCCATGTCCGGTCCACCCTCGGGGGTTCCGGCCTGGGGAAACCGGCGTGACCGGGTCGGCGCGGACGGCTGCCAGACTGGGAACGTGGATGACGAGTCGCTTTCGCGGCTGGTGGCCGCGCCCGCGGCGGGCGATGGGCGCGCCGCGCTGGCCGCGGCGACGGCCTACGCCAGGCAGGCCCCCGCGGGGTCCTGCGCGGTCATCCTCGTCGAGGGCCTGAGCGACCAGTCCGCGCTGGTGACACTGGCCGCCCGCTCCGGCAGGGACCTGGGCGCCGACGGCGTATTCGTCGTGCCGATGGGCGGCGCGACCAACATCGGGCACTTCCTGGCCTTGTTCGGCCCGGATGGGCTCGGGGTGCACCTGGCGGGCCTGTGCGACGAGGCGGAGGAAGATGCCTTCCGCCGCGGCCTGAAGCGCGCGGGTCTTGGTCCCGGCCCGACGCGGGACGGCCTGGCACGACTCGGTTTCTACGTGTGCGTCGCCGACCTGGAAGACGAGCTGATCCGCATCCTCGGCGTTGCCGCGGTCGAGCAGCTGATCGAGGCCGAGGGGGAGCTCGGGCCGTTCCGCACCTTCTGCAGGCAGCCCGCCCAGCGCGGCCGGAGCCGTGCGCAGCAACTGCGGCGCTTCCTGGGGACCCGCTCGGGGCGGAAGATCCGCTACGGGCAGGTGCTGGCCGGGGCGCTGGATCCCGGCCGGGTGCCCGACCCGCTATCCGGCGTCCTGTCCCGCGTCTGACTCGCCCTGCTCACCGACCGGATCCGCCGCGAGCCGCTCGGCGGCGAGGGCGTCCGCGGCGGTCCGGGTCCCGGTGTTGGCCGCGATCGCCACCAGGAACGACTCGCGGTCCAGGGCCAGCGTGCGCAGCGGCTCGTCCGCGACGACCGTCGCCGTCCGCGGGATGTCACGCAGCAGCGCGATCTCCCCGAAGCAGTCGCCAGGGCCCAGCGGCGGCCGGAGGGTTCCCTGCACGCTCACCGCGGCGGATCCGGCGACGACCAGGTAGAACAGGTCGCCAGCGTCCCCCTCGCGGATCGCGACGGTGCCTGCGGGGAACTCGTGCGGCACCAGTTCGGTCGCCAGGAGCTCGATCACGGCCAGCGGAAGCAGGTCGGCGACGAAGGCCCGGCGAGCCGGGTGACGTGGACGAACGCGGTGGCCGCGGCGCCGCCGACCAGCCCTCCGGCGCCGATGGCGGCGGTGAGCCAGCCGACCGCCGACTGCCCGAGGAGCAGCGTCTTCACCGCGAGGACCGCGATGAAGACGAGCAGGGCGCCGCGGACGAACGTCTGGGCGAAGGTCAGGATCGCCAGGCCCGCCGGCGGGGCCACCCGGGCCAGCTCGGCCAGACCCTGGGCCGCGTCCCTGGCCACCTGGCCCGCGCCCCTGGTTCCGGGGCGGGGGATATCCGGCACGGCCAGGCGGGTCAGGGACAGGGCGGCCAGGCCCAGGAAACCGGCGGCGATCGCCATCGGCGCCGGCGGGGCCACGAGCAGGAGCAGGCCGCCGGCCAGCAGCGGCCCGGCCAGCGCCCCGGCGTTCTCCATGATGGCCGCGACCGCGTTGGCCGACGTCAGCTCAGCGGGCGTGCGGACCAGCCAGGGCAAGATCGCCACCTGCAGCGGCCGGTACGTGCCCGCCAGTGACGAGCTGCCCGCGGCGAGCGCGATCGCCGCGACCGGGGCCCCGTGCAGGGCGGCGGTCAGCGCGGCGAACGCGAGGAGCGCCGCCCGGAGCCAGGTGACCCGGCGCAACAGGACGCCTGGCCTGACCCGGCCGGCGACGCCGGCGAGGCCGAGCGTGGCCA
>JBOHCK010000253.1:0-9073 GCA_050698755.1 Streptosporangiaceae bacterium | reverse complement strand
AACCAGATAAGCGCGGCGCTTACCAGGCCGCGACGGCCCGGTCCGTAGACCTGTCTGGTATGCGAATCCGCCTGCGCCTGGCCGCGGCGAACCTGGCCGCGCTCACGTTGATGTCCGGTCCGGGGGATCCTGGGCAGTCAACTCGGCGTGCTGCTCGCCGGCCACGCGTTCTACCGACTGGAGGCTGACCTGAGATGGATCGACCACGCCGCGGCCCGGCTGGACCTGCCCCAACGGGCGGTGCGCCGGTGACCGCAAAGCCCGCTGCGGCGGAACCCCAGACCGGGAACGTCCTGGAGGCGCGGAACCTGGTGAAGTCGTTTGGCCAGACCCCGGCGCTGCGCGGCGTCTCGCTCACCGTCGGGCGGGGCGAGATCGTCGCGGTCATGGGGCCGAGCGGGTCGGGCAAGTCCACGCTGCTGCACTGCCTGGCGGGCATCTTGGTCCCCGAGCAGGGCCAGGTCCGGTTCGGCGGGCAGCGGCTGGATGCCCTGAGCGATGAGCGGCGCAGCGCGCTGCGCCGGGACCGGTTCGGGTTCGTGTTCCAGTCCGGTCAGCTGGTCCCCGAGCTGACCGCGGAGGAGAACGTCGCGCTGCCGCTGCTGTTGTCCGGTACCCGCCGCGGCCCGGCGATGACGGCGGCCAGGAACTGGTTCGCCGCGCTCGGCCTGGACGGGCTGCAGGGCCGCAGGTCGGGGGAGCTGTCCGGCGGGCAGGCGCAGCGGGTCGCGCTGGCCCGCGGCCTGGTCGCCGGGCCGCAGGTGCTGTTCGCCGACGAGCCCACCGGGTCGCTGGACTCGGTGTCCGGCGAGCTGGTGATGGACCTGCTGGTCGCCGCGGCCCGCGAGCACGGCACGACCGTCGTCCTGGTCACCCACGATGCCAGGGTCGCCGACTACGCCGACCGCGAGGTCATCGTCCGCGACGGGACGGTCAGCACGCTCACCGGGGTCCGGCCGTGATCGGGCTCGGGCTGCGGCTGGTGATCAGCGGCGGCCGCGAGGCGGTTACCCGGCTGGTCATCCTGGCCGCCGCGGTCGGCCTGGGCGTCGGCCTGCTGCTGACCGCCATGGCCGCGACCAACGCGGTCACCACCTGGAACGGCCGCCACGCCTGGTTCTGGACCGGCACCGCGTGGGTGCCCGCGGGCGCGGCGGCGGGCGTCGCGCCGCTGTGGTGGCACCCCGGCGGTGACATCTTCGACGGCCAGACGATCAGCCGCTTCGACGTGGCCGCCACCGGCGCCACCTCGCCGGTGCCGCCGGGCATCCCCCGGGACCCGGGACCGGGCCAGTACTACGCCTCCCCTGCGCTGGCCGCGCTGCTGCGCGCCACCCCGGCGGACGAGCTCGCCGGCCGCTACCCCGGCCACCTGGCCGGGGTGATCGGCGACGCCGCCCTGCCCTCGCCGGACTCGCTGGTCATCATCGTCGGGCGCACCCCGGCGCAGCTGGCGCACACCCCGGACAGCGTGCCGGTGAGGTCGATCGCCACAACGGAGCTGGGCTGGCCGGTCCCACAGACGGAGGCCAACCCCCGGGGCCTGACCTACGCCCCGCCCGACCCGGGAGGCGGGGCGAGCGCTATCGACCTCATCTTGTCCGTCGTGGCGCTGGCCATCCTGGCCCCGGTGCTGATCTTCATCGCCACCGCGACCCGGCTGTCGGCCGCCCGCCGCGAGGAACGGTTCGCGGCGATGCGCCTGGCCGGGGCGACCCGCAAGCAGGTCTCCCTGCTCGCCGCCACCGAATCGGCCGTGGCCGGGATCCTGGGGGCGGCTGCCGGGTTCGGGATCTTCTTCGGCCTGCGCATCCCAGTCGCGGGCATCCCGTTCATCGGCCAGCCGTTCTTCCCCGCCGAGCTGTCGCTCAGCCTGCCGGACATCCTCGCGGTCGCGATCGGCGTGCCCGTCTTCGCCGCCGTGGCGGCCCGGCTGGCGCTGCGCCGGGTAAACATCTCCCCGCTCGGCGTCGCCCGCCGGGCCACGCCGGAACCGCCGCGGGCCTGGCGGGTGCTGCCGCTGCTGGCCGGCCTGGCCGAGCTAGCCTTCTGGGCCATGCACGGCCACCCGGCATCCCCAGGCGGACAGGTCCAGGCATTCGCGTCCAGCTTCGCGCTCATCCTCACCGGCCTGTTCATCGCGGGCCCGTGGCTCACCATGGCCGCGGCCAGGACCATGGCCCGGCGGGCCAGCCGCCCCGGCACACTGATCGCCGCCCGCCGCCTCGCCGACGACCCCAAAGCCGCCTTCCGCGCCGTCAGCGGCCTCGTGCTCGCCCTGTTCATCACCACCGTCGCCGTGGTGGCCATCACCACCCAGAACGCCGAGAACCTCACCCGGTTCGGCAGCGCCGCCGAAGCGAACGTGCTGACCGACCAGATATCGGCATCCAACCAGGTGGCCGGCAACAGCGCCCCCGGAACGAGCATGGGCACGGCGCGCCCGGGGCCAGCCACCCCCGCCACGCCGCTCGTGGCGCAGCTGAGCGGGATTCCCGGCGTGCGGGGGGTACTCGTGGTCCGCGCGGACCCGCGGCTGACCATCCCCGGGACATTTCACGACCTCGGCCTCGGCAACACCGGTCCGGTCCCGGCCGGCGTGATCTCGTGCGCGCAGCTCGCGACCGTCCCCGCCCTGGGCCGCTGCCCCGCCGGGGCGACAGCGGCGGCATTCCCGGCGGACGGGTTCAACGGCCCCCTGCTCGGCATCGATGCCACCACTTTCACCTGGCCGGCCGTGAACGTCCCGGCCGCCCGGCTGGACACTCTCGGCGTGGACGCCATCAACGTCACGACGAACGGCACCGTGCAGGCAGTCGAGCAGGCCAGGACGGTGCTTGAGAACGCACACGCCTACCCTGCCGTCAGCACGCCCTCCACCATCGGTGACATCATCGCGCAGGACAACTCCGCCAACAGCGACTACCAGCAGCTCGCGAACGTGGTGGTCCTGGTCAGCCTGCCGATCGCCGGCTGCACGCTCGCCGCGGGCATCGCGGCCGGGCTCGCCGACCGCAAGCGACCGTTCAGCCTGCTCCGGCTCACCGGCGCCCCGCTGGCCATACTGCGCCGCGTCGTCGCACTCGAAGGCGCCGTCCCGCTGCTCGCCGTCGCCGCCGTCGCGATCGGCACCGGCTTCGGCGCCGCCGCGATGTTCGCCTCCGAGGCACAGCAGCACCCGATGGTCGCACCCGGCGCCGCGTACTACCTCCTCACCGCGGGCGCGATCCTTGTGTCCCTCGGCATCATCGCGGCCACGTTCCCGCTGCTGGCACGCATCACAGGACCCGACGTCGCCAGGAACGAATGAACCTGCCCCGTAACCTGAACCAGTCCTCTGAACGGGTCCCTTCAACGCGATCGAGATACCCGCGGTTACAGCGCTGCTGGCGTGTGTCTGCTCACCGCCGCCTGCCCGGCATGTGTTTGATCGGGAGTCTGTTCGAGCATTCGAACAGTGCGTAATCACCGGGGCCGGCGGGAGCCATCCTGGGGAGCCAACCGGCAAAGGGCCGCAAGAAGTCTGGGGGAGTCTGGGCGGTCACCTGCCCAGGTCGACGGCACTTCCAGGCAGGTGCAGGCACCTGCGGGCAGCGGCCGGGCCTAATTCACACCGAGGAGGTCCCTGCGCCTATTGGTTCATGAACGCCTGGCCGTGGTGTGCCTGCCGGGTACATCCACTTGTTCATCTTGTGTTCATCTTTCGTTTACTCTGACGTCATGATCGTGGTCAGTGCGCATGCGTCTTTGGCGGCGGCCGCACCGGCGCTGAACACTGAGGGCTGGCGCCAGGCGGCCGAGCTCGGCCTGGCCCTGGTCCTGTCGGCGGTCATCGGCCTGGAAAGGGAGATACGCCAGAAGAGCGCAGGGCTGCGGACCCATACCCTGGTGGGGGTCGGCGCGGCGCTGTTTATGCTGATCAGCAAGTACGGGTTCACCGATGTCCTGCGGCCGGGGCTGGTGGTCCTGGACCCCTCACGGGTAGCGGCCCAGATCGTGACCGGGGTGGGGTTCCTGGGCGCGGGGCTCATCTTCGTGCGCCGCGATTCGGTGCGCGGCCTGACCACGGCGGCCGCGATCTGGGTCACCGCCGCCATCGGCGCGGCATCAGGCGCTGGCTTGCCGGTCCTGGCCGTGCTGACGACCGTAATCTACTTTCTGGTGGCCCTGGCCTTCCCGGTGATCACCCGTCGGCTGCCGCGTTCATCCACCGCGATTTCGGCGCTACTGGTCCGCTACCCCGACGGCCGCGGCATTCTGCGCGACGTGCTCCGCGAGGCCACCGAGCGGGGCTTCGCCATCGATAGTGTCTCTACCGAGCCCATCGGCTACCAGGGGACGTCCTCCGGCCAGGCCATGACCGCCGAGGGGCCGATGGCCGAGGTCACCCTGCACGTGCACGGCAGGAACTCCGTCAACCACCTCGCCGCCGCCCTGTCGGACCTCGACGGCGTCCACGCAGTCATCGCCAACGACGTCAATGCCACCGGCGAATGACTCCGCGGTTAAGGTCCCCGGCCTTCACGTCCCGGCCGCAGGCCGCCTTGGCAGGTCCAGCCTCAAGGATCGTCACCGCGTGGCGGAATCCGGTAAAATCGCCGCAGCTTGTGGTTGCGCCTAGGGTTCCGCGTCAGCTCCGCTACGACCGATGACAACCAGGGACTGACGGCCTGGACCGAGCGGCGCCAGGGCCAGCATCATCCGGGCCCCGCACCTTACGGGAGAAAAGCCCCGAGGGCTTCTATCGGGCTGCCCGCCATCTGGCCGGGCGCAGATTGAAGGGGGTCCTCGTGATCAGCTCTCGTCCGCCGCGGCCTAGGACCGAGCCGTCAGGGGCCCGGCCGTGACCTCGATCTATCAGGCTGTTGCCCTGCTTGGCGCAGGCATTGTGGCCGGGCTGGTGGGGACAGCCGGAGGTATTACCTCACTGGTGTCCTACCCGTCGCTTCTGGCGGTAGGAATCCCGGCTCTGTCGGCCAACGTCACGAACATCGTCGCCGTGGTCGCCTGCTGGCCCGGTTCCGCGCTAGCATCCCGGCCCGAGCTGACCGGCACGGGTTCATGGCTACGCCGGTGGGCGCCGGTTGCCGCTTTGGGCGGGGCAGCGGGCTCCGCCCTGCTGCTGTCCACCCCGGCAGGACTCTTCACGCGGGTAGTGCCCTTCCTGGTCATCGTCGGGTCACTGGCCCTGCTGGCCCAGCCACGGCTGTCAGCCCGCCGTCAGCGGCGTCCGGGGTCCCAGACCAGACTGGGCCTGCCTATGGGGCTCTTCACGTTGTCGGCCTACAGCGGCTACTTCGGCGCCGGATCAGGAGTGATGATCCTTGCTCTGCTGCTGTTCACCACCGACTCCGAGCTGCCAAAGGCCAACGCTCTGAAGAACATGCTCCTCGGCACGGCAGCACTGATATCAGCCATCGCATTTGCCGTCTTCGGGCCCGTCGACTGGGCGGCTGCCGCACCGCTCAGCATCGGGATGTTCGCCGGCAGCACGCTCGGCCCCCGGGTCACACGACGGCTGCCGGCGACCGTCTTGCGCGGGCTGATCGCCCTGCTCGGCGTCGCTCTGGCCATTCAGTTGTGGATCAAACCCGGCTTGTAACAACGCGTGCGCCATCGCTGGCTCTGGGAACCGATCTGAACGGGTCCGGACGCCCGTACGGGTATCGACCGATCTGAAGGTCGCGTGCCCGTTGCGTGCCCGATGAGGCAGTCAGCCCGAGGAACTCACGGTCGCTTGCGGATACCACAACATACCTGCTGAACTGCGTATAGACAGGTAGGAACCCGGCCGCCCACGTTCTGCTAAGCAGTAGGTCCCGCGTTCGGGTCGCAGTCGCGGCGCCGGCGTATTCCCTCTGATCTTCCGGACGAGCTATCTCAAAACGACCGATTGCGGCTTGCCATGGCCAGCTGCTCCGGCTAGACAGCACTCGTGGCTCTTGTGCTTCGGCAATACCAGCCGGGCGACCGGGAGGCCCTGGTCTCGCTGTGGTTCCTCTGCGAGCTGACCCGGCCCTGGAATGACCCCTACCGGGACATTGACCGCAAGCTGACACGGGACGCCCCTAATCTTGTGGTTCTCGAGGTCGACGGCGAACTCGTCGGATCCGTGATGGTCGGATACGAGGGCCATCGGGGGTGGGTCAACTACCTCGCGGTCCACCCGGACCATCAGCGGCAGGGGCTGGGCCGGGTGCTCATGAACGAGGCGGAAAGGCGATTGCGCGAACTCGGTTGCGCGAAGGTGAACCTGCAGATCCGCACGTCGAACCAGACGGCGGTGGAGTTCTACCGGCACATCGGATACACCGTCGACGACGTGGTCGGCATGGGACGGCGCCTTGAGGACGACGACTCGACCGGCGGTGCTTTGTAACCGGCTGTTGCTGGCATATCGACCGGACCGGACCGGCCGGGAGCACGTGTCATCAGCCGTGTCCATGAAAGGCGCTATCTGCCGTCCGGCGGCCATCCCCCCGCGCATCACTTGGTCTCCTGGGTGGCAGGAGCAGGCATGTTGGTCTGCGGTTCGGCCTCGTAATGGGGTCCCGGTCCAGGGTCGAGGGTCACGGCATGGGCGCGCATGTACGTAACATGGGCCGGTAGCTGATAACCGGGACTGCGAGCAGTGCGGCACCTTGTTCGTGCCGCGCCGCGAGCACGCCCGGTTCTGCTCTGTCCGCTGCCGGGCCGCATGGAACCGCGAGCATATGGGCGATGCGGCGGCGGGGGCTACCGCGCTGCAGTGGGCGATCACCGCGATGAGTGATACGACCGGACGGCTTCCCCAGGTGCGGGCGGCGGACCGGCCGCGGGCGTTCGCGGTGATCGGTGAGGCGGTGTGGTGGGTCACCATCGTCGATGCCACGCTGGTGCGCCATCACCCGGATGCCTACGATAGCGTGCTCGCAGGCCAGACCGCGGCGCAGCGCCGACTGACCGAGCAAACGCTGGCCGGGCTGCGTTTTGTCCGGAACCGGATCGGCGACGAAGCTGATCTTGCTGAGTTCATCGAACCCGGCGAGGCCGGTCCCGGCGCGGGCGACGGGCGTATTGGGGGCTGGACCTGGAAGCCGGTGCCAGTACCGGCGCTGGCGCCGCTTCCACCGCGAGCGCAAGCGTGGGAGATGACGCGGTACCGGGCGTACCAGGCTCAGCTGGCGGGCCACACCATCGAGGTGACCTTCGGGCGGGCCGCGGAGTTCCTCAAGCTGGCTGCCGCGAACGCAACCTCCAGCACAGATATCAGCGCGCAGGCGCGCATCTGAGAACTGCTGTCCCCCGGGCCAGCACCGGAGGAAATCAGGGTCCCCAGGACGCTGCTGCCTGATCAGCCACCTGCAGCGGCCGGGTACCAGTGTCACGCGCACTGAGGGGCATGTCTTCCAGGCTGCGCCCGGACGGCTCGGGCAGCACCAAGGTGAGGGCGAAGCCTAGCACCGACACCCCGGCGGTAAGCAGCAGCGTGCCGCGCAGGCCCAGCGATCTCTGCAGCACCGGGAACAGGAAGACCCCGACGAAGGCGCCGAACTTGCCGACGCCCGCCGAAATCCCGTGCCCGGTCGCGCGCATCGTCACCGGGTACAGCTCGCTAGGCATCACAAAAGTGGTCATGTTCGGCCCGAACTCAGTAAAGAAGTAACTCACCCCGTACACCAGCAGGAACGGGACGACCGCGGTGGTCATGCCCGGTATCACCGCGATGATCAAGAAGCACAGCGCCATCATCGCGAACCCGATCAGCTGCAGCCGCCGGTGCCCGATCCGGTCCAGCCGGGCGATCGCCAGCACATAGCCGGGGACTGCCGCGACCACGAAGATCGCCAGCTGCAGGGCGATCTTGGTCATGGTCGAAGCATGCGGTGAGATCAGGCCAAGGATCTGGGGGGTGGAGATGGTATTGCCGTAGTAGGCGTAGTCGAGCAGGAACCAGCAGCCGGCGGTCCCGGCCAGCATGATCAGCCACCGGCGGTCGGTGAGGAAGGCCCGCAGCCCCATCTCGTGACCCAGCCCGCCGGACCCGTTCCCGCTGACCTGGCCGCCGGATCCATTCCCGCTCACCTGGCCGTCGGTGAATTCCGACATCCGGCGCGCCGCCTGGTCCGCCTTTCCTTGCACCTGGGCCTGGTAGCGGGGCGACTCTGGCATCCGGCAACGCAGGTAGATCACCGCGGCGGCGGGCACGGCGCCCAGGGCAAGCAAGACCCGCCACGTCACATCGCCGCTGATCCCGCTGCCGAGCAGGGCCAGCGCGACGAGCGGCCCCACGATGAGCCCGAGCGCCTGGGTCCCGAACACCATGCCGACTAGCTTGCCGCGGTCCTTCCGGTTGGCGTACTCGCTCACCATCACCGCACTGACCGGGTAGTCACCACCGACCCCGAACCCGAGCAGGAAGCGGAAACCGATCAGCACCCAGTATGACTGCGACAGCGCCGACCCCAGCGCGCCAGCGATCATGATCGCGGCTACCATCCAGTACACGCGCTTGCGGCCGATCACGTCAGCGAAGCGGCCGAACACGAACGCGCCCAGGCAGGCGGCCGCCAGCATCGTGCTGTTGAGCAGCGCGAGCCTGCCCGAACTCAGATCCCAGTCCTTGGTGATCAAAGCGGAGGCGATCCCGATGATGAACAGGTCGTAGGCGTCGGTGAAGAACCCCATCCCCGACGCCAGTACCGCCCGCAGATGAAACCTGCTCAGCGAGGCCTCATCCAGTGCCGCGATCAAGTCCCTGGACCGCATCTCGGTCACGGCACTCCCCACACTGCTTATGCCGCCTGCCTCGCGCCTCGCGGCGGGCCGCGGTCCTTTTCTGGGCGAAACGTATCCGGGTCAGGCAACGCGCCGCCGACCTGACAATGAACGACAGATGAACACAGAATGACCGATAACAAAATCAACCGCCGCCAGCCTCAGCCGACCCAGCTCGGGCAGGACCCGGGAGCTTGTAACCTCAGGTGTGTAAACGTTTTTGAATTGTTAGATTTAGCTGCCCCTATCGTAGACGTCCGGGGTAGGCGTTGTCGAGCTCGTTGAGGGCCTCGCGCCAGCCCATGACGCGCTGTCC
>JBOHCK010000252.1:0-9134 GCA_050698755.1 Streptosporangiaceae bacterium | reverse complement strand
TCGAGCCCATCGACCCCGCCACCGGAGAACTCGAAGCAGCCGGCAGCTAACCCCGCCCACCCCGAGCCGACGGCTCCGCCGCCGGCCGCTGCCGCGCGCCCAGCCGAGGTTCTACTTTCGGACCAGGCGCGAGATGGGGCCTCGAAGGCGCCGAAGCCATCCTGAAGCTCCGCGCCGTCATCGCCAACGGCGACTTCGACGCCTACTGGCGCTTCCACCTCCGCCGCGAGCACGAACGCATCCACCACGCCAGATACTGCGACGGCCTCGTCCTCGCAGCGTAACCAGCTCACCTCAAAAGAGCCGCACCCGCTGGAGTTAGTCGCCGCTGGCTCAACCGGTAAAACCCAGGTGCGAAGAACGGGGCTAGCGGTTGTCACCGGCCAAGGCCACCAGCAGCTATGGGCGTAGCCGGGCGGCCTGCCCGGCTACCCGGTCGCGGTCCAACCCTTTACGTCGCTGCCGCGTCCTTGATTGCGGAGGAGGCGGTAGTGATGAGACCTTCCCGGGTGATGATGGCATGCGCCGTCGCGGTGATGATGGCATGCGCCGTCGCCGGGATCGTGGTCGGCCGCGCTGTCATGCAAGGCTCTGCTCTGCACCCGACTGTGCCGCGCGGGAGCACCCGGGCCGGCGTCGGTCCGGCGGTGCGCGGAGACGGGCTGATCGCGATCGTCGGCGTAACCCGAACCCTGCGCACGGATACGGACGCCGTCTACACGATGCGCCCGGACGGGTCACAGCCGCGCATGCTGCCGCTCCCGGCCGCGATGCTGCCGCTCATGGTCGCCGTGTCCCCGGACGGGAAGCAGCTCGCGTTCGATGCCGGCAACCTCTTCGTCATCGGGACCGACGGTCACGGGCTCCGCCAGCTGACCCCTAACACCCTCAACGGGCCCGGTAACTCCTTCAACGTGGGCGGCCCAGAAACCTGGTCCCCGGACGGCCAGTGGATCGCGTTCCGCGCATTCGTCCTCGACGTGCAGCCGAACCAGGTAGGAGCGGCGGTATTCGCCGTGCGGGCTAACGGGACCGGGCTGCATCAGGTACTGACCGGATTCGCCGTGACCTCGCTGGCCTGGGGGCCGGGCGGCCTGCTCGCCTTCACCGGGACGCCCTATCCGGCGGGACCGCACTGGCCGGCCGGCAGGACGGGGATCTGGATGGTCGCGATGAACACCGCTGACGCCCGGCCGGTCCCCGGCACGACCCGGCTACTGGGCTCGTGGACATCCGGGTCGCCCCCGTCACTGGTCACGGTGGACGGATGGTCCCCGGACGGCCGTTCCCTGCTGATCTACGATGCCCCGCACCACGGCGACCTGAGCATCCTGCCAGCGGGCGGCGGACGGCCGCGCACGCTCCTGGACTGCCCGGCGCAGACCTGCACGACCGCCTACTACCTGTCCAGCGCGGCATGGTCCCCGGACGGCAGCACAATCATGTTCACCGTCGATCAGGGCGTCCATGACAGCAGTACCCGCTTCTACACAATCCCCGTTGCCGGGGGGCGGCTCACACTGCTGCACCTGTCGCTCATGCGGGTTGTCTCCGGCCTGTCCTGGCAGCCGCCAGGCTGACGCTTGCCGTCACCCAGACCAAGCACAGCCAGAGCCGTACCCGTACTACGGCCGCCAGGGCGTCCTCACCGGGGCCGACCGCGAACACGCCGAGGTCTCCATGCTCGCGCTCCACCTGCTCCAATCGAGCCTGGTGTTCATTAACACCCAGTTGATACAAGCGGTCCTCCGCGACCCTGGCTGGGCCGCCAAGCTCACCGAGGAAGACCGGCGGGGACTTTCCCCGCTGTTCTGGTCGCACATCAACCCCTACGGGCCGGTTCCGCCTCGACATGGACACCCGCCTCGACCTCACCGCCGCATGACGGGGCGTGCCCGGTAACGGCGGACAGAGTCCGCCCGCACGATCAGCACCTACTTTGCGGCCCGCCGTAGCTATAGGAGTTCCAGCTCTTCCGTGAGTTCAGCCGGACTGAAGGTTTTTCACGGCGAACTCGCGGTGATAGCGGTCGTCAGGGCCGGAATCACGTCGGGTTCGCTATCCAGGCCCGGGCTCACTGGCGCTGCCCAGCAGCACGACGGATCGCGGTGGTGACCAGATCCAGGCTCTGGGAGTCAAGGCCCGGGATGGCGTCGCGGAGGCTGACCGGGTGGCCAGCGGCGAGACTGGCCGCGATGCGCACGACGCGCTTCTCCCCGCCGGATGCGGGCAGGCGGCCGCCGTCGAGCGCGGCGATGACCGCGTCCCAGTCGATCCACGCCATCGGGGTGCCGTCGCTGATGCAGGCAGCGGTCTCTATGTGGCAGAGGAAATCGTCGCGCTGGAGGAAGGTGCCGTGGCTGATGACCAGGCCAGCTGCGGCCTCGTCGGGGTGGATGCCCGCGGCTGCGGCGTGCAGCGCGGCACTGAGCTGGCTGGTCACTCGTGCTCTCCCGGGGGTTGCTGCTCGAGCTCGTCGCTGAGGATCTGCTCGGCGACGGTGGTGTAGCGCAGGGCGGTGGCGTGGTCGAGGTTGAAGACCAGCGAGAGGTGCAGCGGGTCGGGCCCGGCGGTTAGCGCCTCGTGCAGGATCCGGTCAGCCCGGATCTGGTCAATGCTGAATCCGCTGCCTCCCAGGGAGAAGCGCACGAACTCGTGGCAGACCGGCCCGGTGCCGAGGGCGGTCCTCCTGCTGATGAGGACGTGCGGGTTCGGGCTGTGCGGCCAGGTAGCCCGCCGGTGGCCGAGCCAGGCCCGCATTGCCCGGTGGGTGAGGTCGCCTAGCCGCTGGTCGTGGCCGGCCAGGGTGATCCGCCGGTTCGGCAGGTCGACGTCGTCAAGCTTCAGGTGCCTGATCGTGCTGGTTCTCGCGGCGTGCTCTGCGGCCAGGGCGACGGCCAGCCGTTGCGCCGGGCGGGAGGCCAGACCCTCAACAGCCCGGATCTCGCCGTCCGTCATTGGCCGCATTGCGGGATCGACCGGCGGGGTCTTGACCCCCACGGTCGGGTCGGTGAAGACCAGCCCGTTCCGCTTCGCGAAGCGGAACAGCGACCGCAGCGCGTCGGCTGTTTTCCTGCGCGGGTAGCCGGACACCGGCTCGAGCGCAGTGTAGATGTCGGCCGGGGTGACTTCCCGGAGGTGGTCGTAGGTGCGCCCCCACTCCTGCAGGATCGGGCGCGCTGCTGCGGAGTAGGCGTAGATCGTGGCCTCCGACCGCGGCTTCGCGCGAGGGCCGCCGTCGAGCAGTACCAGGAGCCACCGGCGCGCCGGCCCGGCGAACCCCGGTGCCAGCTCGCCGGTGACGCGCTCGATCAGGGCCCGGGCTGCCGCCGTCGAGTCGTCGTTGAGCAGTCCGAGGTCGCCGAGCACTTCCGCCAGCCGGGGCCTGGACACGTCCCGGTGCGGCCGGTCGCGGACCTCGCTCAGCGGCACCTGGGTGCCGGCGGGAAGGCCGCGGAGCACCGTGGTGAGACCGTCGAGCACGCCGCGCAGCGTAGTCCGGCTCCAGCCACTGGCGTCGGCGAGCTGCCGGGCGTGCCTGGCCGCTGCGGCCAGTGTCGGGTCTTCCGCAGCCAGCGCCTCGTGCTGCCATGGCCGCGGGGGCGGATCGCCGTTCCGGCCCCGCCAGTACGATGCCCACGCCCGGCAGTTGTTGTTGCAGTACCTGCGGTCACGGCGGCTGGCAGCGGGCAGCGGCGCCTGGCAGTGAAGGCAGTTCATCGCGGTGGCAGCGTCCTTCCGGACTGGCCGCGCGGGACCACCGCCGGACGGGCGGTGCCGTCCGCGGCCGCCTTGCCTTCTGCCTCCGGCTGGGGTGCTGCGACGGTGCCGGGCTCCGGGATGAGCAGCTCCTCGACTCCGCAGCCGAGGACGGCGCAGATGACGTCCAGGTCCTGGAGCTTGACGACGTTAGGGTTGCCGGACCACAGGCCCGACATCTTGCCGGCGCTGATGACCATGCCGCGTTCGGCGAGCATGCGCTGCAACTCGCTGGCCTTCCAGATGCCGCGGTTGGCCGCGGCCAGGCGCAGGTTCCACTTCACCGGGCAAGCCCCTTCCATCGGTCGGCGACGCGACGATGCCCGGTTACCCAGGCGTCCTCGACGTGGGTGGCGTGAACGTGCTCTGGCGGACTCAGGTATCGCAACTGTCTGAATGCCGTGTCTGGGCGTCGAAGTCCAGCCACCCAACCCCTTCTCTTCCTCGATGCGCTTGAAGAAAGCCTGCCAACGGCCCCCACCTTCTAGCGGGCGGATCCTGCATCAGAAGGGATGGGTCTGGAGACGTGCCTGGTCAGACGGACGTTGCTCAAGGGTCCAGCACGCTATTCCGGCACCGCCGTGACCTGGTGACCTGGGGTTTCTCGCCCGGCTGATGCAATACCCGAGAGTTGATATACCGGGCGGTCGTGGCGGTCCAGGCGTGACCCATCAGCTCCTGGATGGCGAACAGGTTCATTCCTCCCAGGTAGAGCTCGGAGGCGCAGAAATGCCGAAGAACATGGGGAGTCAGCTTCCCTGTCCAGGCGGGAAGGTGGCGGCTGGCGGCCTCGGCCAGCGACCGGCGGAACACGTCGTCGGTTGCCCGGGCGCACGAGCCGTCCCGGTTCTTGCGCTCGGACGGGAACAGCGGGACGCCGTGCCGCTCGTGGTCGTCGCCGAAGTGGCCCCACACGTCCTCGATGAACCACAGCAGGTTACGGTCGGCGCCGTTGATGAGCGGCACGAGCCGCGGCTTGGGCCCCTTGCGGCGCGATCCCTTGCCGTGACGGACGTTGAGCTTGCCGAACCGGCCGAGCTCCCAGCGCACGTCGTCGAGGTCGAGCATGCGGACCTCGTTGACCCGCAGGCCGACGTCGGCCTCCAGCCGGGCGGCTGCGTAGTTCCGGGCGGCCGGGGCGAACTTCCGGCAGGTGGCCAGCTCCTCGCGCCACCCGGCGAACAGCTGCTCGATCTCCCCGGCCGTCGGCGGGATCCGCAGCTGCGGGTCCACCGACATCCGCGGCCGGTTGATCTCATCCAGCGGGCACTCCACGACCCTGCCCGTGAGGTTGTGCAGCTCGACCTTGTGCCGCAGCTCCAGGAACTGGAAGAACACCGTCACCGCAGCCGCCCGCCCGGCCCGGGTCGACGGCTTCGCGTCCCGCAGCACCTTGCCGAAGTAGGCGTCGGCGTCCGCGGGCTGCATCTCCCACAACGGCCGCCCGAACCAGTCCCGGACCAGCTCAAGGTGACCGACGTCGTTGCGGATCGTGGAATCAACCAGCCCCGCCGACGCCCGGGCCAGCACGAACCCGGCCAGCACGTCGGTCTCGAAGGCCTCGATCTCCTCCGCGCTCGACGGCTCCCGCAACTCGCGCAAGTCGCGCACCAGCGCCAGCCCCAACCCGCACCCCCCGTCTTCACCCTGCGTCGCAAGCTATCATCGTGAGCAGCAATCATTCACGGAGAGTGAAGAAAAATCATCGGAGCGTGTCGGCCGGGTTGACTGGCCTGGAAGCGGTACGCTAGGCCCGATCAGGCCTGCGGGACACCATCGATTAGCTGCGGGAACTCACGCGCTGTTGGTTAGCCGTAGTGGCGGTGCCCGGTCCAGCGCCAGCACATCGAACACCGCAACCGCCCGCCTGGCGGGCCCGCGCCGCCGCCCGCGCCGCCGGCCCGGAAGGCCGGCGTGCTGGCACCTTGTCAGGTCGCGGGCGCGCCGGTGCCGCTCAGCAGGGCCAGGATCTCGCCGATGGTGCGTTCCCGCCCGTCTGGTTCTGGCAGCGGGAGGTGTGACTGGACGTGGTAGCGGTTGCGGCGGCCGTTCTTCTCCTTGACCACGTAGCCGGCCTCGGCCAGGTCCGCGATGATGCCGAAGGCGCTGCGTTCGGTGATGTTCAGGCTGGCTGCGATGTCGCGCAGGCGCACCCCGGGGTCATGGGCGACGAGCAGGAGAACGCGGGCGTGATAAGTCAGGAAGGTCCAGCTGGCCACCTTCACAGGTTACCAGATTCCGGAAAAAACTTGCTAGTTTCCCGGTGCGGGTATAGCGTCGCATTAGGCACCGGACGTCAGCCGCCACCAGCGGCCAGCTTCCCGGGGCTACCGGAGGAGCAGATGCGCACCGATTCGGTCATCACGATCGTTGGTGCCCATGACGCTCGCACTGCCGCGTCCCGGCTGACGAGCCGGTGCCTGATGGAAGCTGCCGGGCCGGGATCCTGGCCTGGCGGCGGCGGTGACGCGATGAATGCCAGCGACTTTGAGGCCGCAGGTCGCCCTGCCCGGGCCCGGCCTGGCGCTGCCGCTGGTCATCTGGTCAAAGAGCAGAGGCAAGGACGCCGCAGGCGGTTCAGCTTGCGGGCACCCGCCGGTGCCCGCCACAGGGTCAGCGCGATAGCGGCCGCCCTGGGCCGCGGCCGCCGGCAGCTGACGCCGGCGCTCCTGGGCGTCGGCTAGCAGCCGTTCGCCTGCCCGTCCTCCGTCGCAGCGTTCCGGCCGGCCGCTAACCACGCGGTCTCCGAGGACGCTGCGGCGGGCCCCTGCCTGCCAAGGGAAGACATCGTGCCCGAACCAGCCGCACCCCACCCGGATCCGGGTCCTGCCACCACCCGGCCGCGCCCATCCCCTAACGGCACCGTCCCGCCAAGGCCACCGGTCCCGCCGATGCCCTCGGAGGTCACGACGGCGCGCACACAGCGGCCTGCGGCCGGCGTGTTCCGCACGGCCATGTCGCCGCTGCGCAAGATGATGCACCGGGCCCCCCGCCATGCGTAGTCCCGGCCCGCGAGCCGGCGGTCCGCGGCCATCATGGCATGCCGCGCGCCACGCGGCCTGTCCCCGGCTCACGTGATCGGAAGCGCCGTGACGCAGTCTGCGGCTGATGAGGCCAGCCTCAGTCTTACCTCCCGGGCAGACCGCGGCGGCTACGTCATCGCCGCGCTCAGCGGGGAACTCGGCATCGCGTCCGCTCCCGCCCTGCGCGAGCAGCTCCTGAGCCTGCTCCGCGCCGCCAGCCACCTGCTCATCGACCTGTCCGCGGTAGAGCATGCGGACGCCAGCGGCCTTGCGGTCCTGGTGGGCAGCGGACGCCGCGCCCGGCTGCTCGGCGGATCCCTGCGCCTGGCCGCACCATCACCCGAGGTAGCCAGGGTCCTGTCAGCCGCCGGCCTGAACCAGCACCTCGAAATCTTTCCCACGGTCCGGGCAGCGACAGCCGGCCAGCCGAGGCTGCCCGAAGCGATCTTTCCGCCGGCGACTGTCCCGGCCCGCGGCCACCGCATCCGCATCGGTGGCGCCCTCGCGGGCGCGGCTACACAATCGGCTATGCCTGCCAGTGACCGAGCGAACGCGCATGGCTGGACGGCCCCCGGCCGTTGGCCCTCATGGGCCCAATCCCAAAATGCGGAGGCCACGCGAACCAGCTGACCCGGCCACTCAATCATCTTCGAACTGCTCTAGCAGCTCAGGTGCGTCATCGTGCCCGGCTTCGGCCTCCCGGGTCCGCCAGGTGCGGGCCCCGGCCCGCACCTGCGGGTCCGGCACGGCGGCGAGCAGCCCCAGGTTGTTCTGCGTGCCGGTGTCCCCGGCTTCGGCAGCCGCCGCCGGGGCAGGCCGCGGCCGGGCGGAAAGGGATGAGGCACGGCCGTGAGCCGGTGCGGCCGGGATGCCGGGTCATGCCCGGGGCGGCCAGGCGGGATCCGCCCGGCTGGGCAGAGTCAGCCAGAGAACGTAGCTGCGGGTTTGGTTCCCTGGGCGCCGCGGGGCTCGTGCGGCACCGACTGGCCCTGCGTGCGGCCTGCCCCTGTGGCGGACACTGGTCATCTGCGATGATCTTCTCGTGCACGGCAGGGCGGATGGGCCGGCAGTTGCTGGGGCAGGGCCGGGGCCGCGTCGTACTCATTTGCGGCGTCTTGGCCGGGACGGTGTGCTGATGACTTCTGATGACGTGAGGCTGGCAGCGCCAGTGGCTGACGCGCTGGCGCGCCCGCTGCGGGACTTGCGGATCTCGGTCACTGACCGCTGCCAGTTCCGCTGCACCTACTGCATGCCCCGCGAGGTGTTCGGCCGGGACTTCGTCTTCCTGCCCCGCGGGGAGCTGCTCACCTTCGAGGAACTGACGCGGCTGGCCCGGGTTTTCGCGGGCCTGGGGGTGCGCAAGCTGCGGCTGACCGGCGGCGAGCCGCTGCTGCGCCGCGATCTGGAGCGCCTGGTCGCGATGCTGGCCGCCGTCGGCGGCATCGATGACATCGCCCTGACGACCAACGGTGCGCTGCTGGCCGGCAAGGCCCGGGCGCTGGCGGATGCGGGACTGCGCCGGGTCACCGTCAGCCTGGACTCCCTGGACGACGCGGTCTTCATGGCGCTCAACGACGCCGGCTTCCCGGCCGCCCGGGTGCTGGAGGCGATCGACGCGGCCGCCGACGCGGGGCTGGGGCCGGTCAAGGTCAACATGGTGGT
Source organism: Streptosporangiaceae bacterium (assembly GCA_050698755.1). Lineage (GTDB taxonomy): Bacteria > Actinomycetota > Actinomycetes > Streptosporangiales > Streptosporangiaceae > Palsa-504. The sequence continues at coordinate 690 of JBOHCK010000252.1, read as the reverse complement.
CAAGCGCGGCTGCAACGACGCCTCGATCCTGCCGATGGCGGCCCGCTTCCGGGGCAGCGGGCACGTGCTGCGCTTGATCGAGTACATGGACGTGGGCACCACCAACGGGTGGCGGCTGGACGAGGTCGTCCCGGCCGCCGAGATCATCGCGCTGATCGGCGGGCAATGGCCCCTGGAGCCGCTCCCGGCCGGCTATCCCGGCGAGGTCGCGTCCCGGTACCGGTACCGGGACGGCGCGGGTGAGATCGGCGTCATCGCCTCGGTCACCCAGCCGTTCTGCCGTGGCTGCACGCGCGCCAGGCTCTCCGCCGAGGGGATGCTCTACACCTGCCTGTTCGCGGGATCGGGACATGACCTGCGCGGCACGCTGCGCGGCGGTGTCAGCGACCAGGCGCTGCGCGAGCAGATCGCAGCCATCTGGGCGGTGCGCGCCGACCGCTACTCCGAGCTGCGCACCCGCGCGACCGGCCGCACGCAGAAAGTGGAGATGTCGCACATCGGCGGCTAACAAGCCACAAGGCCCCAGAACCCAGCCCGCCACGCGCCCGTGCCACGCACGCCAGGCGGGCCGCTGTGGAGGCGGAATCACCCATCATCTACCAGGGCCAGCGGATGCTGCCCAGCGACCCCGGCCAGCGCGCCGGCTGCGGCGCCTGCGAGCCCGCCGGCGCGGCGGGCCCGGTTCACCGG
>JBOHCK010000251.1:0-9168 GCA_050698755.1 Streptosporangiaceae bacterium | reverse complement strand
CCGGGTCTGCATGGCCCTGGACTACCCGGCCTTCCGCGCGCGCGGCTGGCACAGCCCCGGCGTGGCCGGGGCCCTGGGCGCGGCCGCTGCCGCCGGGCGGCTGCTGGGACTCGACGCGAGCCGGATAACCGGCTGCCTGGGGCTGGCCGGGGCGCAGGCGGCCGGAACCTTCGCCGCCATGGGCACCGTCGCCGTCAAGTTCCACCAGGCCAACGGGGCCCGGGCCGGCCTGTCCGCGGCGCTGTACGCGGCCGGCGGGTTCGCCGGCTCACCCCAGATCCTGTCCGCGGCTGACGGCGGCATCCTGAGCACCTACTCGGGCGGCGGATCGGCCGGCCGCGCCGTGGCCGGCCTGGGTCAGTCATGGGAGTTGCGGGCGATCTCCATGCGGTCCTATCCCGCAGCCAGCACGCTGCAGGCGCTGGTGGACTGTCTCCTGTCCGCTGATGCGCAGGCCGCGCAGCGGGCCGGCCAGGTGACCAGCGTGCTGGTCTGGCTGCCGCCACACGCCTACCGCCTTGGCCACGGCGGCTGGGGCAGCCAGCTGGCCGCGATGCAGTCGGCCCGGTTCGTCACCGCCGTGGCGTTGCGGCAGGGCTCGTGCTGGCTGGACAGCTTCGGCCCGCAGCAGCGCGGCGACGAGACCATCACGTGCTTCGCTGCCCAGCGGGTCGACGTGCGCGCTGACGAGCAGCTCGCCGAGGGCGCGGTCCGGGTCCTGCTGCGCGGCCCGGCGGGTGATCTCGAACTCGGCCGGGACTACCCGCACGGGGACAGCCGCGACCCGCTGGCGGCCGCCGAGGTGGAGGCGAAGGCTGCCCGGTGCCTGGCGGCCAGCCTGCCCGCGGGCCGCGCCGGGGCGGCCGCTGCCGCGCTGACCGGGCTGGGCACGGCCCCGGCCATCACGACGTTCGGTCAGGCGGTGACCGGATGAGCCCGGCTGGCCAGGCCAGCGGGCGTGGCGGCGCGGCCCTGCGCGAGCTGCCGATGCCGGTGGTGGTCATCGCCGCCGCCGAAGGCCGCGCCACCGCGTGCGCCACGGGCACCACGACCTATGTCTCGCTGTCCCCGGCCATCCTGTCCGTCGCACTCCGGCCCGATTCCAGGACGGCACAGATGGTGGTGCGCACGGGCCAGTTCAGCGTCTCGGTGCTGGCCGCCGGCCAGGCCGACCTGGCGCAGCGGGCGGGCCGGCCAGGCTCCGGCGAGGACAAGATGGCCGAGGCGGGCCTGGTCGCCGAGCCAGCCGCGGTGGACGGCGGGCCGCCCGGCGTGGGCGGGGCCGCCGCTGTGCTGTGGTGCACCGTGCGCGACGCGGTGGAGGTCGGCGACCATCTGGTCATCTTCGGCGAGGTGGGCTCCTATCGCGGCGCCGCGGCGTCCACCCGGCTGCTGCTCCGGCACCAGCGCCGCTACCTGGCCAGCGGCGAGCCGGTCTCCGATGACCCGCCGGGGGGGTACCCGATATGACCAGGCGGCGCATCGTGGTCGCGATGTCGGGCGCCTCCGGCGCCGTGTACGGCGCCCGGCTCATCGAGGTCCTCGGCGGCATGGCCGACGTCGAGCTGCACGCGATCATCAGCGGCGGCGCGGCGGCGACCATCCGCTACGAGCTGGGCATCGAGCCCGCAGACGTCGCGGCCCAGGCCCACCAGATCCACGACGAGCGGGACCTGGCCGCCCCGCTGGCCAGCGGCACGTTCCTGACCGACGCCATGGTCGTGGCGCCGTGCAGCATCCGGTCGCTGTCGGCCATCGCCAACTCGGCCAATGACTCGCTGCTCGTGCGCGCCGCCGACGTGCACCTGAAGGAGCGGCGCCGTCTCGTGCTGGTGGTGCGCGAGACGCCGCTGCACGAAGGGCACCTTCGGCTGATGACGCTCGCGACCAGGGCTGGCGCCGTGATCCTGCCCCCCGTCCCCGGTTTCTACATCCGCCCCACGACTATCGCCGACCTGGTCGATCACACCGTCGGCAAGGTACTTGACTCGATCGGCATCTCCCATGACCTGACCCCGCGATGGGCCGGCCTGGCTGACCATGACGACTGACCGGCGCCCGGCGCCGGATGCCTGCGACAAGAGGTGACCTGATGGAATACGACGACCTGCGCACCTGGATCGCCGCCGCCGAATCAATGGGCGAACTGCGGCACGTCACTGGCGCGTCCTGGCAGGAGGACATCGGCCAGATCAGCGAGATGCTGATTCATACCCTCGGCTCGCCCGCGGTCCTGTTCGACGACATCCCGGGCTACCCGCACGGCTACCGGGTGCTGGTGAACGCTAACGCCGCCCCCCGCCGGCTGGCCCTGACCCTCGGGTTGCCGGCCGACCTCAGCCGGCACGAGCTGATGGCCGAGTTCCTCCGGCTGACCGAGGCCGGGCGGCGGGTGCCCCCGCGGGTCGACCCGGACGGCCCGGTCCTCGAGAACGTGGTCAAGGGCGCCGACGTCGATCTGCTGAGCTTCCCGACGCCGCTGTGGCATCCCGAGGACGGCGGGCGTTACATCGGTACCGGGTGCGCCGTGGTCACCCGGGACCCCGACGATGGCTGGGTGAACCTCGGCTGTTACCGGGTGATGATCCATGACGCCGGCCGCGTCGGCGTCTATATCTCACCGGGCAAGCATGGCCGCCAGATGCGCGACGCTTACTTTGCCCGCAAGCAGCCGTGCCCGGTCGCGGTCGTGTGCGGGATGGACCCGCTGATCTTCGCCGCCTCGACGCTCGAGGTGCCCTTCGGCGTGTCCGAGTACGAGTGGTCGGGCGCCATCCGCGGCGGGGCTTACCCGGTCGTCCGGCTGCCCGTGACCGGCCTGCCGGTGCCCGCGACGGCCGAGATCGTGCTCGAGGGCTTCATCCATCACGACCGGATGGCCCCGGAGGGCCCGTTCGGGGAGTGGACCGGCTACTACGGTGATCGCCGGGCGGCCGAGCCCGTGCTGGAAGTCGAGGCGCTGTATCACCGCAACGACCCCATCATGCTCGGGGTTCCGCCGAACAAGCCGCCGGCCTACGACCCCTACCTGTACCGGGAATACCTGCGCTCGGCGCTGCTGATGCGCGAGCTCAAGGGCACCGGCATCCCCGGCATCGCCGACGTGAACTGCTTCGCCATCGGTGGGACCCGGCTGTTCAACGTGGTCTCGATCGAGCAGAAGTACGCGGGCCACGCGCGCCAGGTGCTGCACGCGGCCGCCTCGGTGAACGCGGCGTCGTACATGGGCCGGCTGGTGGCGGTGGTGGACGACGACATTGACGTCACCGATCTGGAGGATGTCCTGTGGGCCATCCTGACCAGGGCGGATCCCGCCCGGTCGGTCGACATCATCACCCGGGCGCTGTCCGGGCCGCTCGATCCCGCCCTGCGGCCGGGGGACAAGCAGTACAACTCGCGGCTGCTGATCGACGCCACCAAACCCTGGGAGTGGCGGGCGGAGTTCCCGCAGAGCCTGGGGCCCGATGCGCAGACCAAGGCCCTGACCCGGCAGAAGTGGGGCCACCTGCTGACCGGCGGGGCGATGCCTGCCAGCGGCTCCCCGGCCACCTGATGGCCGCCAGCCGGGCCGCCGATGCGGCGAACGCCAGACTGGTCCGGCGCAAGGGCGAGCACATCACCAAGGCGCTGGAGATCGGGGACACGGCCGGCGGCTCGGCCGGCTGGGCAGACATCGAGCTCGTCCACGACGCCCTGCCGGACACCGACTTCGACGCGGTCGACCTGAGCGTGGAGGTCCTCGGCCGGCGCATCGCGCTGCCGCTGCTGATCAGCGGCATGACCGGCGGTCACGAGCACTCGCTCGCGGTTAACGGGGCGCTGGCCAGGGCGGCCGCCGCCACCGGGGCGATGATCGGCGTCGGCAGCCAGCGGGCGGCCCTGCAGGACCCACGCCGGGCCGAGTCCTACGCGATCGTCCGGGCCGAGGCGCCGGACGCGTTCGTGCTGGCCAACATCGGCATCAGCCAGCTGCTCGGCCAGCCGGACAGCCCTGCGCTGCGGATCGACGATGTGCTGCGCGCGGTCGACATGGTGCGCGCGGATGCGCTCGCCGTCCACCTCAACTACCTGGAGGAGATCGTCCAGCCGGAAGGGCAGACCAGGGCCAGGGGCGCCGCGTCCGCGCTGGCCAGCCTGGCCCGCGAGCTGCCCGTCCCGGTGGTGGCCAAGGAAACCGGCGCCGGGCTGTCGCGCGGCGTTGCCCTCCGGCTGCGGGACCTTGGTGTGCGGGCCCTGGACGTGGGAGGGCGGGGCGGGACGTCGTTCGCGGCCATTGAGGCGAGCCGGGCCGCGGCCGCTGGGGACACCGTCCGGGCCGCCACCGGGCTGGCCTTCGCGCAGTGGGGCATCCCGACCGCAGCCAGCGTCGGGCTCTGCGCGGACGTGCTGCCCACCATCGCCGTCGGCGGGGTGCGGAACGGGCTTGATGCCGCCCGGGCCATGAGCCTGGGCGCGGTGGCGGTCGGTGTCGGGCGGCCGTTGCTGGAGCAGGCCATGCTGGGCAGCGGCGCGGTCCAGGACTGGATCGGAGTCTTCGCCCATCAGCTGCGCGCCGCGGCGTTCCTGGCCGGCGTCCCGTCAGCCGCCGCGCTGCGCTCGGCCAGCCGGATCGTGCGCGGGCCGACCCGTCAGTGGCTCGACGAACTCGGCGCGGCCCGGTGACCGCCGCGGCCGGCCTGCCGGAGCCGGAAGCGCGGGCCCTGATCGCCGCGGCCTGCCGGGTGCTGCAGGCCGCCGGCCAGGGGGACATGGTCTGGGGCCACGTCTCGGTCCGTGACGCCGATGGCCGCGGCCTGTGGCTCAAGGGCGCCGGGCTAGGGTTCGACGAGGTCACCGAGGCGGACTGCGTACTGCTGTCCTGGTCCGGGGAGATCCTGGCCGGCACCGCGGGACGGCACGTCGAGTATCCGATTCACACCGAGCTGATGGCGGCCCGGCCGGACATCGGCGGGGTGGTGCACACCCATCCCCTCTACTCGGTCGCGTTCGCCGCACAGGGCAGGCCGCTGCGGGCGCTGTCTCATGAGGGCGCCCAGTTCGTGCCGCCCGACATCCCGCGGTTCACCAGGACCGGTGACCTCATCAACACGGCCGGGCTCGGCCACGATCTCGCTCAGGTGCTGGGCGCCGGCCGGGCCGTGCTGATGCCCCGGCACGGGATCGTCACGGTCGCGACGGCTCTCGGTGACGCCGTGGGCGCGGCCGTGCACCTGGAGCGAGCGTGCCAGCTTGAACTGCTGGCCGGTCCGGGGGCCGAAGGCAGTTCGGCGGAAGAGGCAGCGGGCAAGCGCAACCGGGCGCGGAACCGGTTCCGGACTGCCTGGGAGTACCTCGAGCGCACCTCACGGGGGACCTGACGCCGCCGTCCGCCCCCGCAACAGCGCCGTCCGCCCCCCGCAACGGCGGCGCCCGCCCGCGCACGCCGCCGTCCGCCCGCGCAACGGCGGCGTCCCCGGCGCAAACGCGATCCTGGATCGCACAAAAATTTCATCGATTACTCCCGTTGACCGCAACAGATTTTGATGCCAGAGTTGGCCTAACTGACAGCAGGTCCCCCCGTTCGCGGGTTCAATGGAGAAATAGGGAGCACGGATGAGACAGCGACTTGTCGGGACGCTGGCCGCGATCAGCGGTATCGGCCTCCTGATCGCCGGATGCGGGGGAGCCTCCAACGCAGCATCCTCATCGGGGAGCAAGACGGTCCGGCTCATCCAGGGTGGCGGACTTGATTTCAGCGACGCCGCCATCTACAAGGCGATGGCGCTGCTCAAGGCCCGCGGCTACCACGTCTCGCTGGCGAACGTTGATGACCCCACGACCGCGCTCCGCACAGTCCTGGCCGGGAAGGCCGATGTCTACCTCGGCGCGCCCGTCGAGGCCGCCACCGCGGTCGCCAACGGCAGCGCCAGGGTCAAGTACCTGGCCAGCATTGCGCAGACGTCCAACTATGAGATCATCGCGCTGCCCAAGTTCACCATGCACAACCTGGACGGCGCCAAGCTGGCCACGGCCGGGCCCGGCACCGCAGGCCAGATCGTGGCGGTCGCCGCGCTGCAGAAGTCAGGCGTGAACGTCGGGCAGATTCATCAGGTCACGGTGGGCGGCACCAGCGCCAGGGTGACGGCCATCCTGGCCGGGCAGGTCGACCTCGCCCCCGTGCTCGCCCCCGATGCGGCGGCGGCCGTGGCGACCGGCAAGGTCAAGATCCTGCTGAACGCGGGCACCGCGCTCGGCGACTACCTGCAGCAGGGGCTCATCGCCAGCGACTCGTTCGCGGCCAATCACGGCACCGCGCAGGCGACGGTGACCGCGTTCCTCGATGCTGAGCGCTGGGCGCAGTCCAACCAGGCCGCCTACATCAGCGAGGCCAACAGCAACGAGCTCAAGGCGGGCCTGACCACCAGCGAGGAGCAGACGGCCTGGTCGCAGCTGCAGGCTGGTCATTTCTTCGCGGGCAACGGGGCGATCTGCACGTCGGCGATCAACCAGACGCTGGCCTACTCCTACCAGGCGCCAGGGGGGCTGACCAAGAGCACGACGCCGAAGCTGAGCGACTGGGTCAATCCGGCCTACGTCAACTCCTACCTGAAGTCCCACGGGCAGCCGGCCGGGACCTGCTAGTGGCGGTCGCGGCCCTCGGCTGAGCCGGGCGGCTACGGGCGGCCCCCGCGCCCGTAGCCGTCCGCTCTTCCGGACCAGGGCGGATTTGCGGCAAGGTTGCGTCGATCAGGCGGAAGGTGGTCAAGACATGCTGGTGATCGAGCATCTGCAGAAGACGTACGGGCAGTCGTCCGTGCCTGCGCTCGCCGACCTGAACCTGGAGGTCCAGCCCGGTGAGCTCGTGTCACTGCTCGGGCCGAGCGGCTGTGGGAAGACCACCGCCCTGCGGATAGTCGGCGGGCTGCTCGAGCCATCTGGCGGCACCGTCCTGGTCGGCGACCGCCCGAGCCTCGGCCCGTCCCGGGAGAAGGCCATGGTCTTCCAGTTGTTCAACCTGTTCCCGTGGCGGACAGCGGAGGCGAACGTGGCCTTCGGCCTGGAGGCCCAGGGCATGAAGAAGCGGGAGCGGCTGCAGATCGCCCGGCAGTACCTGGAGCTGGTCGGCCTGGCCAGCAAGGCCGCGTCCTACCCGTCGCAGCTGTCCGGCGGCCAGAACCAGCGGGTCGGGCTGGCCCGCGCGCTCGCGATCGAGCCCAAGATCCTGCTGATGGATGAGCCCTTCGGCTCACTCGACGCGCTGACCCGCGAGCACCTGCAGGGGATGCTGCAGGACATCTGCGCCGACCGTAACCTGACCATCCTGTTCGTCACGCACTCGATCGACGAGGCCATTTTCCTGTCCGACCGCATCGTGCTGATGACCACGCCGGGCCGGGTCATCGCGGATTATGAGGTCAAGCTGGCCAGGCCGCGGACGGTCTACGACTGGCGGGCCACACCCCAGTACAGCGAGCTCCGCTCGCAGATCTGGGGCCAGTTGCAGTCCGAGCAGGCTGCGTCGGCCAGGAGCGCCTGAGCAGATGGTGAGCCTCAAGAGCGGCAGTCCCCGGATGCCGGCGCTGGCCCCCGCCGGGTCACAGTCCGGAGACAGCAAGCGGGTGCTCCGGCGCTGGCTCGGCAACGCGATGGTCCAGCGGATCCTGTCGCTGGTCGTCGTGCTGGGCGCGTGGCAGCTTATCGGAGCTCATTTCCCCTACTCGATGTCGTCGCCCGGGGCCATCGCCCGTGGCGCCAGCAGCTCGCTGGTCAGCCAGGTGCTGCCGGCCTTCGGCCAGACCCTGGCCAGCTTTGGCATCGGCTTCGCCATCTCGATCGGCGTCGGGGTCCCCGTTGGTCTCGCGATGGCCAGGATCAGGGTCGTCCGGGTGGCCCTCGAGCCCTACGTGCTGATGCTCTATTCGTTGCCGATGCTGGCCCTGATCCCGATCCTCGTGATCGTCTTCGGGGTGTCCTTCCCGCTGCGGGTCGCCGGGGTCGTCCTGTTCGGGATCTTCGCCATCATCGTCAACACCTTCAGCGGCGCATCGCAGGTCGACCCGACGCTGGAGGACGTGGGCAAGGCGTTCGTGGCCACCCCGTGGAAGCGGCTGACCGCGATCATCTTCCCCGGCAGCCTGCGGTACATCTTCGCCGGCATCCGGATCGGCTTCGGGCACGGCATGATAGGCGCGGTCGTCATCGAGATCGAGGCCTCGGCGGTCGGCATGGGCTCGCTGCTGACCCGCTTCATCCAGGCGCTCCAGCTGGGCCGGTTCTTCGTCGTCGTCATCGTGCTCGGCATCTTCAGCATCATTTGCTCGATCATCATCCGGGTCACTGAGCGCTGGTGCACCGAGCCCTGGCTTGGCAAGCACCGGCTGCCCGGCTGGCCGCAGGCCGGCTACCGCCCGATCCGGTGGCCCGGCGGCGGCGTGCTGGCCCGTTCCGGTGCCGCCCAGGGCCTGCGCCGCGCCGCCGCCGCGGCGGCCGCCGTCCTCCAGCGGCCCCAGGCGTGGCTGCGCAGTTCGTGGGGGCCCTGGGTAGTGCGGGCGGCGGTGCTGGCCCTCATCGTCGGCTACTGGCAGTGGGTGTCCACCACCATCAGCCGGGCCGTGCTCCCCTCACCGGGGTCCGTAGCACAGGCTGCCTATCAGCTGATCTTCGTCAACCATCTGATCTTCCGGCCGCTGCTCAGCAGCCTGGAACTGCTGCTGGCCGGATTCGGGGTCTCGGTTGCCCTCGGCATCCCCCTCGGCCTGGCGATGGGCCGGTTCCGCTGGTTCGAGAACGTCACCGACCCGTACGTGTCGTTCCTGTACGCGCTCCCGCACGTGTGCTTCGTGCCGCTCATGGTCGTATGGCTCGGATTCGGCTTCAACTTCGGCCTGGCCTACGTCACGGTGTCGGCCATTTTCCCGGTCATCATCAACACCATGCAGGGAGTGCAGGGGATCGACCCCGAGTACATCGCCGCCGGCCGCAGCTTCTGTGCCAGCGAGCGGACGATCCTGCGCAGGATCGTGATCCCGGGCGCGACCCCGTTCATGGTGGCCGGTGCCCGCCTCGCGTTCTCGGTGTCCTGGATCGGCGTGATCATCTCTGAGGTTCTCTCCAGCCAGACCGGGCTGGGCGGCATGATCGACACCTTCAGCAACAGTTACCAGACCGCCGACATGTTCGTCCCCGTGT
>JBOHCK010000250.1:0-9179 GCA_050698755.1 Streptosporangiaceae bacterium | reverse complement strand
CACCAGCGCTGCCGCGTGGTGGCCGGTCGCTTTGGGGTGGTGCTCCCGCAGGGGCCGCAGCCAGTGCTGGGCTGCCCAGCGGGAGGTGTAGGCAGGGTCGGCGACGATGACCGACAACCCGGCGTTGTCGGCCATCTGGACCAGGCGGTCGCGGAGCTTGCCGGTGGGGATACCGGCGACCGCGCGCCGGAAGGCCCTGCCCCGCCGCCCGCGGGAAGGCCGGCTGCCCGCCCGCTCCCGTCCCTCGGCACGGGCCTGGGCGAAGTCGAGGTCCTCGATGACGATAGCACGGGCGCCGCAGGCCCGCGCGGTCGCGATGAGGCTGCTGATGGCGGCTCGCAGGTGCCCGTCGCGGGTGGCGGACGGCAGCCCGGCCAGGTCCAGGCCGATGGTGGCCGGGGCGCCGAGGATGTTGCCGTCCGGGGCGACGACGGCAGTGGCGAGGTGGCCGTGGTTAACATCGACGGCCACGACCGGGTGCTCCCGCAGCCCGTCCAGCGATGCCGCCGGGGCGGGCGCGGCTTTCCAGCTCGCGTCGAGATACCAGCGACCGCGGGCCGGGTCGTAGCTGATGTCATAGCGGACGGTGCCGGTGGCCGCCTGGGCCGCGACCTCATCGCCACGGTAGGAAAACCCCACCGGGCAGGACAGCCGGTAGCGGCCGTGCGGCCGGTTCGCCAGGCCGGCTAGCGGCGCGGGCAGCTTGACCTCCAGCCACCCGGCATCGGCATTCCAGCGGATCGTCTCGTTGCCCCAGGCCTTGTCTTTCTCCCCGTCAGCGGTCAAGAACAGCCGCGCGGATTCCCACTCCCGACGCCACCGGGCCAGGGTGAGCCCGGCGGTGGCCAGGTTGTCCCGTTTGCGCAGCAGGGCTTTCCCGCCGCGGGTCACGGACACGGCGCCGCGGTCCAGCTGCCGCTGCACCCTACCCAGTCGTGTCTTTAGCGTCTGGAGGCGAACCGTCTTGGCGTGCCGTTCGGCGGCGGTCGCGTAACCGCCGGTCTTGCCTGCCTTCCCGCCCGCCTGCACCGCCAGCCGGGCCTCGATCCGGCGGACACGGGCGGTCAGGCTTGACTGCTCGGCCTGCAGGTTCTGCCAGGCCAGCCGGTAGGCGTCCTCACTGGTGCGGGTGATGGCCCCCGCCCACCGCGACGACGATTCGGCAGTCAATGCCCGCTTGCGCACCGCCCGCGACCGTGCCCGGCCCCACGCGTCCAGCCGCCCCTCGGCACACCGGGCGGCAAGATCCCTGCCCGCCAGTGACCCGAGATGGCCACCCACCTCCCGCAGTACGGCCTCATCCTCCGCCGAGACGCGCAGCCGGGCCCGCATCCGCGCGCCGCCCGGCGCGGCCGCCACGAACGGCGCGGCAACAGGGCGAAGGCAAGCCGTCACGAACGCTCCGGATCGCCCGCCAAGACGACCCGCATATCGGCGCACACATATTCGTAAATAGCCATACAATTAGGATACTTGCTAGTAGGTACTTCGCCATTTACGACACGCCGGACGCGCAAACGGTTTTAACCCTGGGCCGCCTGGCTCGCGGTCAGCGCCAGGTGCCTGCGGGCGAAGGCCAGCGACTCGGTCAGGTCCGCGAGGCGGTCCTGCTTGGTCGGCGCGCGGTTGGTCTTGATCTCGGCCACCACCACGCCCTGGTAGCCGGTCGCGGTCAGCAGGCTCAGCAGCTCGGCGCAGGGCTGCCCGCCGCGACCTGGCACGAGGTGCTCGTCCGGGATCGGCCCGGCGGGCGAGCCCGTGCCGTCGGCCAGGTGGACGTGCGCCAGCCGGCCGGTCACGATCAGCTCGCCCGCCATGGCCAGGGCGTCAGAGCCGGAGGCGGCGGTATGCGACAGGTCCAGCGTGACGTGGGGGACGTCCAGGGTCGTGGGGTCCCAGTGCGGGGCGTACGTGACGACCTCGTTGCCGCGGGCCCGGAGCGGGTACATGTTCTCCACCGCGAAGACCACGTCGCTCTCCCCCGCCAGCTCGGCCAGGCCCTGCTCGAAGCCCCGGGCGTACTCCCGCTGCCAGCGGAACGGCGGGTGGACCACGACAACCTTGGCCCCCACGCGCTCGGCGAGATCCCTGGAGCGGCGGAGCTTCTCCCACGGGTCGCGGCCCCACACGCCCTGGGTGAGCAGCAGGCTCGGCGCGTGCACGGCCACGATGGGGACCTGGTGGTAGTCGCGGAGACTGCTCAGCACGGCCGCGTCCTGGCTCACCGGGTCGTTGTAGACCATGATCTCGACGCCGTCGTACCCCAGGCGGGCGGCGATCTCGAAGGCGTCCGGCGTGCGCTCGGGGTAAACGGACGACGTGGACAGGGCGACAGGCGTACCCGGTGCCGCGCTGTTCACTGACGCTGGCCTCCCTCCGCGGACCTCTGGCCTTCTTCCAGCTTACTGAGAATGTCGGTAGCGACGGTTATGGTGCGGGCCATGGCCAAGTCAACGGCGGGGGCGGCAGGCTACCGGTGCACCGAGTGCGGCTGGCAGGCGGCCAAGTGGAGCGGGCGGTGCGGCGAGTGCCAGGCCTGGGGCACGGTGGTCCAGGCCGGGATCCCCCGCCTGGCCCGGGCGACGGTTCACCGGACCGGCGCGCCGGTCAGCACCCCGGCCGTGCCCATCGGCCAGGTAGACGTCACCGACGCGCGGGCGCGCCCGACCGGCCTGGACGAGCTGGACCGGGTCCTCGGCGGCGGGCTGGTGCCCGGCGCGGTCCTGCTGCTGGCCGGCGAGCCGGGGGTGGGCAAGTCGACGCTCCTGCTCGAGGCGGGCGCGCTGGTCGCGGAGTCCGGTCCGGTGCTCTACATCACGGGGGAAGAATCCGCCGCGCAGGTGCGGCTGCGCGCGGACCGGATCGGGGCGGTCAGCGACCGGCTGTTCCTGGCCGCCGAGAGTGACCTCGACGCCGTGCTCGCGCACGTCGAGGCGGTCCAGCCCCGGCTGCTGATCATCGACTCGGTGCAGACGATCGCGGCCGCCGGGGTGGACGGGACCCCGGGCGGGGTGACCCAGGTCCGGGAGGTGGCGGCGGCCCTGACCGCGGTCGCGAAGGAGCGCTCGCTGGCGACCATCCTGGTCGGGCACGTCACCAAGGACGGCTCGGTCGCCGGCCCGCGGACCCTGGAACACCTGGTCGACGTGGTCCTGCACTTCGACGGCGACCGGCACTCGCAGCTGCGCATGGTCCGGGCGGTCAAGAACAGGTACGGGCCGACGGACGAGGTCGGCTGCTTCGACCTGGGCGAGTACGGCATCATCGGCTTGCCCGACCCGAGCGGGCTGTTCCTCTCCCAGCACCGCGAGCCCGTCCCCGGCACGTGCGTCACGGTGACGCTGGAGGGGCGCAGGCCGCTGCCGGCCGAGGTCCAGGCCCTGGTCGGGCATTCCGTGCTCGACATACCCCGCAGGGCTACCTCCGGGCTTGACGCCTCCCGGGTCGGCATGGTTCTCGCGGTCCTGCAGCGCCGGGCCGGGATCAACCTCGGCAAGCAGGACGTGTACGCGGCCACCGTCGGCGGCGTGCGCCTGACCGAGCCCTCGGTGGATCTGGCCGTCGCCATCTCGCTGGCCAGTTCCGCGGCGAACCTGAGCGTGCCCCGGGGCGTGGTGGCCATCGGCGAGGTGGGCCTGGCCGGCGAGGTCCGCCGCGTCAGCGGCCTGGCGCGCCGGCTGGCCGAGGCCGAGCGGATGGGCTTCCGCCGGGCGATCGTCCCCGCAGGCTCGGCCGGGCTCGACGGCCCGGCCAGTCCCGGTGATTCCGCCCATCAGATCCAGGTGGTCCAGGTCGAAGACGTCCGCCAGGCGCTGTCCGGGGTGCTCGGGGCCGAGCCGTGAGCTACTGGACGAGCCTGAAGCTGAGCACGGCGCTGGAGGAGGAGGCCGTCGAGGCCTGGGCCTGGTAGGCGCCCGCGCGGGCCGAGGAAGCCAGGGTGACGCAGCCGGGCAGGGTGATCGTGCGGTTCCACGTGATCGACTCGAGGGTGGGGACGCCGCGCCTGAGCCGCGCGGTCCAGGTGCTATCCGAACGGGCGCAGTCGCCGGAGTCCCAGATGACCCGGCCCTCGGACATCACCTCCAGGTGCAGCCTGCCCGGGCCGAGGTCGAAGGTGCAGGCCCTGGCGGCGGTGGACACGGCGTACACGGAGAACTTCGGATCCTGCCCGCCGGAATAGCTTGGCTTGGTGCTGAACACGCTGAGGACCACCGTGTCAGGGGCGCAGAGCCCGGCCGAGGTCAGCTCGCCGGGCATCTGGTCGGCCGGGGCGGATCCGCCTGGGCTGGCGGCCGGGGCGGCCGACGCCGAGGGCAGGCCGGGGGCCAGCGGCCGGGCCGAGGCCGACGAGTCCGCCGCGCGGCCAGAGGCAGCCGCGCTACGAGAGGCGGCGCTGCCCAAGGCGGTTGCGCCGTGAGAGGCGGCCGCGGCAGGGACCAGGTGAGGGGTCCGGGAGCTTCCCTCCGGCGAAGTGGGGGGCTTACCGCCGCCTCCGGCGAAGGCCCAGGCCAGCAGGCCGATCAAGGCGAGCCCCGCGATCAGGGCCATCACCCTGCGTCGCCGGTAAGTATCGGGCTCCATACGGAGAGTATGCAAGTTGCCCGTCGCTTATCCGCGCCGACCCGCCGGCCGGCGAACGCCCGTGCCACGATTGGCACCATATGACGACGCGCTACACCGAACCGGTGCTCGATTGGTACCGGCGCTACGCGCGCGACCTGCCCTGGCGCGCTCCGGGCGCGACGCCGTGGTCTGTGCTCGTCAGCGAGATCATGCTGCAGCAGACGCCGGTCGCGCGGGTGCTGCCCGCGCATCGCGACTGGCTCGCACGGTGGCCCACGCCGGCCGCGCTCGCGGCCGACCCGCCCGGTGAGGCGATCAGGCAGTGGGGCCGGCTGGGCTACCCGCGGCGCGCGCTCCGGCTGTACGAGACGGCCACGATCCTGACCGCGCGGCACGGCGGGGCCGTGCCCGCGGACGTCGACGCGCTGCTCGCACTGCCTGGCATCGGGGACTACACCGCGGCGGCCGTGGCCAGCTTCGCGTTCGGACAGCGGCACGCCGTGCTCGACACCAACGTCCGCCGCGTGCTGGCCCGGCTCGTCGCTGGCCGCCCGCGCCCGGCTAGCACTCCGTCGGTGGCCGAGCGGCGGATGGCCGAATCGCTGCTGCCGCCCGAGCCTGCCGTGGCCGCGCGCTGGTCCGTCGCGGTGATGGAACTGGGCGCGCTCGTCTGCACGGCCGCCAGCCCGCGCTGTGCGGCCTGCCCGGTGGCCCGCGACTGCGCCTGGCTGGCTGCTGGCCAGCCCGCCGACTCCGGGGTCAGACGCCCGGCCCAGCGGTACGACGGCACGGACCGCCAGTGCCGTGGGCGCCTGCTCGCCGTGCTGCGCGAGTCAGGCTCCCCCGCGCACCACGCCGATTTCGACGTGGTCTGGAGCGACCAGGCGCAACTGGACCGCGCCCTGGACGGGCTGGTCGCCGACGGCCTGGTAGATCCCCTGCCGGACGGCCGCTACGCGCTGCCGGGTTCGCGCTAGTCGAGGGCGGTGCTAGCCCAGGGCCGAGGCCGTCCCGCCGTCCTGGCTGCCCGAGCCGCTGGCGGAACTGCTGACCGTACCGCCACCGCCCTTCGCGGCCACCGGTTCGCTCGCCATCTCGGGCGCCGGCTCGTCCGGCACCACCACCTCAGGCTTGGGGACGCCGGTGAAGGTGAACTTGGCGGCCTCCCCGATGCCCTCGATGTCCACGATGACGATCTGGCCTGGCCTGAGCTCGCCGAACAGGATCTTCTCCGACAGGCTGTCTTCGATCTCCCGCTGGATGGTGCGGCGGAGCGGCCTGGCCCCGAGGACGGGATCGTAGCCGCGCTGCGACAGCAGGTCCTTGGCGTCCGGCCGCAGCTCGATGGCCATGTCCCGGTCCTTGAGCCGGTCGTCCACCTTGGCGATCATCAGGTCGACGATGCGGAAGATCTCCTCGCGCTCGAGCTGGTGGAACACGATGATGTCGTCGACGCGGTTCAGGAATTCCGGCCGGAAGTGCCCCTTCAGCTCCTCCTGCACCTTGGTCTTCATCCGGTCGTACGAGCCGCGGGACTCACCGGACCGGGCGAACCCGACGGAGACGCCCTTGGAGATGTCCTTGGTGCCCAGGTTGGTGGTCATGATGATGACGGTGTTCTTGAAGTCGACCATCCGGCCCTGCGCGTCGGTCAGGCGACCGTCTTCCAGGATCTGCAGCAGCGAGTTGAAGATGTCCGGGTGCGCCTTCTCGATCTCGTCGAACAGGACGACGGAGAACGGTCGCCTGCGGACCTTCTCGGTGAGCTGGCCGCCTTCCTCGTAGCCGACGTACCCGGGCGGGGACCCGAACAGCCGCGAGACGGTGTGCTTCTCCATGTACTCGCTCATATCGAGCTGGATGAGCGAGTCCTCGTCGCCGAACAGGAACTCGGCCAGCGTCTTGGACAGCTCGGTCTTGCCGACGCCGGACGGCCCCGCGAAGATGAACGACCCGCCTGGACGCTTGGGGTCCTTCAGGCCGGCGCGGGTGCGCCTGATCGCCTGGGACAGCGCCCTGATCGCGTCGTTCTGCCCGATCACCCGCCTGTGCAGCTCGTCCTCCATGCGCAGCAGGCGCTGCGACTCCTCCTCGGTGAGCTTGAACACCGGGATGCCGGTGGCGGTGGCGAGCACCTCGGCGATGAGCTCCTCGTTCACCTCGGCGACGACATCCATGTCGCCGGCCTTCCATTCCTTCTCCCTGGACGCCTTCTTGGCCAGCAGCTGCTTCTCGTTGTCGCGCAGCGCTGCTGCCTTCTCGAAGTCCTGGGAGTCGATGGCCGATTCCTTCTCCCGGCGCACCTGGGCGATTTTCTCGTCGTACTCGCGCAGGTCGGGCGGGGCGGTCATGCGGCGGATCCGCATCCGCGAGCCGGCCTCGTCGATCAGGTCGATGGCCTTGTCCGGCAGGAACCTGTCGCTGATGTACCGGTCCGCGAGCTGCGCGGCGGCGACCAGAGCGCCGTCCGTGATGGACACGCGGTGATGAGCCTCGTACCGGTCCCGCAGCCCCTTGAGGATCTCGATCGTGTGCGAGATGGTGGGCTCGGCCACCTGGATGGGCTGGAACCTGCGCTCGAGCGCCGCGTCCTTCTCCAGGTACTTGCGGTATTCGTCCAGGGTGGTGGCGCCGATGGTCTGCAGTTCGCCGCGTGCGAGCATCGGCTTGAGGATCGAGGCGGCGTCGATGGCGCCCTCGGCCGCGCCCGCCCCGACGAGCGTGTGGATCTCGTCGATAAACAGGATGATGTCGCCGCGGGTGCGGATCTCCTTGAGCACCTTCTTGAGCCGCTCTTCGAAGTCACCGCGGTACCGCGAGCCGGCCACCAGGGCGCCGAGGTCCAGCGTGTACAGCTGCTTGTCCTTGATGGTCTCGGGCACCTCGCCCTTGACGATCTTCTGCGCCAGGCCCTCCACGACCGCGGTCTTGCCCACGCCGGGCGCCCCGACCAGCACCGGGTTGTTCTTGGTCCGGCGGGAGAGCACCTGCATGACGCGCTCGATTTCCTTCTCCCGGCCGATCACCGGGTCGAGCTTGCCCTCACGCGCGCCCTGGGTCAGGTTACGGCCGAACTGGTCGAGCACCAGCGAGGTCGACGGCGCGGATTCCGCGGCCGTCCCGGTCGGCGAGGGCTCCTTGCCCTGGTAACCGTGCAGGAGCTGGATCACCTGCTGGCGCACCCGGTTCAGGTCGGCGCCGAGCTTAACGAGCACCTGCGCGGCGACGCCGTCGCCCTCGCGGATCAGGCCGAGCAGGATGTGCTCGGTCCCGATGTAGTTGTGCCCTAGTTGCAGCGCCTCACGCAGCGAAAGCTCGAGGACCTTCTTGGCCCGCGGCGTGAACGGGATGTGCCCGGACGGGGCCTGCTGGCCCTGGCCGATGATCTCCTCGACCTGCTGCCGGACCGCGTCGAGGCTAATGCCCAGGGACTCCAGCGCCTTGGCCGCGACACCCTCACCCTCGTGGATGAGGCCGAGCAGGATGTGCTCGGTGCCGATGTAGTTGTGGTTCAGCATCCTGGCTTCTTCTTGCGCCAGGACCACGACCCGCCGCGCCCGGTCGGTAAACCTCTCGAACATCTCGTCGCTCTCCTCACAGCACGGGGGGCCAGGGCCAGGGCCGAGCCCTACCTTGCCTACTCCGCATAGTAGCCGTGTGCCCACGGTCGCACTCTTAATGCGAGTATGCGCTACGCACTATGAGACGTTCCCTGGACACGGGTCGTTCACCCTCATCCAACTATCCCGATCAGGGCAATGTTCCTGGACACGGCCGAGGTACGCCGCAAGCGAACGCCTCCAAGAAGACACAGCCGCCCAGACGCAAACGCACTGCTGGCCCTCCGAGCGGTCATGGCTTACGGAGGGCCAGCAGTGCGATCGGCCCGGCCCAGGGCTCCAGGGCCGGAGATACTTGCCGCACCGCTGCTAAGCGGTCGCTCCCCACAGGGCGGAACCGGAGAAGGCCAGAGAACTCGCGAACTCCGATTGCCTGCGCGCTAGTGCGCAGCTTCGTACTCCGCGACGATGTTCGCGGGAATGCGCCCGCGCTCATTGACCTTGTATCCGCGCTGCTTCGCCCACTGCCTGATTTGAGCGCTGCGCTCACGGCCGGGGCCAGTACGCGCCCTGCGGCGCCTGGCCGGCGCGCTTGCTTTGCGTGCGTGCTCCACATAGTGGGCAAGTTCTTTACGGAGCTTGCCCGCGTTGCCGGAACTCAGATCGATCTCATACGCGGAACCGTCGAGTCCAAACGCTACGGTCTCTGTCGCCTCGCTCCCATCGAGATCGTCGACGAGAAGCACCTGTACCTTCTGTGCCATGATTCAGCCCTTCTGACGGAGCAACCCATTTCGGATGTTAAACATATACCCAATCTGTTGCAGTTGACAATTCCTTAGTTGGAACCTTAAAGATTTCTGCTAGCGCGAAGCCCATACGCGGGCCCATCCCCAGGGTCGCAACTCTCCGTAATCAGGCATTCGTTGCATCGTCAGCATCGCCGTGCAGAAGATCAGGATCACGCCGATACTGGATCGCAAGACAGAACTGCCCATCCCCGTTCGGCGAGTTCTCGCAGTTCGGAAAATCCCGCCGTAACCTGAAATGTCAAGA
>JBOHCK010000249.1:0-9184 GCA_050698755.1 Streptosporangiaceae bacterium | reverse complement strand
GCGCGGACCTGGCCGCGTCGCTAGCCGACGGCGAGGCTCCGGCAGATCCGTCTGCTGTCGTGCTCGGGGTGCTTCCCCCGGGCGTCGCCCAGATCCTCGACGCGTTCGCGGCCGCCACCCGCGGCGGACGGCAGGTGACGGAGGGCACCCTGAAGAACACCGCGGACCGGATGTCGGTCGCGCTGAAGGATTTCACCGAGGCCCTGGCCGCCTGCGATGAGGATTACCGGGTGGACTGGCAGCCCGGTGCGGTGGTCACCGTGCACGTGATCGATGACGAGGGCCGTAAGCCGATGGCCCCGTTCGCCACCCGGATCGCCGAACGCGCCGCCGACCAGGGCGTGCTGCTGGAGGAGCGGGAGCGGAAGGTGCTCGAGGACGAGCTGCTCGCCGAGCTGGCCCAGCAGATCCACGGCCGGGTGATCGCCGCCCGGGACCTCACCCGCGACATGAACTCCGACACCAGGTCCAAGCCGATGTCGTCCGGGATCGCGGTCGGCATCCGCTGGGCGCAGTCGGACAGGATCACCGACCTGCAGCGCGCCACGTCCCGGCTGCTGGAGCGCGACTCGCCGGGCCTGGAGCGGCTAGCCGAGCTGCGCGGCCTGCTCCGCGAGATGATCCGGGAGTACCGGACCGCCCACCCGCGCGCCACCTACCGGGAGGCGCTGGCCAACGTGCTGGATTACCGATCCTGGCATGCGTTCGAGTTGCTGCTGGTCCAGCCCGGGGAGCCGGAGGCCCGGCTGACCCGGGCGAAGCACTCGGTGATGTCCGGTGGCGAGAAGTCTGCCGCGATCCACCTGCCATTGTTCGCCGCCGCCAACGCGCTGTACTCCTCGGCTAAGGATCACTGCCCGCGGATGATCGCGCTGGACGAGGCGTTCGTCGGCATCGACGAGCGGTACAAGCCGGACCTGTTCGGGCTGGCGGTCAAGTTCGACCTTGACCTGTTCATGACCGGCCACGACCTGTGGGTCACCGCCGCCACGGTGCCGATGATCGCGCACTACGACATGTACCACGACAAGTCCACGCATACCGTTTCCTCGCTGCTCATGCTCTGGGACGGCGAGCAGCTCATCGACGCCTCGGCGGGATATGCCGACAACGACGCTCTCGTCGCGGAACTGCTCGGCTTCCGGCCGACCCGGCACGCACCGCTCGGCACCGCCTCGACCCTGTACGGGGAACCGGAGGCTCTTGGGGGCGAGCCCGACGACGACGAAGACGATGCCGAATCCGTATGACGGGCTTTCGGGGGCCGGACCTGTTGCATGCCCGGTGAAATGCAACGCGATAGCCCTCACCAGGCCGAACCGGCCTGCATGTCGGAGGGGATGGTCTGGTCGACCCGCCTTACCCGAGCCCGGTGAGGGCGACTGGGGTCGAAACTGACCGGGAACGGCTTGCTGGCCATGAGCATGTGCCCGGCCCGAATCTCGACGTCCAGGGCGTACTCTTCGCCGCGGAGGGTGGGGATGGTGATCTTGGCTTCGGGTTCGAGGTCCACAATCCAGTAAAGAGGGATCCCGGCCCGGTTGTACTCGCGGACCTTCCGGACGCGATCTACCTGCTCGCTGCCGCTGCGCGGGGATATCACCTCGGCGACCAGAAGCAGGTCGCCGGCATAGTACGTGCGGACCTGCGCGCTGCGCGCGACGTCGGGGGCACGACGAGGACGTCGGGCTTGCGCACTCCCGCCGGAGTGGCGATGTCGTCCGGCCCGCCGGCCACGTAGACCTCTGCCCCGGCCAGCCTGGCCGCATCCTTGAGGATGTCCTTGAGCCGGTCGGCTGCGTGATCGTGCCAGGGGCTGGGGACAACTCGGTCAACCACCCATCGGCAAGCTCGTAGCGCTTGCCGTCTTCCGGCAGCGCGTCAAGGCCGTAGAGAGTGTAGGGACCGTACTCATGCACCGCCGGGACGTTCACGGGCCCTTACCTTCCTCCGGCGAAAGCGCGGGACGCTATACCTCGTCAGGGCGTCCCTGATGGCGGCCGGGATGGGGTCGGCGATCTCATTGGGATGGGAGAGCAGGACCAGGTGCGAGGATCCGGTTCGCTGGTGGTGATGCCTGCGCTGGTAGCCGGACCGTTCGGCATTGGGCTTGATGGTGGGGTCGGAGGACGGCGCTGATCCCAGGCGGGTTAGTTTCCAGGCCGCGGCCAGGAGCGCGGTGAGACGGCGAGGATCATGGCGAGGTCCTCCTTGATGTCGGCGGTGAAGATGGCCGGGAATACCCCGATGCCGGCTGCGACCGCGGTACCAGTCTCGGGTTGAGCCCTGGATCGGGAATGTGGTGTAGACGATGCCGGCTGGCGTTCGGGCACACCCGGGCTCGCATCGGCGGGACCCGGGCACCCGAACCGGACGGCCTGACCGACGCCGGGCCGCACCCGAACAATACGCACGCGGCGTAGGGCCGCCGCGCGCACAGGCTCGAGACGGATCCGGCGACCTCCCCGGTCGTGACCTGGGTGTTCGCGCAGCGGCTGGCAGGACACAGCACCGCGGCATCACCCGGGGCCTACCCCCGGGCAGTGCTGCGCTCCCGGGCTGTCAGGAGAATGCGGCGGCGTAGTCGGCGGCGAACTGCTCGAAGGAGCGGGCGGGCCGGCCGAGTAGCGACGGGACATCGTCGGTGACCCACTCGGCGTCGCCTTCGGCGGTCAGGCTGAATGCCTGCGCGTTCATCTCCGCGATCGGCGCGGGCAGGCCGGCCCGGATCATGGCGTCCTTGTTCTCCTCGAAGGTGAGCTCGCGGTAGGTGATGATCCGGTCGAGCAGATTGGATAGCACCGCGGCCACGTCGTAGTTGGAGATCAGTCCGGGGCCGGTGAGCCAGTAGGTCTTGCCGGCGTGCGCGGCGGGGGCGGCGGTGATCTCGGCGGCCACCGCGGCTACGTCGCGGGCGTCGATGAGGCCGGCGCGGCCCTGGCCGGCCGAAGAGCCGAAGCTGCTGGTCGCGGCGATAGCCGGGGCCAGCGTCAGGACGTTCTGCATGTAGGCGTTGGACCGCAGCAGCGTGTGCGGGATCCCGGAGGCGGCCAGGCCCGCCTCGATCTCGGCCTGCCAGCGCCGCCGTGCGATGGGCGAGTCGGCCGAGGCCTTGCTGGTTGCCTTGGTGACGTACCCGGCGCCCGCGCGGGCAGCGCTGCGGATGACGTTCAGCTCCTGGGTGGGCACGGCCGGGCTGACCAGCACCACCCTCTTGACGTCTGTCATCGCGTCGTCGATGCTCGCGGGCACGTCCAGGTCGCCCACGGCGACCTCCGCGCCCGCCTCGGCCAGGACCGTCGCCTTCGCGGCGTCGCGCACCAGCACCCGGACGGGCACGTCCCGCTGCCTGAGCAGGCGGACCGTTTCAGAGCCCACCCTCCCGGCCGTGGTCACGAGGATCACGATGAGTCTCCTCCTGCTCGCTAGACTGGGTTGTGTGACCCACTTTGACAGAAGCAAACTGGGTTGTCAAACTCAGAAGATTGGTAGCATAAGGCCATGACCGGTAACGCACGTAACCGGCCGAGGCTGACTCCCAGAGGGGAGCGCACCCGGACCCGGATCGTTGAGGCGGCCGCCCGGCTGATCCACCAGCGCGGTGTCGCAGGCACCACCCTGGAAGACGTCAAGGCCGCGGCGGAGGTCAGCGGATCGCAGCTGTATCACTACTTCCCGGACAAGGACGACCTCGTGCAGGCGGTCATCGACCACCAGGCCGACGCCATTGCCGGCAACCAGCAGCAGGCCGACCTCGGCAGCCCCGACGGGCTCCGGGCCTGGCGCGACATGGTGATCACCCAGGCCCAGAGCAGCAACGGAAAGGGCGGCTGCCCCCTGGGCTCGCTTGCCGGGCAGCTCGCCGAGACCGACCCGCGGGCCCGCGCCCTGATCGCCACCGGATTCGACCAGTGGTCAGCCGCCCTCGGCGACGGCCTGCGAAGGCTTCAGACCGCCGGGCGCACCCCGGCCGGCATCGACGCGGACGACTTGGCCATAACTCTCCTCGCCGCGCTCCAGGGCGGCCTCCTCCTGGCCCAGGTACAGCGGGATACCCACCCTCTCGAGACTGCGGTCGATACCCTCCTCGCCCTCACCGCCCGCAGCGGAGCCTGAACCGATCCCGCCCCACCCGGGCCGGGCGGAACGGCCGGCCGCCACATCCGTCGGGGCCAAAGACCATATAAGCGGCTTTCCGGTCAGCCAGCCCTGCTCGTGGCCGACGCCGCGTGACCATCTCCGCAGGCGGCGACGCCGCACGTCTCGACGCCCTCACAGGCGCCCCAGGTCCCGGAGGACGTCAGCCGCCAGCGCTGGGCGCTGGACCAGCTGACCCAGGCGTCCCCGGTCGACAAGGTCGTGGCCCGGGCGGTGAACGACGTGTGGTTCATGCTCGCCCCCCCCGACACGCTCGCCGACCCACCCTCCTCGACCGGGCCGTGGCGGCCAACCGGCATTACCCGGATTAACGGCGTGCCGCGTTCGGCCGCCAGGCGCGCCAGTCCGACCCGGAACCGGATGCCGAGCTTGGCGAACACGTGCGGCAGGCGCGAGTTGACCGTACACGTCGACAGGTACACCCGCTGCTGCCACGGTGGCGCCTGCCGGGCGGGACAATTGCCCGGTGCGAGCCAGATGCCGGCCAGCTCGGCCCAGAGCTCCGTGGTTCACACTGCCTGGCTCCGTGATTGTCAGGACGACGCGGCCGTGTGCTGGCGCACGTAGCGCACCAGGCCGGTTACGTCCTCGGGGACCAGGCGGCCGATGGCGCCGCTGGAGTACACACTCACGATCACCGTGCCCTGCGGGCCGAGCACGAAGCCGGTGGACTGCAGGTACAGGGGATCCTCGTTGACGAACGCGCCGGTCAGTCCCGCGATCGCGCGGGCGTCGGCGCTGTGCCCGAGAGGGAACGTGATGCCGGTCTTGGCGGTGAATTCCGCGGTGGTTTCCTCGTCGTCTACCCACAGCGCGGCCACCCGGATGCCCGCTTCGGCCAGGGAGTCACCGGCCCGCTGGAAGGCGCGCAACTGGGCGGCGCAGTAGGGGCACCATGCTCCCCTGTTGAACAGCAGAACCCCGAAGTCGCCGGCGAACCAGCCGGGAACCGGGACGGTCTTCCCGCCCGGAACGGTCAGGGTCAGCTGCGGGAACGTCTCACCGGGGCGTAGCAACGGCATCGCTGCCTCCTTATGAATGTCGTCGTCGCGGTATTCCGTCTGGGCGGTTAGCGGACGGCCGTGGCCCGGGCCTTACCGCGTCACGAAAAGAATTTAAGAGGTAAGACCGCGTGCGGATCGCGCCGCTGACCTGACATGGATAGCGCTACCGCCCCCGTAACCGAACTCGCCGGCAAGACCGCGCTCATCACCGGCGCCGGGCGCGGCATCGGCCGCGCATTGGCGTTCGGGCTGGCCGCTGCCGGCGTCCGGCTGGTCCTGCTCGCCCGTTCCGCCGACCAGCTCGGGCAGACCGCGAAGGAACTGACGGTAGCCGGCGCGACCGACCCGCTCGTCGTCCCCGCCGATGTCGGTGATGACCGACGGCTGCGTGCGGCGGTGACCGCCGCCCAGGCCAGCGGTCGGGTCGACATCCTGATCAACAACGCCGCTACCGTGGAACCGCTCGGCCCGACGGCCGGGCTCGGCATCGTGGTTATCCGCCGCGCATTCGGCGTGAACGTGGCCGCCGTCATCGCCCTCAGCGGGGCATTGCTGCCCGCCATGGTGGAGGCCGGCTGGGGACGCATCGTCAATATCTCCAGCGGGATCGCCGGCCGCCCCGGCAACATGATCGGCGGCACTACCTATGCGGCGACCAAGGCAGCCCTCGAGGCACACACCACCAACCTCGCCACCGAACTCGCCGGGACCGGGGTCACCATCAATGCCTACCGGCCCGGCGGCGTCGACACCGCGATGCAGGCCTGGATCCGCGGCCAGGATCCGGCCCGGATCGGAGCGAGCCTGCACGACCAGTTCGCCCGTTCCTACGCCAGCGGCACCCTGCTCAGTCCCGAGCGCTCGGCCGCGTCCCTGATCGCGCGTCTCGGCACTGGCGCCACCGGCCAGATCTGGGACGTCGCCGACGACCTGCCCTGAACCGCTAGCCGGGCTGCCTGCCGGTGACCGCCACGAGCAGCCCGGCGAAGTCATCGCCGCACGGCCCGCAGGCCGCCAGGTGCACGGCGACGCCCGGGTAAGCCGCGACCGCGTCCTCGCCCTGGGCGATCAGCTCCACGTACACATGCAGGACGGCCATCTCCCGGCGGCGCAAGTTGCTAGACGCCGGTGTGTTCCAGCCGGAGATCGGCTCGTTCCGGCTGCACCTTGCGGCCGAGGGCAAGGCCGCCAAGACGGTGCGGACCTACACCGAGGCGGTCCAGTGGTTTGCCGCCGCCCACCTGATCCCCCGCACGTCCCGCACCGGGTGGGACCAGGTAGACGGCCATGATGTGCAGCGGTGGATGGGTGTGGCTGCTGGCGCGGTACAGCGACGCCTACGCCAGCAACCAGTACCGGGCACTGCAGCAGTTCTTCCGGTGGCTCGCCGAGGAGGAACAGCTCCCGGACCGGATGGCGCTCGGCTACCGGCTCAGCGGTCCCACGCCGACGGACCACATGTGCGCCAAGCACCTGCGAGACTCTTTAAGAGTAGTCACCGCGTTCGAAGGACCGCACCGGGCATGGATCTTGCTGGTCGGCCGCCACGACGACCAGGACCCGGTCCCGAACGTCTACGCCGAGCTATACCGCCTGCTCGGGGTAGAGCCGCCGGTTGTGGGATCTGGTCACCGGCCGTCTCGGGCCAAGGGTCACGGGCGCTTGGCGACGGTCAGCAGCACAACCGAGTCCTGCAGTGCCTGAAGGCTGTGCGGAGAGTCGGGGACGATGAGCAGGTCGCCGTCCCTGCCCTCCCAGGACTGGGCGCCGGCTGCGAGCAGGACCCGGCCGCGTAGCACGTGCACGGTGGCCTCGCCCGGGTTCGCGTGCTCGGTCAGGGCCGCGTCCTTGACCATGGCGATGAGTGTCTGCCGCAGCACCTTCTCGTGGCCGCCGATGACGGTCTGCGCGGCGCGGCCCCCGGCAGCGCCGGCTGCCCGTCCCAGCAGTTCCCGCGCCAGCGCGTCCAGGGAGAGCTTCTGCATGCTGTACTTCCTTCCTCGGGCCGGGTTCTTATGTGCTGCGCACCGGCAGCGCCAGGGCAGCTCCGCCACGGCAGGGACCCCGTGCCGCGGGGAAGCCTGCGCGCCCGCGGCGATGTTGACGAGGTCGCCGCACGGCTTTGCCGCCTGGCAGCGGTGTGCGGCCTGGGTTAATAGCGCACGCCGATCTTCCGCCAGCGGCGGCCGCTGGTGCCGGGCTCGGCGGGTGGCGCGGGCTGGCGGCTGCGGTAGACGATGTAGGGCCGCCACAGGTACCACAGCGGGTAACTCCAGGCGTGCACGAGCCGGCTGAACGGCCAGACCATCCAGATGGCCCAGGCGGCGGTGGCGTGCAGCTGGTAGATGAACGGAGCGTGCGCGATCGCCTGCACGTCCGGGGAGCCGCTGAACAGGCCGCGGAACCACGGCGCTACGGTGCTGCGGTAGTCGTAGCCGTGCCCGAGCAGGTTGATCCCGATCGTGGGGGCGATGCCGGTGAGGATCACGATGAGCAGCAGGATCAGGGCCACGTAGTCGATGGGCGCGGTCGTGGCGCGCACCCGCGGCACGAACAGCCGCCTGGCGGCCAGGACGACCACGCCGCCGATCACGAGTATCGCCGCCAGGGTCCCGGCCCCGGCGGAGAACCACCGGTAGGCATTCTCGGGGATGCCGATCGCCCTAGTCCACCGCTCCGGGATGAGCACGCCGATGACGTGCCCGGCGATGGCGGCGAAGGTGCCGTAGTGGAACAGCGGCGACCCCCACTTGAGCATGCGCCGCTCCTGCAGCTGCGTGGAGCGGCTGGTCCAGCCGAACTGGTCATAGCGCCACCGCCATACGTGCCCGACGGCGAACACCCCGAGCGCGAGGTAGGGCAGGGCGACCCACCAGAACAGCTCCGCGGTGGTGGTCATGTCCGGGGCCCGTAACCGGAAAGGTACTCGGGCGGGGCGAACGGCTCGAGCCCGACCTCCTCGCGAGGCGGCCCGGCCTCCCATGCCGCGTGCACGAGGCTGGCGTCGCGGTGCCCCAGCTTCGGCATCCGCGCGGTCACCGCGGCGAGGATGTCGGCGTAGGGAGTGCCCGCCTGCTCCAGCCCGCGTCGCAGCAGCTCCAGGTCGGCGCGGTGCGCGCGCAGCAGCCTTTCGCCGCGCGGGGCCAGCGCGGCGAAGTCGAGCACCATGGGCAGGTAGTCGGGCAGCTCGTCGTCGCTGGGGTCGAACCCGGCAGCCCGATAGGCGGTTTTGAAGGTGAGCATCGACATGCCGCGCTTGCGGGTGTCACCGTACCGGTAGTAGGTCAGGTACAGGGCGCAGCGGCGGCGCAGGTCGAATGTCTCGACGTAGTGCTGGCCGACGGCGGTCGGCGGTGTCGCGCGCAGCCAGCCCAGGAACCGCGCGAAGGCTTCCCGGCCCGCTTTCGGCGTGGCCTGCGCCGCGGCCGCGTCGAGTTCGGCGATGCCGTCGAACAGGGCCTGCGTCGGGTACTGCAGGAGCACCGAGGCCAGCTTGTAGGGGCTGACCGCGCCCGGGCCGGCGCTCACGAGCTGCCCCGGTCGGGGAACAGGCCAGGGGCGCTGCCCTGGCCGTTCCAGCCGAGCAGGTTGAAGCGGGTCCGGCCGTCGTCGGCCCGGAAGCTGTGGTCCTCGGCCGGGCTGCCTGGCTGGTAGCTCTGGATGCCGTGCGGGCCGGTGCCGCCCATGCCGGGCCCGCCCTCGGCGTCCAGGCTGCAGAACAGCTGCTCGTGCTGGCCCATCAGGGCGCCGGCGTCCTCGGCGTGGGCGGGCGGGATGACGTAACGGTCCTCGTACTTGGCGATCGCGAGCAGGCGGTAGAGATCCTCCAGGTCCTCGGCGCTCGCGCCGACCGAGGCGGGCAGGTTCTCATCGAGATCCAGCCCGAGCTGCCCGGCCCGCTGGATCGCGCGCACGGCGGCCAGCTTGCGCAGCACGGTGCGTACGGTATCGGCCCGGCCGGCGGTGAACAGGCTGGCCAGGTACTCGACCGGGATCCGCAGTGCGTCGATGGTGGCGAAGAC
>JBOHCK010000248.1:0-9213 GCA_050698755.1 Streptosporangiaceae bacterium | reverse complement strand
CAGCGAGATCGTCTCCCGCTCGATGGCGACCGCCTCCGGCTGCTCTCCGGTCGGGGCCGCCTGGTCGAGCAGCAGGTCCGGATAGGGCTGGATCCACGGGACCTCGGCGAGTGAGCGAGCGCCGGCCGCCCGGCGCGAGTTGCGGCGCAGCATGTCCAGGCAGACGTTGGTCGCGATCCGGTACAGCCAGGCGCGGAACTGCGACCCGCCCTCGAAGCCGGACCGGCCGCGCCACGCGTTCAGGAACGTCTCCTGCACCGCGTCCTCGGCCTCGTCAAACGACGCCAGCATCCGATAGCAGTGCACGTGCAGCTCGCGGCGGTGCGGCTCCGCCAGGACGGTGAAGGCGGCCTCGTCCATCGGTTTAGCCTCCTGCCTTCGCATCGGCCGGGTGCCGATTCCTACCGTGAAACGGGGCGGCGCGGTCAAACTCATCGGTGCGACGATGCGGCCCTGGTCCGGGCGTGCGGGGGTAACAGGCCGAAGTGCGGGCGCCGGTTTTCCGGGACCAGGTCGGCGTACTCGACGTGATCGGTGATCCAGCGGCGCACGAACGAGCAGTAGGGCAGCACGGCCAGCTGGCGCTCCCGGGCCGAGTCGAGGCTGAACTGGACGAGCCGCCCGGCGAGGCCGCGGTGGCGGAAGCGGGTGAGGGTCTCGGCGTGCAGCAGCGCGAGCTCGCCGTCGTGCAGCCGGTAATCGACGAACCCGGCGAGCTCGCCGTCGGCGTGGATCTCGAACCTCTCGTGCTCAGGATGGTCGGCGACCTCCAGCTCCATGACTACCTCCGGGCCCTGCTGAGCCAGCAGTGCCCAGGATAGTGACCGGTGGCTAATCGAAATCAGGGGCGGCGGAACGCGGCGTTGCGCCGCGCCGGACCGAAGTCCGGCAGGATCGACATCACCGGGCTTGGCTCCCGGTCTGCGCCAGCGCGGCGGGCATCGGCACGTCGTCACCGCGTCCGTAGTGGAAGCGCGGGACGGGAACCAATCGCCGTTCGGACATCATGGGGATTTTATGCAGAACGGCGTGAGAGAGCGGTCCGCGACCTCAGCCGACCTCCGCGGCGTAGACCACGACATTGCTGAGGTAGTGGCCGGTGGCGTTGTCGAACCTGCCGCCGCAGGTGATCAGGCGCAGTTCGGGGTCGGGGACGGGACCGTAGACGTCCTCGGTCGGGAAGTCGTCCTTCGGGTAGGTCTGGACCGAGGTGACGCGGAACTCGACGAGCGTCCCGTTCGCTCGCTTGACGTAGATCTTGTCCCCGCGGCGCAGCGTATTCAGCCGCCAGAAGACCCCGGGTCCCTTGTACGAATCGATGTGGCCCACGATGATGGCCGAGCCGATGGCGCCGGGGCGCGGGCTTCCGGTGTACCAGCCGGCGACCGCGACCATGGACAACGGCGGGACCTGCAGCTCACCGCCGGAGGTCAGGCCGAGGTACATGAGCTTGGTCTGGACGCCGATCAGCGGGATGGTCAGCGAGACCGGGCGGGAAACCGGCCGAGGCTGCGCCGACGGCGGCGGAGCCACGATCCGGCCGGTGGGGGCGGGCAGGGCATTCTGACCTAGCGCGACGGGGCGCAGGGCCGGGGTCCCGTGCCGGGTCAGCAGCAGGCCGGCCGTCCCGCCTGCGACGACGAGCAGGCCGGCCGCAAGAAACACGGCCGGCCTGCTCGAGCGCATTGCTTAGTACCCGTGGCGCGGCTGCGGGCGCTTACGCCCGGTCCGCGCGCCGGTGACGGCCAGCGCGAGGCCGACCGCGATGAGCGCGAGCCACGGCAGTGCCGAGCCCGGCCCGTGCGCCGCAGTGCCGCCGAATCCCGTGCTGACGGCGCCCGCGGGCGCTACACCGCTGCCGGAGGCGTCGGTGAGGTTGTCGATCTCCAGGCCGTTCGCTCCGTCGAGGACGACCAGGGTGTGGACGGTCCCCGCGGCCACGGTGACGCTGGTGTTCGCGTCCCCTCCGCTGGCGGTCACGGCCACGGTCACCGTGCCGGGCGTGACGGCCTTGTACGACGTCACGGTCGCGAACGCCAGGCTGCTGGCCAGGACGGTGGAGCCGTAAGTGACCTTGACCGTCTGGTCCTTGAGTGACGCCTGGATCACCCGGACCAGGGCTTGCCCTGATGGGGTGGTCAGGTCGTCATCCAGGACCTGGAGTCGCAGGCCCGATTCGGGGCCCATGCCGGCCACAGTGTAGGCGTGACCTGCTGCGATGGTTACGCCGGTGGACAGGACCGGCGCGGTGGACGGGGACGCCCCGGCGAGGCGCATGGCGACGCTGTAGTCGCCCGCGGTTACCGTCTCATACGGCGACGCGTCTCCGTACGCGACGTGGTGCAGCACGATCTTCGCGTTCGAATTGCCGAATGAGTACAGGTAAACGTCCACTGCGGGGGTGTTCGGGGACAGGTGGGCCAGCCTGATCCAGCCCGTCCCTGTGGTGGCCGACGACGCGAACGCCGTCGCGGCGGCGGGAATGCCCAGCAGCAGGGCCGACGCGGCCACGAGCATGAGCAATCGCCTAGTTAGTCTCGATGATTTCATGTTGACCCCTCCCAATAACCGAGCTGAGGAGCTGCTAGGTGCCGTTCAGACCCAGCGGACCTGGGGCGTCGAACTGGACGGCCACGGCGGACTGACCGTTATTCAGGTGGACAGTTGTGTATTTCGTGGGCAGATAGTCCGACCGCTGCGCAGCTAGGAACCCCATAATCGCCGACAGGCCGGAGGCCGACGCGGCACCGATTTCGCCACCCCGGAGCGGTTCCTCCGCACTTGCACCTGGTGACGAGTCATCGAAGATTATCAGCTGTACTGGCATTTTGGCGGCAAGTGCTGAAAGCGTTACAAGCAGGCGTGGATCGACCGTGCCGTCCCGAAGGTCCGCCTGGGCCGACGGCGACGCGCGGACGTTTTTGTTGGACAAAAGCTGGTCACCTGCCTCGATGCGGGCGGACAGATCTGTCCTCAGCGAGGCATCGAAGGCCGCGGTTCCGCCCGGCCACACTCCGCGGATCTGTACCTGCTCGGCGCCGGTACCGAAGGTCGCGATCAGCAGCGGCGCGTAGACCGAGGCGAGGCGGGAGCCGAACAGGGCCCGCACCGCGGGCGTCGCGACGACCACGGTCGCGTCCAGCGGGTCTTGGGTGGTCGGCTGGAACGCGTACAGCCGGCCCGCCGACACGCCGGCCGCCTGGAGCGAGTTGCACATCTCGGAGTCGCAGCCGATGATCGCGCTCGGCAGGATCTGCTGGGCGATCCACGCCGCCGCCTGGGCGCGGTTGGCCGCGGCGGTCTGCAGCATGTTCGGGGTGTTGGCCGCGTAGCTCGGCTGCGGAGCCGCGGCCTTCGGCCCGTTCTGGGTGAAGACCAAGGTGACGAGCGCTCCGGCGGCCATGGCGGCGATCGCGCTCAGCGCGAACAGCAGGCGCCGGCTGCGCGCCGTCAGTTCCTTACCCTCGGCTATGCCGCGGTGACGCTGGAACCACAGGCGCATCGTCGTGGCCACGACGTGCGACCACGAGGGATCCAGCCGACTGCCGCGGGCGGCCGGCGTCACGGCGTGGTTCTCCTGGCCCATCTCGCCCCCCGCAACCCCGTGAGCAGCGGGGTTGTACACCAAAGCGGTCTGATCCTAGTCCTGTGCAGCTAGTCCTGTTGTGATTTCCTCCAATACAATCATTTTTCATGCTCTACCGTGATTAAGTTCGCGATCCTCAACATGCATGACCACTGTGCGCTTTTGTATCCCATAACCAGAGGAGCCGCAGATCACGGCGGAGTGGCGCCGGTCGCGAGCGTCTCGCTCAGTCGCCGAGGCCGAGGAGCTCCACCGAGCGCTCGCGCATCTCGACCTTGCGCACCTTGCCGGTGACGGTCATCGGGAACTCGTCGACGATACGGACGTACCGAGGGATCTTGTAGTGCGCCAGCTGGCCGCTGCAGAACTCACGCAGCGACTCCGCGGTCAGGTCCTGCGCGCCGGGGCGCAGGCGGATCCAGGCCATCAGCTCCTCGCCGTACTTGGCATCGGGAACCCCGATGACCTGAGCGTCCAGGATGTCGGGGTGCGTGTACAGGAACTCCTCGATCTCCCGCGGGTAGATGTTCTCCCCGCCGCGGATGACCATGTCCTTGATCCGGCCGGTGATGGCCAGGTACCCGTCCTCGTCCATGACGGCGAGGTCGCCGGTATGCATCCAATGGGCGGCGTCGATGGCCTCGGCCGTCTTATCCGGCTGCTCCCAGTAGCCGAGCATCACGGAGTACCCCCGCGTGCACAGCTCGCCGGGAGTGCCCCGGGGTACGGTCGCGCCCGTGGCCGGGTCCACGACCTTCACCTCCAGGTGCGGCCCGACCCGGCCCACGGTGGACACCCGGCGGTCGAGCGAGTCGTCTACCCGGGTCTGCGTGGATACCGGCGAGGTCTCCGTCATGCCGTAGCAGATCGACACCTCGCGCATCGACATCCGCGACATGGCCTGCTTCATGACCTCGACCGGGCAGGGCGAGCCCGCCATGATGCCCGTACGCAGGCTGGACAGGTCGTACTCGGCGAAGCCCGGCGCGGACAGCTCCGCGATGAACATCGTCGGCACCCCGTACAGCGAGGTGCAGCGTTCGGCCTGCACGGCCTCGAGGGTGGCGACCGGGTCGAAACTGGGCGCCGGGATGACCATGCACGCGCCGTGGCTAGTCGCGGCGAGGTTGCCCATCACCATGCCGAAGCAATGGTAGAAGGGCACCGGAATGCAGATCCGGTCCGCCTCGGTGTACTTGCATAGCTCGCCGACGAAGAACCCGTTGTTGAGGATGTTGTGGTGCGAAAGCGTCGCGCCTTTGGGGAAACCGGTCGTGCCCGAGGTGTATTGGATGTTGATCGGCTCGTCCGTATCCAGCTCGATGTGCTCCAGGGCGGAACGGTCAAGCTCGCGTCCGCGCTCTAGCAGTGACTGCCAGTCGGGGCTGCCAATTATCACTACTTGCGAAAGGCCGGCACACCGCGGCCGCACCTCGGCGATCATCGCGGCGTAATCGGAGGTCTTAAGCCTCTCTGCCGCGATGAGCAGCCTGGTACCAGACTGGTTGAGGACGAACTCGAGTTCACGAGTGCGGTAGGCCGGGTTGATATTGACGAGGATCGCGCCGATCTTGGCCGTGGCGTACTGAGTCAGCGTCCACTCCGGGCAATTCGGTGCCCAGATGCCGACCCGGTCGGCCCGGCCGATGCCCAACTCGAGCAGGCCCAGCGCGAGGGCATCGACGTCGGCGGCGAGCTCGGCGTAGGTCCACCGCCGCCCGGTCGTCCGGTCGACGAGTGCCTCGCGGTCCCCGAACCGCGCGACCGTGGCGTCGAAGTTGGCGCCGATGGTGTCGCCGAGCAGCGGCGTTTCGGATTCTCCCGATGAGTAACTCAGCGCTGCCGACATGACCCCGCACACCTCCATGCTGGTTTTTCCCTGGCATTGGCGCCACCAGTCCAGCATGGCATGGTTTGGCGGTAACTGTTTCGTGTCCCTCGCGTCATCTTGTCGGCGACCTAGCGACTGATAATAAGTGAGAGATATGGCGGTTCTGGCTAGAAACAGCTCCGCTGGGGAGGGTAATTATGCAACACAGGTTGATTGACGTCCCTGTTGAAGGCGGGGACCTTCGCTTGCTGGTGTGGGGTTCCGGCAAGCACGTCGCGGTGGGTCTGCACGGGATCACGGCCTCGGCCATGTCGTGGCAGGCGGTCGCGCGCCACATGCCGACCGGCTGGACGCTCGCCGCTCCTGACCTGCGCGGACGCGGGCACAGCCGTGACCTGCCCGGCCCGTACGGACTGGACAGGCACGTCGCCGACGTGACCGAGGTGCTGCGGCACTTCGGCGGCAGGCCCGTACTCGCCGGGCATTCGATGGGGGCGTACGTGGCGCTGCTCACCCGCGACGCGCACCCGTCGCTCATCCGGCGCCTCGTCCTGGTGGACGGCGGCCTGCCGAGGCCGGTCCCTGACGGCGTTGACCCGGAGGTCTCGCTCGAGGCCACCCTCGGCCCGGCCATGACCCGGCTCCGTCAGACGTTTCCCGATACCGACGCGTACCTGGACTTCTGGCGGGCCCATCCGGCGCTGGCCGGTCACTGGACCGCCGACATCGAGGCGTACGCCCGGTACGACACCGTCGGCCAGCCCGGCCACATGAGGGCGCGCGCGGTCGAGGACGCGGTGCGCGCCGACACGCACGACATCGTGACGGAAAAGCCGTTCGCGGACGCGCTCGTCCACCTGAGCAGGCCGACGCCGCTGCTGACCGCTCCGGACGGGCTCCTGGGCGAGCCGCCCGGCTTCCAGCCGCCCGACGTCGTCGCCACGTGGCAGGAGCGCGCCCCGCAACTGCGGCCGCTCCTCGTGCCCGACGTGAATCACTACACGATCATGTATGAGGGGAAGGGCGCGGCTGAGGTGGCCCGGGCGATCACCACCAGGGCGGTCTAGCTCCCGGTCGGCCGTCCGCGGATCTTCTTCGTCGTGCCGTAAGGCACCATGGAGTGGTGACGGTGACGGTGACGCAGCTAGCCGAGGCGACGGCCACGGACTCTTTTGGCGTGCTCGCCGGCGTCGTCGCGGCCGGCGACGTGCTCGTGCTGAGCGGGGCCGGGTTGTCCACCGAATCCGGCATCCCGGACTACCGCGGACCGACCGGACTGGCCCTGCGCGCCACGCCGATGACCTACCAGACCTTTACCGGGAGTGCCCCCGCCAGGCGCAGGTACTGGGCCCGCAGCCACGTGGGCTGGCGGCGCATCGCCCGGGCCTGGCCGAACGACGGCCACCGAGCCGTCGCCGAACTCGGCCAGCGCGGCCTGCTGGCCGGGATCATCACCCAGAACGTGGATGGCCTGCATCAGGCCGCGGGGTCGTCCGCGGTGACCGAACTCCACGGCAGCCTGCACCGGGTCATCTGCCTGTCCTGCGGGCAGCGCACGCCGCGGGCGGACCTCGAGCGGCGGCTCGAGGCGGCCAATCCCGGCTGGGGCGCGGCCGCTACGACCACGATCAACCCGGACGGCGACGCGGTCCTCGCCGATTCGGCGACGGAGTCCTTCCGGGTGGTCGATTGCCCCGCGTGCCAGGGCGTGCTCAAGCCGGACGTGGTCTTCTTCGGCGAGAACGTGCCGCCCGCGCGGGCCCAGGCCTGCTACGCGCTGGTCGAGAGCGCCCGCGCGCTGGTGGTTCTCGGGTCCTCGCTGACCGTGATGTCGGGCCTGCGCTACGTCCGGCACGCGGCCAAGTTGGGACGGCCCGTCGTGATCGTCAACCAGGGGTCCACCCGCGGCGACCAGCACGCCACGGCGATCCTCGACACACCGCTCGGTGAGACCCTGACCACGCTGCTGAGCAGGCTCGGATTATGGCCACCGAGTCTGCTAGGGACTTCGACGTGGTCACCGGGGCGTTCAGCTACTCGGGCGCGGCCATCGCCGGCGAACTGCAGGCGGCGGGGCGCCGCGTCCGCACGCTCACCGGCCATCCGGGCCGTGCTCCCGCCGGCACCGCCATCGAGGCCAGGCCGCTCGATTTCGACGATCCCGCGGGGCTGACGGAATCGCTGCGCGGCGCCCGGGCGCTGTTCAACACCTACTGGGTGCGTTTTGCCCACGGGCACGTCAGCCACGAGGCCGCGGTGGCGCAGTCGCGCGTGCTGTTCCAGGCGGCCGCCGAGGCGGGCGTGCGCCGGGTCGTGCACGTGTCGATCACCCATCCCAACGCCGACTCGCCCTATCCGTACTTCCGGGGCAAGGCCGCGGTCGAGCTGGCGCTGGCTGATCTCGGCCTGTCCCACGCCGTGCTGCGACCCTCCATCCTGTTCGGCGGTAACGGCGTCCTGATCAACAACATCGCGTGGCTCCTGCGCCGGATGCCGGTCTTCGCCGTGGGCGGCACCGGTGAGTACCGCGTCCGCCCTATCCACGTCGACGACCTGGCCCGGCTCGCCGTGCGGGCTGCGGCAACGGCCGAGAACGAGGTCATCGACGCCGTGGGGCCCGACCGGCCGGCCTTCCTTGAGCTCGTTCACCACATCAGGGACTCCGTGGGCAGCCGCTGCCGGGTGGTCTGCGTACCCGGATCGCTCATCCCGCCCGCCGCCCGCGTCCTCGGCCTGGCGCTACGCGATACGCTGCTCACCGCCGACGAGTACGAGGCGATGGCCGAAGGCCTGGCCGACACCGACGGCCCCGCGACCGGCGAGATCTCGCTGCTGCAGTGGATCAGCGACCACAAGGGCACCCTGGGCCGCACCTACGCCAACGAACTGGCCCGCCACTTCCGGTCAGGTAAAGAAGATCACTGAGCCCGCGGCTAGGCGAGGGCGCGGGGGTGGGCGGAGGCGTAGACCTCGCGGAGCCTGTCCACGGTGATGAGCGTGTAGATCTGGGTGGTCGCGACCGAGGCGTGGCCCAGCAGTTCCTGGACGACGCGGATGTCGGCGCCACCGTCCAGCAGGTGCGTGGCGAACGAGTGCCGCAGCGTGTGCGGGGAGACCTCGGGCAGGCGCGCTCGCCCGGCGGCGGCGTGCAGTACGCCCCAGGCGCCCTGCCGGGTGAGCCGACCGCCCCGCGCGTTCAGGAACACCGCCGGACTGACCGAAGCCCGTCGCGACGCCGCCGCCAGGGCAGGCCTGGCGCGCACCAGGTAGGCCTCGAGCGCCCGGACTGCATAGCTGCCGACCGGGACCACCCGGTGCTTGCCGCCCTTGCCCGCCAGCCGGACCACCGGGTCGGGGCCGAGATCGAGCTCGTCGACGTCCAGCCCGGTCGCCTCCGAGATCCTGGCCCCGGTCGCGTAAAGAAGCTCGAGGAGGGCCCGGTCGCGGAGCAGCCGCGGGTCGACGCCGCCCGTCGCGGCCTGCGCGTCCGGGGCCGGGCCCGCCGCGTCGAGCAGGCGTTCCACCTCGGTGACGGCGATCGCCTTCGGCAGGCGCTTGGGCGGCGTCGGCGGCGTCACGTCCCGGGCCGGATCCGCCTCGGCGAGCCCTTGCGCGACCGCGAACGCGTGCAGTCCCCGCACCGCGATAACCGCCCGGGCCGCCGAGCTGACCGCGAGCGCTTGATGATCGGCATCCCCTTCGCGCAGCGAGGCCAGGAACTCGGCCACGTCCGCGGGTTTGACCTCATCCAACCGGGCCCTTCCGCACCCGGCGAGCGCCGCCTCGTACCGGCGCA
>JBOHCK010000247.1:0-9216 GCA_050698755.1 Streptosporangiaceae bacterium | reverse complement strand
CCTCGCGTGCGCCCGCCGGGCCCGGGTCCAGGGGGTCCTCCTCGGTCTTCACCCATCCACCCTCGCGGATGCCGTTAAAGGCGCCAAAGCCCTGCGCGACAACATGGGGCACGCCGACCGCCTCAGCGGCCGCGAGCAGATGGTCGGTCCCCTCGGAGCGCAGCCGGACGGTGAGGGCGAAGAAGCGGTCGGGGTGCTTCAGATCGGGCTTCCCGGCGTGCGCCGCGGAAAGAGCGGTCATCTGATGCACGATCGCGTCCGGCCTGGCCGCCGCCACCGCCTCACCGACCGCCGCGGCGTCCAGCCCATCCATCACCACGGCGTCCGCGCCCAGGTGCTCCAGCAAGCTCAGCTTGCCCGGGCCCGTCGCCGTAGCCGTCACCTGGTGACCCCGGGCCACGAGCTGCGGCACCAGCCGTCGACCCACGGCCCCGCTCCCGCCTGCCACGAACACCCGCACCGCCATCGCCTCCTGACTCTTCAATCCCGAGACGAGGCAGCCCCGGCCGTCTGTGACATGGCAACGAAAACATCGGCGGGGCGGCCAGCTACCGGCTTGCTGCCAGCCCCGATTGCACCCCCGCCAGCGTGGCTACCACGTACTCGCCGAGCGAAGGCAGGTCGTAGCCGCCCTCCTGGACCACCGCGACCGGGCCGAGCCTGCCGATGAGCTCCCCGGCGGCCCGGTAGCCAGCGGCGGTCACCCGCAGCGGGCTCTCCGGGTCGGCCGAGGCGGCGTCGACGCCCAGCGACAGCACGATCGCTTCCGCGCCGTGGCGCCGGACGTCCTGGCCTAGCTCCGCCACCGCCTCCAGCCAGCGGTCGTCACCGGTGCCGGGCGCGACGGGCAGGTTCCGGTTGGCCCCGGCACCTGGCCCGGAGCCGCGCTCGTCCGCGAAGCCCATGTAGTGCGGGAACCAGCCGGCCCCAGGGTCGACGTGCACGCTGCCGTAGTACACGTCCGGCCTGGCGTAGAAGATGGCCTGGGTCCCGTTGCCGTGGTGCGCGTCGATGTCGATGATCGCCACCCGGCTGGCCCCGGCCCGTCGCAGCGCCTGGGCGGCCAGCGCCGCGTTGTTGAGGTAGCAGGAGCCGCCGTAGCCGTCCGGTCCGGCGTGATGACCGGGCGGCCGGCAGAGCGCGTAACTGGCCCGGCCGCCGGCCGCGATCAGCCCCGCGGCGGTGAGCGCGGCGTCAGCCGCCGCGCGGATGGCCTGCCAGCTCCCGGGCCCGACGAGGGTCATCGTGTCATAGCAGTACAGGCCCACCCGGCCGTGGACGGCCGCGGGCGCTCTGGCCGGCAGCCCGGCCAGCATCGCCGCGGTCGGGAACACATAAGGCACTACCCGGTCGCGTCCGTGCTCGGAGACGTATCCGCCCGCCTCCCAGTCCGTCCAGATGCTCGCCAGGTGCCCGACCAGGTCGGGATGATGCACCGAGTGCAGGTCCGCTACCTCGTGCCGGCTGGCGGGCAGCACGGGAGCACCGGCATCCCGCAGTGCACGCAGTATCACCGTCGCCCGCTCCGGCACCTCGGTACCGGCCTCCCGCAGGCCAAGCCAGACCTCGCCACCGGGCTCGTGCAACAGGCAGTCCGGGCTCCACACCACGGGTATGCGCAGTCCGCCGGCCTCGACCGACACCGGGCTTAGTCCTGGTCGTCCCGGCACAGGCAGAACGGATGCCCGGCCGGATCCAGCAAAACCCGGACGTTGTCGTTCGGCTGGAACTCTGCGACCCGGGCGCCGAGGGCCACGGCGTCGGCGACGGCAGGGTCGAGCTCGGCCACCTGGAAGTCGAGGTGCATCATCGTGCGCTGCTCGCCCGGTGCGGCAGGCCAGGTCGGCGGTACGTAGTCGTCGGCGAGCTGGAAGACCATGAACACGGAGTCCTGGGGTGGCCTGATGATGGCTGTGCCCGGCTTCTGGTGCACCACGGGCCAGCCGAGCAGCTCAGAATAGAAGGCGGCCAGTGCCCCAGGGTCCGGCGCCTCGATGGCAGTGCCCCACCACATTCCCGTCGACCGGCTGCGCATGAGCCGATGCTAGCGGAGGCCGTGCGGCTAGGCTCGCTACACCGACTTGGAGATGAGCTCGTCCGCGACCCACCGGGCGACGTTGGCGGGGTAGGGCTGTGACGGCAGGCCGAGGGTGAGGTGCGTGAAGCCGGCGTCGAGCGCTTCGCCGATCGCCTCCCGGGTGGTGTCGGGCTGGTCGTACGACACGTGCAGATGGATCGAGCGGGTAATGGCGGCGGGATCGCGGCCGATCTCGATGCAGTAGCGGTCCAGGAGCGCGCTGCGCTGGGCGGCGTCGGCGATGTCGCCGCCCGCGATGTTCCACAGGTCCGCATGCTCGGCGGCCACCCGGAGTACGGCCGCCGAGCGTCCGGCGACGAGCATCGGCGGGTGCGGGTGCTGGACGGGCTTCGGGTTGCCGAACGCGCCGGTGAGGTCGATGTAGGCGCCGTGGAAGTCGAACGGCTTGGTCTCTGTCCACAGCCGCCGGATGACCGTGCAGGCTTCGGCGAGGTCCTCCACGGAGTGACGGAAGTCGTGGTAGGGCAGGCCGTGCGCCTCGTACTCGCGCCGGGTCAGCGGGTGGCTGGGGCGTGAGCCCGCGCCGATACCGAAGTCGAGCCGTCCGCCGGACACGATATCGACGGTCGTGGCGATCTTGGCCAGCATCGCCGGCGGCCGGAACCTGTTGCTGGTCACCAGCAGGCCTAGCCGCAACCGCTCAGTCTGGGCGGCGAGCGCCGACAGCAGGGTCCAGCCCTCGAAGATCGGCCCGTTCGGATCGCCGGCGATCGGCATGAGGTGATCGAACAGCCAGGCGTGCTCGATTTCCTTTATGGCGTCCGCCTCGCGCCAGACCCGCAGGATGTCCTGGTAGGAGACCTGCATGGGAGCGGTCGCGATTCCGAAACTGGGCCGTGGTGCGTACGGCATGGGATTCTCCGTGAGGGGAGGCGAGTCTGGGATGCACGGCTTGGCGTCGGCTGGCCGGATCTGGCATCCTGATAAAAACGGAACCATGTTCCGATAGGAACAATACGGAACCTCGTTCCGTTTGGCAAGCCGCATGATGGGGTGACCGGATTAGTGGCCGACGGCGAGAGCGGATCGAGGGTAGCCGCGCCGCGAAAGCGGGCCGACGGCGAGAGCGGATCGAGGGTAGCCGCGCCGCAGAAGCGGGCCGACGGCGAGAGCGGATCGAGGGTAGCCGCGCCGCGGAAGCGGGCCGATGCCCGGCGGAACGAGGCGACGTTGCTGGACGCGGCCGCCGCGGTATTCGTCGAGTCCGGCGTCAACGCGCCGGTGCGCGATATCGCGGCCAGGGCTAGCGTCGGCGTCGGCACGATCTACCGGCACTTCCCGACCCGAGCCGACCTGATCGTCGCCGTCTACCGGCACCAGGTCGAGGCCTGCGCCGAAGCCGGCGCCGTCCTGCTGGCGGACTGCGACCGGCCGCATCAGGCGCTGGCCCGCTGGATCGGCATGTTCGTCGACTTCCTGGTCACCAAGCACGGTCTGGCGGAAGCGCTACGGTCCGACGACGCTGCCTTCCAGACACTGCACGCGTACTTCATCGACCGCCTGGTCCCCGTATGCGGGCAACTCCTCGACGCTGCCGCCGCAGCCGGCGAGATCCGCCCGGGCCTGGATCCCTACGAACTGCTCCGCGGCGTCGGGAGCCTCTGCGCGGGGGCGGGCGGCGACCCTCGCTACAACCCGCGCCACCTGGTCGACCTTCTCATCGCAGGACTGCGCATCCAGTAGGCGCGCTCATCGCTCGACCTGCGAGGGTCTGTACATACCCGGATCTCGATTAGCCCGCCGCCTGGAGGCCCCACGCGACGTGGAACATCTGATCGTGTTCGGCAGCTCGCGCGGCTGCACTCCGACATCGACCAAAGGATGCTGACAGGGTCGAACACAATCGTGGGCGCCCGCCCGCTGCTGCGAGGGATAGAGCAGCGCCGGCAGCCCTGAATGGGAAGCAGCCGCAACCCGCGCCGCGACGGAGTGATCAGGTCCCGGATTGCTCTTGTACGGCCTGACCCGCGGGCGGTACAACCTGTCTATGCGCAAGGTGGAAGCTGCGGCCGAGCAGACCGCCCATGTGCCGCCCGAGGTCGTCTGGTCCCTGCTCAGCGACGTCATGGTGTACCCGCAGTGGGGACCATGGCGCAAGGCCGGCTACCGGAGCGAGGGCGACGCGGCCGCGAACGGCAAGGGCGCCGTTTACTGGCTGGAGGGGTCAAAGCGCTACGGATTCCGGTACCCGGTCTCGGTTGAGGAAATCCTCGACGTCGAGCCTGGCAAGCGGCTGGCCTACACCGTCCTGCGCGGCATCCCGGTGCGCAATTACCGGGCCGAGGTCACGCTTACCCCGTCACCCGACGGCACCCTCATCCGCTGGGGCGCATCGTGGGACCGGACCATCATGGGCCGCCTGGTCTACCCGTCGCTGCGTAACCTGTACCCGGTCATCGTGGCCGGCCTGGTGAAGGCCGCGGAGGCTTCCCAGAGCTAAACGCGGCCCCCTTGCCATCCAGCGGAGTGCCGGAGGTTTGCCTGCCCTCGGGCAACAGTCTTGGATCCTGTGGGACAGAGCATTACGCGACAATGCGACCTATGAATGCATCCGAAGGCTCTGACGAGATTTGCCTCGTGACAGCACTACACGGATACGGCGCCCTGGCGGCTGGATGGCGGCCCGGGCATATGCATGACAGCAAAGTCGCCCAGGCCGACAATGAACTGCGTGGCTAGTGTGCGGATTGACGACCGGACGGTTACGGTGGCCCTGTCCTGCTCGGAGAAGATAGAAGCCTTGCACGGGGATCTCACGGTGCCGCGGGCAGCAGTGGTCCGCGCCCGAACAGTCTCGGACGGTCTGGCGGAGGTCCACGGCCCGCAAATGGCTACCGGATGGCCGGGCGTAAGCACAGCTGGCACCGTCCGGGACTTTGCCCGGGACTTTGACATGGTTACCTTCGCGGTCTGCCACGGGCGCCGGCCCGCCGTGGTCCTGGACCTAGCTGAGCAGCCCTTTGACCGGATCGTCGTCACCGTCGGCAATCCCGACGGAATCGTCAGCCGCCTGACCTGACCACGGGCCGCCGGCGACGTGCCAGCCTACTCGGTGGACGACTGTCGGCTGCGCTGGTTAGGTCATGCCTGACGATGTCCCCGCCCTATTCGGCAGATGAATGTGACTGCCTACTGGTACGTAGGCTGTTGCCGCGCCCGCTGAGAGCCGCGCCGATCCGTGATGAGGAACGCCCGTGAACCAGGACGAAAGTCTTCGCCGTTATGG
This sequence comes from Streptosporangiaceae bacterium, assembly GCA_050698755.1. Taxonomy (GTDB): domain Bacteria; phylum Actinomycetota; class Actinomycetes; order Streptosporangiales; family Streptosporangiaceae; genus Palsa-504. Next base: position 3,892 of record JBOHCK010000247.1, on the reverse strand, counting down.
TCTGCACCCTGTCGGTAGCGATCTTGATCAGGTCGGGAATTGCTCGCAGCACAGGCTGCGTATGAACGGCAACGTCAGGGCGACGGTGACACCGAACTGGCCTGACTTCGGCCACTTTCCGGTGCTGATCTTGGCGGCGGGGCGGTGGCCTGCGGGTTCGTCCTGAGCGAAGGCTGGAACTGCGCACTAGGCCAGGGCCTATCGTGGCCTGGTGTCCCCGTATCTGCGGACGGTGAAGACGTCCTCTGGCGCGACGGCAGGCATATCAACCATGAGCGGATGACTAGCCCTGCCCGGAGCGTCAGAACCGGAAGCGGGTCAGGCCGCCCGGCGCCGTCGCCCAGGTTACGATCGCCGAGCGTGGCTCGATGCGATACACGTTCTACGGCGGCGGTCCTAGCGACGGCGCGTTGAACGGGGCAGTGATGCCGAGCCCGCTGTCGTCGGGTTCGGCTGGCCAGCCGTTGTCCGCCCACGCCTTTGCGATACGCGCCAGTGCGCCCGGCTCGGTCACTCGCACAGCGACACCCTCGATTACGACGTCCGCGTCGCGGATCGACACCGCGACCGAACACCGCGGATCGCGTGCGACATTGCGTCCCTTCCGCGTGCCTGCGCCCGTCTGGAACCAGAACGTGCCGTCCAGCCACAGGGCACCGACCGCGGTCACGTGCGCGCTGCCGTCCTCGTTGACGGTGGACAGCCAGGTGGTGCGGGAGTTCATCGCGTCCGGAGCTGGCGCTGACCCCGCGTCGAGCTTCTCGGCGACGGCGGCCCAATCCACCGGCGGCAGCCCTTCCGCCTGACCCAGATTGATGATCTCCATAAGACCCCATCCCTTCATGATGTAGGGGGACATCCTGGCTAACAGCATCTAGTAGGCAAGACGCCCGGCGACCGCGGAACTCATCTGGCATGCGCGCTTTAGGAGCCGTCCGGGCACGCACACATCGGCAATGCCGGGACTGTCCCGCGGGTCGTGCCGCAGGGACGTGGTCTGGGTCAGGTGCCGGACGCCATGTAGGCGGCCAGGATGTAGTGCGGGTGGCGGTCCAGGTTCTGGCGGGCTCTGTCGTACCGCATCGTGGTCCGCGGGTCGGCGTGCCGGGCGGCGATCTGCACATCGCGCAGGTCCACGCCGGCATCGAAACTGGTCGTCACGAAAGTATGTCTTAGCATGTGCGGGTGTGCCCTGGTGAGCTGGGATGCCCGCGGTTTCGGCGAGCTGGCGCAGGCGGCGGGTGGCTGCATGCCGGTTCATCCGGGCACCGCGGCGGTTGAGCAGGATCGGCCCGCGGTCCCGGTGGCCTGTTGCCCGGTCGATAGCGCGCCCGACGGCTGGCGGCAGCGGGACCAAGGCGACCTTGGTGCCCTTGCCGCACACGCTGAGGATCCGGTGGCCGTGTTCCTCACCTACGTGGGTGATGTCGGCGCTGGTGGCTTCGAATATCCGCAGCCCGAGCAGGCCGGGCATGGCCACTAGCGCGAAGTCGCACGGGTCGGGGTGATTCCCGGGCGGCTGTCAGCAGAGCCTCGAACTGCAGGTGGGTGAACCCTAGAGTCGGTGACTCTGCGGGTAATGAAGGGCGGCGCACGTGCTCGGCTGGTGAGTGCTCCAGGATGCCGTCGAGGACGCACGTCCGGTAGAAGCCGGCCGCCACGGAGAGCCGTCGGGAGATGGTGGAGGGCTTGAACCGGCGGACCCTCTTGCATCCGCCGGATGTACAGCTCCAGGTGCGGTCGTTGCGCGGTCAGCGGATCCAGGTCCCGCTCGGCGCGCCAGGCAAGATAGCAGCGCAGGTCGGATTCGGTGTGCTCGCGCGAAGAGCCCGTGAAGCGGCAGATAGTCGGCCACTGCCTGCGGCAGCCGGTCAGTGCGCAGTGCGGGAGGTTCGGTGAAGTCCATCATGCTCTGACACTGCGGCTGATCGCGCTCCCTGCGAAGCGTGGCTTACGCTCATCTGGCACGATATGGAACCGCGTTCCGGGTTCGGCACAGCCATGGCCCCCTGATATATCCGCTAGGGCCGGAATGGGATATATTCTCTAGTGAGGGGAGGTGACTGACCATGACCAAGACGCTCATCGACATCGACGACGAGTACCTTGCCGCTGCCCAGCAGGCGCTGGGCACCACCACCAAGAAGGACACCGTCAACGCCGCCCTCCGCGAGGTCACCGCGCTGGCAGCCCGGCGCCGCGATCTGCACAGACTTACCTCCAGTGACCTGCCCGACCTTGAAGACGAGGACGTGATGCGGGCCGCATGGCAGCGGTAGCACGCTACCTGGCAGACACCAGCGCGCTCGCCCGGCTGCACCGCCCGGCAGTAGCAGCGATCCTGGTACCACTGATCGAGTCGGGAGTCGTAGCTACGTGCGGCGTCATCGAGTTCGAGCTCGGATGGGCCACCCGCAGCAGCGCAGAATTCGACCAGGTGCGAGCCGACCGCGATGCCGGCTACGAGTGGCTGGCCACCCACGATGAGGACTGGCGCCGGGTGCTCGAGGTCCAGGCCTCCCTGTGGCGAATCGGGCACATGCGGGCCGTAGGCCTGCCCGATTTGCTGGTCGCAGCGGTGGCCGAGCGCGAACGCGTCACCGTCCTGCACTATGACGGCGATTACGATCTCATCGCGCAGGTCACCGGCCAGCCGATGCAGTGGGTCGTGCCTCGCGGAACAGTACCCTGACCATCCCCAGAACTGCCGAGACCGCGCTCTCGATGAACTACGCGCGGCAGATGAGTGCGACGTGCAGCGCCCGGCAAAGGCTCGTGAAGGGCGAAAGCCCAAGCCTCATTCCCGCGGGGTCTGCTCTTCGAGCAGGACCTCGATCCCATTCGGTGACTGGACCTTGATGACCCGGTAAGTCCAGTTCTCACGCGGCCGCTCGATGATCACTTCAAAGGTAAAACCTGCCTGCTCGCAGGCAGTGATCGCGGCATCGGCGTCACTGATGGCGAGCTGCCAGGTCAGGTGAGATGACGACGGGCCGGTGCCGGGACGGCGGCTGAGGCCGAACTCGACGCAGTCATTGCCAACCGCGATGAAGCCCGGATACTCCGGCCCCTCGTAGGTCGTGCGCAAGCCAAGCTTATGGTAGAAAAGCCGCTCCGCGTCCGGGTCCTCCACGTGCAGAATCGGCACGAGCTTCGTGATCAGATCGCTCATGCTCCCGATTGTGCCGCAGGGAGCCGCGGAGCGCCGACCCGTACGGTGAACGAGTACGAGTATGAGTATGACAGCGCGTTTCCTGCAATCGTCGAAGCAATCGCCTCGCCCGGTCTGCGGCAGATGCGCGCGTTCCCCGGCGCGGGTAGCGATGCACAATCCAGCCTGCCGCGCAACTGAACCCCTTGTAAGCCCAGCTAATACTCCAACCGGACTTCGTGACCTGCGGTTAGCGGCCGCTGGACGCGGAGCGGCCACCGCTTGATGATCATGGTTTGTGACGACTCATGACAATCCGGCGGTGGCCGCTGGGCTCAGCGTAGACCCGGCCCGGTGGCGGGACCAGTTTGATGACCTGATGGGGCGGATCGCGGGGCGGTTCGCGCGGGTGGAGCCGCGGCGGCGGGCCCGGGCGTTCGTGCTGGGGCTGCTGTCGGGCCTGCGGCGCAAGAACTGCTGGACGATCGCCGAGCTGGCCGGGGACCTGTCGCCGGACGGGATGCATCATTTGTTAGCTGCGGCCCGGTGGGACGCCGACGCGGTCCGCGATGACCTGCGCGGGTACGTCATCGAGCACCTGGGCGCGGCGGGTGCCGTGCTCGTGGTTGATGAGACTGGCGACGTCAAGAAGGGGACCGCCAGCGCCGGGGTGCAGCGCCAGTACTCCGGCACCGCAGGGCGGGTGGAGAACTGCCAGGTCGCAGTGTTCCTGTCCTACGC
>JBOHCK010000246.1:0-9223 GCA_050698755.1 Streptosporangiaceae bacterium | reverse complement strand
CTCGGGCCCCATGTGCTGGCCATCCCGGGCACGGGGAACCCGGAGCATCTGGAGGACAACGTGGCCGCGGGCGCCCTGCGGCTTTCGGCCGGGGAAATGCGCCGCCTCTCCTCAGTGTGAGGGTGCAAGTTGACGCAACCAATGGGTTGCTATACAGTGGCAACTGTTTGGTTGCTACTTCCTTCCTGGAGGGTGTCATGGCTTTTCCTGATCGCATCGAGCGGACCGTGGAGATCGCCCACCCGCCGGACAAGGTGTGGGCGGCGCTCACCACGGCCGAGGGCCTGGGCACCTGGTTCGGCAACGAGGCCGCGATCGACCTGCGCCCGGGCGGGTCGGCCTGGATGAAGTGGAGCGGAGGGCATACCGCCGACATGCGCGTCGAACGGGTGGAGGAGCCGACGGTGTTCGGCTTCACCTGGCACATCTCCGGGCTGCCCGAGGACGATCCGCGCCGCACCTACGTCGAGTTCACGCTGGAGCCGGCCGGGGCGGGCACGCGGCTGACCGTGGTCGAGACCGGTTTCGCCCAGCTGCCGGACGACGCCTTCCGCACGGCGTACGACGGCAACACCGAAGGCTGGGCGAAGGAGCTCGGCGAACTGGTCAGCTACCTCGATGCCGCCTGACATCGAGGCCATCGCCGAACAGGTCTTCGTGGCCCTGGCCGACCCGACCCGGCGGGCCATTCTCGCCGAGCTGGCCTCGGGCGGTCCGGCCACGGCCACGGACCTGGCCGGTCGCCTGCCGATCACGCGGCAGGCGATCGCCAAGCACCTGGCCCTGCTGTCCGAGGCCGGCCTGGTGACGGCCGAACCGGGGGAGCGGCGCCGCGTGCGCTACCGGCTGCGCTCCGCGCCCATGCAGGCGGCGCAGCAGTTCCTGGCCGCGCTGGCCCGCGACTGGGACAGCTCGCTCGACTCGCTGAAAGACCACCTCGACCGGGTGGTGGGGGGGCCGGCCTCAACTCGGCTTTACGAAAGTCAATGAGCTGGCCTGCGCGCCTGCGGCCAAGCCGGTGACCGGGCCGATCAGGAATGGAGAAGCGCCGGTCAGCGAGCCGCGGGTAACCTGGCCGCCGTGGACATCACCGTTCACCGGACCTGTATGGAGGGAAAATGACCGACTCGTCCACCGAGGGCATCAAGATCGTGCTGCATCCCGTGACCGACCTGGAGAAGGCCAAGGCGGTGTACACCGCCCTGCTCGGCACGCCGCCGCAGGCCGACTCGTCCTACTACGTCGGCTACGAGGCCGCGGGTCAGCACATCGGGTTGGTGCCGGGCGGCGGGCCGCAGGGTATGACCTCGCCGGTGGCCTACTGGCAGGTGCCGGACATCGAGGCGAAGCTAGCCGAGGTGACCGCGGCGGGTGCCACCTTGAAGGACCCTGTGCGCGACGTAGGCGGGGGCCGTCTGGTGGCCAGCTTCACCGACCCCGACGGCAATGTGCTCGGGCTGGTTCAGGACCCCGTGAGTTGAGCGTCGACGCGAGGACGGACGGGCCGTCGCCCGCACCGCACGTGGCCGACAGCCATGACCTGATCCGCGTGCACGGCGCGCGCGAGAACAACCTCAAGGACGTCAGCATCGATATCCCGAAGCGCCGGCTGACCGTGTTCACCGGCGTCTCAGGCTCGGGCAAGAGCTCGCTGGTGTTCGACACGATCGCGGCCGAGTCGCAGCGGCTGATCAACGAGACCTACAGCGCCTTCGTGCAGGGCTTCATGCCGACGCAGGCGCGACCTGAGGTCGACGTACTCGAGGGACTGACGACCGCGATCATCGTGGACCAGCAGCGGATGGGCGGTGACGTCCGCTCGACGGTCGGCACCGCCACCGACGCCAATGCCATGTTGCGCATCCTGTTCAGCCGGCTCGGGCAGCCGCACATCGGCTCGCCCCAGGCGTTCTCCTTCAACGTCGCCTCGATCAGCGGAGCGGGTGCGGTCACTCTGGAGCGCGCCGGGCAGACCATAAAGGAGCGCCGCAGCTTCAGCATCACCGGCGGCATGTGCCCGCGCTGCGAAGGCCGCGGCATGGTCTCCGACATCGACCTGACCCAGCTCTTCGACGACTCCAAGTCGCTCGCCGAGGGCGCGATGACCATTCCCGGCTACACGAAAGGCGGCTGGAACTACCGGCTTTACAGCGAGTCGGGGTTCGTCGACCCGGACAAGCCGATCCGCAAGTACACCAAGAAGGAGATGCACGACTTCCTGCACCGCGAGCCGGTCAGGATGAAGATCGCGGGCATCAACATGACCTATGAGGGTCTGATCCTGAGGATCCAGAAGTCGTACCTGTCCAAGGACAAGGAAGTGATGCAGCCGCACATCCGGGCGTTCGTCGACCGGGCGGTTACCTTTACCTCTTGTCCCGAGTGCGGTGGCACCCGGCTCAGCCAGGCGGCCCGGTCGTCGAAAATCAAGGGGATCAGCATCGCCGATGCGTGCGCGATGCAGGTCAGCGACCTGGACGAATGGGTCCGCGGCGTCGGCGAGCCCTCAGTGGCCCCGCTCCTTGGCACACTTCAGCAAACGCTCGACTCGTTCGTGGAGATCGGGCTGGGCTATCTCTCGCTCGACCGGCGGTCGGGGACGCTGTCGGGCGGCGAGGCGCAGCGCGTCAAGATGATCCGCCACGTCGGCTCCTCGCCGCTTACCGACGTGACGTACGTCTTCGATGAGCCCACCGCGGGGCTGCACCCCCATGACGTCGTTCGGATGAACGATTTGCTTTTGCGGCTCAGGGACAAGGGCAACACGGTGCTGGTGGTGGAGCACGAGCCGGAGACGATGGCGATCGCCGACCACGTCGTCGACCTCGGCCCCGGTGCCGGCACGGCGGGCGGAACCGTCTGCTTCGAGGGCACCGTCGAGGGGCTGCGCGCCAGCGGCACCATCACCGGCCGCCACTTCGGCGACCGGATGGCCCTCAAGGAGAAGGTGCGGACTCCCACCGGAGCCCTGGAGATCCGCGGCGCGTCGGCGCATAACCTGCAGGACGTCGACGTTGACATCCCGCTCGGGGTCCTCGTGGTCGTCACCGGGGTGGCCGGCTCCGGCAAGAGCTCCCTCGTGCACGGGTCGATCCCCGCCGGCGCGGGTGTGGTGTCGGTCGACCAGACCCCGATCAAGGGTTCACGGCGCAGCAACCCGGCGACCTACACCGGGCTGCTCGACCCGATCCGCACGGCGTTCGCGAAGGCCAACGGCGTGAAGCCGGCGCTGTTCAGCGCCAACTCCGAGGGCGCCTGCCCCAACTGCAACGGCGTCGGCGTCACCTACACCGACCTCGCGATGTTCGCCAGCGTCGCGACCACCTGCGAGGTATGCGAGGGGAAGCGGTTCGAGGCCTCGGTACTTGAACACCGCCTCGGCGGCCGCGATATCAGCGAGGTGCTCGCGATGTCGGTGACCGAGGCCGAAGAGTTCTTCGGCGAAGGGCAGGCACGCACGCCGGCTGCGCACGCCATCCTCGGCAGGCTCTCCGACGTCGGGCTCGGCTACCTCAGCCTCGGCCAGCCGCTCACCACGCTGTCCGGCGGCGAGCAGCAGCGGCTCAAGCTGGCCACCCACATGGCCGAGAAGGGCGGCGTCTACGTCCTCGATGAGCCGACCAACGGCCTTCACCTCGCCGACGTCGAGCACCTGCTCGGCCTGCTCGACCGGCTCGTCGACTCAGGCAAGTCGGTCATCGTCATCGAGCACCACCAGGGGGTCATGGCGCACTCCGACTGGATCATCGACCTCGGCCCCGGCGCGGGCCACGACGGCGGCCGGATCGTCTTCGAGGGCACACCCGCTGATCTCGTCGCCGCCCGCTCCACCCTCACCGGCGAGCACCTGGCGGCCTATGTCGGCGCGTGACGAGGCACGCTGACAAAATCGCTCCGTGGACTCTGCCCTGCTGGAGGCCTTCGGCCTCGACCCTGACGTTCTGCACCTCAACCACGGCTCGTTCGGCGTCGCACCGGTGGTCGTGCGCCGGGCTGCCGCCGCCTGGCGCGAGCGCGCCGAACGAAACCCCCACCGCTTCAACCGCGTCGAGATCAGGGGGCTGATAGCGGCGGCACGGGAGCGCGCGGCCGGGTTCCTCGGCGTCGATCCGTCTCGTGCGGCGTGGGTACGCAACGTGTCCGAGGGGGTGTCCGCAGTTCTCGGATCGCTGGAGTTGCACCCCGGCGACGAACTGGTTATCAGCACGCACGGCTACGGCGCGGTCCGAAAGGCGCTCAGCCATCACGCGGCGCGCGCGGGAGCGCGGATCGTCGAGGCGGCCTTTCCGGTCGGCGCGGGGGATGACGCGATCGTGTCCGCGTTCGCCGCCGCCTGCTCACGCCGCACGCGGCTGGTCGTGATCGACCGGATCACCTCGCCGACCGCGACCGTCCTGCCGGTCGCGGCCGTGGCCGCCGCGGTCACCGGCGCCGAGACCTCGGTGCTGGTCGATGCCGCGCACGCGCCCGGCCAGCTTCCCGACGACATCCCGGCGCTCGGCGTCGACCACTGGATCGGCAACCTGCACAAGTGGGCTTACACCCCTCGAGGCAGCGCCATCCTGTGGAGCCGGCCGGGAGCCGAAGTGACGCCGACCGTGCTCAGCTGGCAACTGGAGGACGGGTACGCCGCATCGTTCGACTACCCAGGCACCTGGGATTATGTCGGCTGGCTGGCGGCCGCAGACGGCCTGGCGTACTGGGCCGCGCTGGGCGGCTGGGACGCCGTAGCCCGGCTCGCCGACCTGGTGGCCGACGGCCAGAAAAGAGTGGCCGATGCGCTGGGGGTCACGCTTGAGGGCCTTCCGGCCACACCCGCGCCTGTCATGCGGCTGGTGCCGCTGCCGGGCGGCGTCCTCACGTCGCCTGAACAGGTCGACCCGTTCTATGAGGCCCTGTCACAGCAGCGTGTCGAGGTGGCGCCGATGCACTTCGGCGGAGCCGGCTACCTGCGCATCGCGGCGGCACCGTACAACACGCCAGACGACTACGACCGGCTGGCCGGCATAGTAGGCGAACTATTGTGACATTCCTGACCCAGGCGCCTTAAGTGCGCGTTTGATGCTCAGGTGGGTTCTGGCTCGCGAGGGTACGTCGGCCTCGGCAAAGATCGGGGAGGATCCGGGTTCCGGGGAGGATTTGGTCCCAGTACCCCGGATCCTCCCGCAAGCCCGAATCCTCCCACAAAATCCTGGACATTCCGTACCTCTGACCGGGTAGGGGCGGATGAGGATGGCCACGCGGATAGGGATCAAGGTAGCGCGGGCGGAGCGGGCCAGACGTCAGCCGTGCTCAACCCGGTTGACTTTGCGTGTCCCTCTCTTGGGTCGTAATGAGGACAAGCAGGCCTCGGCGGCCTCGAAGAGCGTCCACAGGCCACGCAGGACGCCGGGGGAGCTGAAGTGCGGCTCCCACTGCTCGCCGTGCAGCACGTCAGATACGACGAAGGCGGCGGCGGCCGCGCCGCCGGTGATCCTGGCTACGGTGAACAGGCAGGAGGCTTCCATCTCGACCGTGAGCATCCCCTCGGCGCGGTACCTGGTGATCTCCTCCGCCGTCTCCCGGTAGGGCGCGTCGGTGGTCCAGGACGGGCCGTACGCGGCCGCGGGCAGCGCTTCCCGCAGCCGTGCGGTGAGGGCCGGGTCCGGGAGGGCAAACGGCTCCGGCGGGGCGTAGTGGTGGGAGGTTCCCTCGTCACGGAGCGCTGCGGAGCAGACCGCCAGGTCACCGGCGGCCAGGCGCTCGCTGACCGCGCCCGCGGAGCCGACGCCGATGAATAGTTCCGTGCCCCACGCGGACAGCTCCTCGACAGCTATGGCCGCCGCCGGCGCCCCGATCGGGAGCCGGGCGAAGCCCAGGTCCGGGGTCAGCCGCAACAGCCGCGACTCAACCCCCACGCTCCGCATTTCCTGATGGTCGCGGCGTTCCCTCCCGGCGGCCCGGCCGCGGTCCCGGGTGACCACAGCACTCCCGGAACTGCGGCGCAGCAGGAACGATCGCTCGGGGAAGCTTGCGCTGGTATCTTCCCCGAGCCATTCCACTTGGCTCATCAGGTCCGCTACCCGTTACCTATCGCCTAAGGAACTCACTCCGAGGACGGCGTAGTTGTACATGCCGTAGTACGCCTGCACGTAGACGTTCGTGAGGTTCGGCGGCCGGTACAGGACCGTTTTCTGGTAGATCCCCGGCAAGATGGCCGCGTCCTTCAGGATCTGCTCGTCGATCTGAGACCAGATCGCCGTCCGGGCCGCGCCAGTGGCCGAGCTGGACTGCGCGAACAGGTTGTTGATCACCGAGTCGTTGAGCTCGGAGATGTTGGTGTTGCTGACGGGGGAGATGGCGTTCCCAGCGCTGAGCGAGTCGAGGAACCCGTAGCCGTTCGGCCAGTCGCCTTGCCAGACACCTGCGGCGATGCCGATGTCGTGCGTGTGCACGTAGGCGGTGACGCCTGCGGCGCTGTTGTAGTAGGAATCGGTAGCGGACCCCTTCAGCGTCACCTTGATGCCTACCCGGGCGAGCGCGGCCTGCAGCGCGCTGGCCGCGGCGGTCTCCTGCGGGTTGTCGTCGCGGTAGGCCAGGTTGGTGCTGAAGCCGTCGGGCTGGCCGCACATCGCGAGCTGCTGCCTGGCCTCAGCCACTTCGCCGCCAGGCTGGGACAGCGCGTGGTACAGATCGAACGACTTGTAACCCAGCACGACAGGCGGCATCACCGTGCTGGCGAGCTGACCTTTCGCGGGACCGCCCCAGGCGGTCTGGATGGCCGTCTTGTCGGCCGCGTACTCGATGGCCTCGCGGCAGTGCAGGTTGTTCAGCGGCGCGACCTTGGTGTTGATGTACATGAACCGCGCGAACCCGTTGAGCGGGTTGTCCGCGTTGGCCTTGTTCGCCAGGCTGGACAGGATCCTCGTCTGCGCCGACGATCCGACGCCCGCACCCTGCGCGTCCACGTCGATATCGCCGTTCAGCAGACCGCTGTCGATACTTGCCTGGTTCACGTTCAGGTTCATGACGATCTGGCTGGGCAGCTGCCTGGCGTTCGGGTCCGTGGCCGGGTTCCAGTCCGGGTTGGGCACCAGGACGAGCCGCTGGCCAGGCGCGTAGCTCCTGAACATGTACGGACCCGTCGACAGCGGGTGCAGCTGGTAGTCGCCGCCCTTGTCCGCGCTCGGCAGCACCGGGGCAGTATTCGGATAGGCCAGCACGTAGGGCAGGTCGGGGAACGGGAACTGCAGGTGGAATACCAGGGTGGTCGCGTCCGGGGTGTCGATCGCGGTCAGGCCCATCAGGTTCTTGGCCCGGTTCTGATACGGACCCGGGTAGTTCGGGTCGGTGAGCAGCGCCTGGTAGTAGGTCGGCCCGTTGCCCAGCACAGACCGGTCATAGGTGCGCTCGATCGCGTACTTCACGTCCTGGGCGGTGACGGTCGTGCCGTTCTCGAATCTGACGTCGGGCTGGATGTGGAACGTCCAGGTCATCCCGTCGGAGCTGACCGTGCCCAGGTCCGTGGCCAGGTCGGGTACCAGCTGAAGGCCGCACGAGCCAGGACAGGACTTGTAGGTGAACATCGGCATGGCGAACAGCCGGTCGAAGTTCATCACCCAGGGGAGGTAGGTGTTGCCGGGGTCGAACGAGTCTGGCGCGCCCTGCGCGTCGAAGGTCAGGGTCCCGCCCTTGTGGCCGGAGGGGTTGACCACGGCGGAGAGGCCGCCGTTGAACGCCGCTACCGCGCTGGGCGGCGACGCGCTGGTGCCGCCGCTGCTTCCGCCCGAGGCTGACCCGCCGTTCCCCGGGTGGCCGGACGCGAGCAGGCCGGCCGCGGTGCCCCCGGCCGCGACCAGGACGGCCAGCGCCAGCGCGACGTAGACCCGGACCGGACGCCGGCGAGTCGGCCCCGGCAAGGTGAGAGTCGGCCGTGGCCGGGGGAGGACGCGGCGACCCCTCGCGATCGGCAATGACCCTGGCGACTGGCCCTGACCCGTGGGCTGGTCGGCCGGAAGGGGGATGGTCGCGGCTGGTCGCCAAGTCTGGGCCAGGATCGTCTGGGTCGGAACGTCGTAGTTGCCGTTCGGCTGAGGGGAGCTATGCGTCAGCTGGCTAAGCAGGTCATCCGCGGTGGGCCGGTTCTGCGATTCCTTGGTCAGGGCGGCCTCGACCCAGGACCGCAACGAGTCGGGTACCGCGGTGATATCTGGTTCGGTGTTCATGATCCGGTAGAAAACGGCGGCGGCGACGCCGGAGCCGAACGGCGCAGCCCCGCTGGCCGCGTACGCGATCGTCACCGCCCAGGCGAAGATGTCTGACGCCGTGACCGCCTGCCCCATGATCTGCTCGGGGGCCATGAACCCGATCGAGCCGACCGTCATGCCGGTCTGGGTGAGGACCGTCGCGTCCTGCGCCTGGGCGATCCCGAAGTCGATGACCTTGGGGCCGCTTGCGGTCAGCAGCACGTTGGACGGCTTGAGGTCGCGGTGAACGATCCCGGCCGCGTGAATCGCGGCCAGGGCCTCGGCGAGCCCGGTCGCCAGGCCGTACAGCATCTCGGCCCCGAGCGGGCCGTGCCTTTCGACGTAGTCGGCCAGCGAGGGACCGTCAATATATTCGGTAACCAGGAACGGCCTTGGCCCTGTGGTGTCGGCCTCGATCACCCGCACCGTGCACATGCCCTCGACCCGCGTGAGCGTGGTCACCTCGCGGCTGAACCGGACCCGGAACTCGGGGTCCTCGGCCAGTTCCGGGCGCAGTACCTTCACCGCCACCGGGTGGCCGTCCTTCGCGGCGCCCAGGTAGACGACACCCATCCCGCCGGCGCCCAGCCGGCCGGTCAGCCGGTAGCGGCCGACCCGCCCAGGGTCTCCCGGCAACAGCGGTCCCTGAGCCAACGAGACGCCCCCCCTTCCGCCCACGACGTTGGTCGCCCGGCGGCTGCATCCAGCAGCTGACAGCTAATTAATCTTGAACGTTGCATTATGTCACCGCGCGGCAGATCTGGGGAGTCTGGTTCCCGTCCGGGGCGGATTCTGGGCCGTGGCTGGCAACTATTCTCCAGGAAAGTCAGTAAACTATTACCCGAGAGACTACTCGTGAAGTAGTCTCTCGGGTATGAGTGTTCCGCTGACGCTGTTGGGGCTGCTTGAGCGCGGGCCCAGCCATGGGTATGACCTGAAGCGCGACTACGACGCTTACTTCGGGCAAGGGCGGCCGCTGCGCTACAGCCAGGTGTATG
>JBOHCK010000245.1:0-9304 GCA_050698755.1 Streptosporangiaceae bacterium | reverse complement strand
TGGAGCCCCGTTACGGAATCGAACCGTAGACCTTCTCCTTACCATGGAGACGCTCTGCCGACTGAGCTAACGGGGCTTATATTTAGCTATCTGACCTGGGGTTTTGCGCCTGAGGCCCGATTCCCTGGGTCGTGCACAGCGCTGGTACAGCGTCTAATCTGTTCTTGTGGCTGAGACAGATTCCCGTACCGGCGTAGGAGAGCTTACCGTACTCCTGCCGTCCTGGCGCCTCCACTTGGAGGCGTCCAACCTGTCGCCTCGGACTATCCGCGCCTATACCGATGACGGCGCGATGTTTGCGGCCTTCCTCGCCCGTCAGGGCATGCCCACCGCTGTCACCAGCATCCGCCGCGAGCACGTGGAGGCGTTCATCGCGGCCGAGCTAGTGCGCACCGCGCCCTCGTCCGCCGCGACCCGCTATCGCTCGCTACAGCAGCTCTTTAAGTGGCTGGACGATGAGGGCGAGATCAGCGGATCGCCGATGGCCAAGATGCGCCCTCCTCCGGCTTCTTATCGTCGGGCCGAGCGGCCTCCCCTGGCCAGACCGAGCGGTCTCCCCTCGCGCCAGACCGAGCAGCTTCCCGGCATCAGGCCAACCGAACGAGCCAGCGGGCGAACCCGACCGGCCCGGGGATGCACCGAGCCTGAGGCGCCGACTCGCCGCGAACCGAACCGAACCGAACCCTGAACCCGAATCGAACCCGAACCGAATCAAACCGCACCGCACCCCTACCCGCCTGGGGCGCCGCGAGGATAGCCCCGATGACCGATCCCGTGCTGATCTTCCGCGAGGAGGCGCTGCGCAGCCGGGACGCCCAGCCGCCTTCAGCCCGAAATCCTCGAACTCAACCACCAAGGTGGATCGCCCCGGCGTACTGGGCCCTTCTGGCCCTGATGGCCGCCAGCCTGGCGGCAGGCCTGCTGATCCGGGTCGGAACCGTAGCTCAGGGCCCGGCGGTGATCCGGGACGGCGCGCTCCAGGCGGTGGTCCCGGCCGCCTTCGCCCCTGACCTGCACCCGGGCCAGCCGCTCAAGCTGATCCAGCCCGGCCGTGCCCCGGTGACCGCCGTACTCACGGCCACCGGACCGGAGGTAGCGGACCCACAGGCGGCCAGCACACTGCTCCACACTAAGGTCAGCGGACCCGTCGGCCCGCTGCTGCTAATCACAGCCACCCTGCCGCAGCGCGCGGCGCCAGGGGCGACCGGAACCGTATCGATCCAGGTAGCATCCCAGCCGCTGATCGTCGCGCTGATAGGAAGCCTGGCAGCGGGGACCAGCGATGGCTAGGACCGTTCCTTACATATCGCAGCTCGAGGTGGCTGACTGCGCCGCCGCCTGCGTAGGCATGACCCTGGCCTACCACGGACGGCACGTCCCCCTGGCCGAACTCCGGGAGGCGACGGGCACCGGTCGGGACGGCACGGATGCCACCGGAATCCTCGCCGCCGCCGACCGCTACGGCCTGACGGCGCGGGCGGTCCGGGCCGACCTCGGTGACCTCGCCTGCCTGCCGCGGGGCTCGGTCCTGCACTGGGACTTCAACCACTTCATCGTGTTCGAGAAGGTGACCAGGAAGGGTATCGCGGTGGTGGACCCGGCCCTGGGGCGCCGGACCGTTCCGACGGCCGCCTTCGGCGCGTCCTACACCGGGGTGGCGATCATCCTGGAGCCCGGCGCGGGTTTCACCCGCGGCGGGGCGGCGAACGCCCGGTACCGATACCTGCGCCCGATCCTCGCGCAGGGGGTCCTGGCCCGCCGGGCGGTGATCCTGTCGGTCCTGGTGCAGGTGCTGGCGCTGGCCATCCCGCTGTTCACCGCGGTCGTGGTCGGCCGCATCGTGCCGGACGGCGACCGGCACCTGCTGGTGATCCTGGCGCTAACGATGGCCCTGATAACGGCCTATTACTTCCTGGCTTCCCTGGTACGCGCCCACGTCCTGTTGCACCTGCGCACCCACCTGGACCGGCAGATCACGACCGGGTTCGTCCGGCACCTGACCGACCTGCCCTATGCGTTCTTCCTGAGCCGGTCCGCCGGTGACCTGATGATGCGGCTGCAGAGCAACGCCACCGTCAGGGAGATCCTCACCGCAGGTTCCCTGTCGGCGATCCTGGACGGCGGCCTGGCCACCCTCTACCTCATCCTGCTGCTGGCGATCAGCCCGCTGCTTGGTGCCGTGGTCTTCGGGCTCGGCGCAGCGCAGGTTACCGTGACCGTCGTCGCCCGCCGGAGGAACCAGCGCCTTATGCGGGAGAGCCTGGAGGCCGAAGCCCGCTCGGAGAGCTACGCTTACCAGCTCCTGGCCGGAATCGAGGACCTGAAGGCGGCCGGCGCCGAGGAGCGTGCCGTCGACCAGTGGTCGGCCCTGTTCGCTAGGGAGATCGAGGTCGCGCTGCAAAGGGGGAGGCTCAGCGCGCTGGTCGAATCAGCTACCGCGGCGCTGCAGGTGGCCGCACCGCTGGCCCTGCTCGCCGTGGGCGCATTGCTAGTGCTCAAAAGCCAACTCACTCTAGGCACCATGCTCGGCCTGGCCATCCTCGGCGCCGGCTTCCTCGAGCCGCTAGCGCTGCTGGTCACCACCGGGCTCGAGCTCCAGCTCCTCGGCAGCTACATGGCCCGGATCAACGACGTGCTCGACACCCCGGCCGAACAGCAGGGGCGCGACGTCAGGCCCGCCGGTCGGCTCAGCGGCCATATCCAGGCCGAACACGTCTCGTTCCGGTACAGCCCGCTCGCCCCGCCCACCGTGGACGGCGTCTCGGTCGAGATCCGCCCGGGGCAGCTCGTGGCGATCGTCGGCCGCTCGGGGTCGGGTAAGTCCACCCTGGCGAGGCTGCTGCTGGGGCTGTACGAGCCTGAGGCGGGATCGGTCCGCTACGACGGGACCGACCTACGCGAGTTCGAGGTCCGCTCGGTGCGTAGGCAGCTCGGGGTCGTGACACAGGGCTCGTATGTCTTCGGGGCCAGCGTCAGGGACAACATCGCGCTGAACGCACCCGGCCTCGCCCAGGACGAGGTGATCCGCGCCGCCCGACTGGCCTGCCTGGACCAGGACATCGACGCCATGATCATGGGGTACGCGACCGTCCTCGTCGAAGGCGGCCCATCGCTCTCGGGCGGGCAGCGCCAGCGGCTGGTCCTGGCCCGGGCGCTCGCCCACCAGCCGTCGATCCTCCTGCTCGACGAGGCCACCAGCGCCCTCGACGCGGTGACCGAGGCCGTGATCTACCGCAACCTGGCCTCGCTCGGCACCACCTGCATCGTGATCGCCCACCGGCTGAGCACGATCAGCCGCGCGGACACGATCGTGGTCATGAACGGCGGCCGGGTCGTGGAACAGGGCACCCACGACGAGCTGCTCACGCACGGCGGTTGCTACCGGGAGCTGCTCTCGGGGCAGGTAAAGGCTAGCTCTTGACGACGATCTCCAGGTCCGGCCGGATCGTCCGCATCACGCGGGCGAGCTGGGTGGCGTTCATCGTCGGCGAGACGATCTCGCCGAAACTGTCGTTGTCGAACCAGACGCACATGGACGCAGGGTTCGACGACCCGGCCCCCTCCTCGACGCACGCCGCCTGACCGCCGAGGGAGCCGGCGCTGACGACGGTGGCTCCGGCGAACTTCTGGGTGAAGTCGGTGATGGAGGTGGCGGGCGCGGCGTTGGCCAGGTGGCCGCCGATGAACATGACGATCTGCACGGTGCCGCCGGCCGTCGCGGTCCCCGACTCGTACACCGCCGACTTGACGTTGCTGGCTTCGCCGGCGCTCATCGCGATGACTTCGCCGCGCAGCTTGGCAAGATCTGTCGACTTCTCCATGTTGACGGTGCGCGCGAACGAGCCGATCCTGGCCGGGGTCTGCATCACGTGGACAGGCCCGCCGTGCGACGGGAACTCGAACTTGATGATGGCGGTGATCGCCGCGGCGGCCGCGATGACCACCCCGAGCAGGGCGAGCCAGAGCCGGTGATCGCTGCTGCGCCCGCGGCGGCGTCCGGTCCTGCGGGTGGGCCCCCGCCGGGAGGCCGAAGGCTCGCCAGCGTAGTCCTCGTCGGCGAACAGGCCGCGGTACTCTTCGTCCTCGTCGTCTTCCCGCCAGAAGTCCTCGAACGAATCCACTTCACCGGTCTGCGGCTGGGCCGGCCAGGAGCTGGTGATCTCCGGTCCGTCCAGGCCGTGACCTGGCCGCACGGCGGGAGCCACGAACTGCCCCGCGGTGGGCGCGGTCATGAACGCGGTCTCGGCCTGCGGGGTGTACGCGCGCATGCCAGAGGGCGGGGTCAGCACCCCGACCTGTACCGTGGGGGCCTCGCGGAAACCGGGGTCCTGGAACGCCAGGGCCTGCGGGGCAGTGGGAGCCGGCTGACGGGCCGGGCCCGCCCCGGGGCGCTGGCCGGTGCCGATCTCGCGCGTGGCACGCATCTGGGGACCCTGACCGCCTCGGTCGTCCCGACTGGGGCCGTACCCAGAAGGACCGGACAAACCCGACGGACCAGACGGCGCCTGCGGGTAGCCGGGCTGCTGACCGCGGGCGGGGCCGCGCGAGTCGCCGGGCCGCGGCGGATCGGCGGGGCGCTGGCCCCCCGGGCCCCCGGCCCCCCCGGGTCCCCCGGTCGGCTGGCCGTTGGGGCGCTCGGGGTACGCGGGGGCACTGCGGCGCAGCTCCTCGTACCAGGACACGTCGTCGGGCTGGTCGTACCGGGACCCGCCGTACGCGGGCTCGTCATCGTACGCGGGCTCGTCGTAGCGAAGCTCGTCGTAGCGGATGCCCTCGAGGCGCGGGTCGGTGGCGTGCGTGCCGCCGTGCCGCGGGCCGCCGGCCCGCGGGTCGTCCTGCCGCGGACGCCCGCCGTCGTAGCGGGGATCGTCGTAACGCGGCCCATCCTGGGCGCCGGAACCGCCCGAACCGCCCGAACGCCGCTGGTCGGAGTAAGCGCCCGGACCCTGACCGGTCCAGTACCCCGCGATCGGCTGCGGGCCGGTCGCGGGCAGGGCCTCCTGGGCACCGGTCGTCGGGTAAACGTCCGCATTAAACGCCCCCGGCTGGTAGCCAGCCTGACGCTGCGGGCCCGTGTACCCGATCCGGGGCAGGGGGCCGGTGAACTGATTCCGCGGCCCGTCGTAGGAGGGGTCGGAGTAACCCGGATCCCCGTAGCCATAGTCATCCATCGCCGGCTGCTGGTAGCCGCGCCGGGGGGCATGACCTGCGGCGCCCGCCCCGTTACGGGGATCGACGTGGTCGTACTGCCCGGTCCGGTAGCCGCCCGTACCGTACCCGGCCTCTAGAATCCGGCGGGACTCAGTGTCAAGACGGCGGAACCCGTTCGGCCAGGAGATGTCAGGACCGAACGTCGGTCCGCCCTGGTCATCACGGGAGTCGCGAGGGTCGCGAGGGTCACGGGCATCCCGGGGGTCGCTGCGAGGACCTGGTCCGTAAGGGCTTGGGCCGCTCCCGGCCTCATTCTGGTGGGGATGGTGCGCGGACGGCCATCCAGAGCCATCTTGAGCCGACGAGCCGCTCCTCATATACCGGGTCACTCCCCTGTCGGTAGTCCAGCAGGTCAATGATCACTAGCATCATCGCGACAAAATAGACACTCTGCTACCTGCTTGGATAAATACTAAGAATTGGTAAATATGAAGCAGAGGTCTCAACATGAAGTCTCACGCTACTGCCCGGCGGCCATCTTTATGGGGTATTCCGTCCTTTACGGCAAGTCGTGCCCCTCGTTGCCTGCTAACGGAGAGTACTCGGTTACGCACGGCGACGAGGCTTACTAGGCGCGAAACGCCGATCCCTTGACGAAGCACCTGGTCGGCGTACGATGACGGTGTCTCGTCGGTCTGTATACAATCCGGGAACGAGCCCGCCGTGCATCATGAGCTCACCGTGTGGTCCCGCGGGATCATCATGGACAAGGAGGCGCGCGACGTCTCCACCTGCATCGCCACGGTGGCCCGCTCGCTGGGCTATTACGCGGAGAACGTCAGCGACTACGTCGACGACCCGGACCGCACCAACTGCCTGGTCCGCAGGTACGCCCGGTTCGCCGACCAGCCCATCCTCGATCGCTTCGTTTACGAGAACCCTCAGCCCGACTGGGTAGTGCTGGTCGAGGAAACGATCATCAAGGCGGTCAACTTCTTCCGCAAGACGCCAGATGGCCAGGGCGTGCTGGTCATCAACTCCGCCCGCGACCCGCAGTACCTGCTGAAGTTCCTGCCCGATCACATGCTGGCCAAGCTGGCCAAGCTCGTCGTGGTCGACGCGACCGGCCTGGCCGAACCCCGCGGCTCCAGCCCCTGGATGTTCGTCCGCGACCTGTCCGAGCTGGCCTTCGACCGGATGTCCACCGAAGGCGCCGTGGAACGCCTGGCCATCGGGCTGGGCATCGCCGCGCCGCTGATCGGCGCCCTGGTGGCCGCCACCGGGGACCTGCCCGTCGAGGCGGTCGCGCAGGTGGTGGCCGATCGCGACGCCATGATCCGCGGCGCGCAGCAGCACGCGGTGGTCCAGTACGCCGCCGTCTAGAGAACGCGGAGGCACCTATGTCCGTGCGCGGTACCCACGTTCCCGAGCACCTGCGACTGCCCATCGCCGGCGTCACGCCGCCGCCCACGGAGAAGGACGGCCAGCGGCTCTTTCCTACCGGTAACTTCCGCTTCTACCGGCCTGTCTACCGGGACAAGACGCCGCCGTGCAATCACGCATGCCCGACCGGTGAGCAGATCCAGAAGTATCTGGACCACGTCAAGCACGACCGCTATCTGGACGGCTACCTGACGATCTGCGAGGACAACCCGATGCCGTCGGTCACCGGGCGGGTCTGCTATCACCCGTGCGAGACGGCCTGTAACCGCGCCGCGCACGACGAGCCCATCGGCATCCGCGGCGTCGAGCGGTTCCTCGGCGACTTCGGCCTGGCCCTGCCCGACAACCCGATCCGGGCGGGCCTCCCCGAACTGAACGGCCAGACCGTCGCGATCGTCGGCTCGGGGCCAGGCGGCCTCGGGTGCGCCTACCACCTGCGCCGGCGCGGCTACGCGAGCGTCATCTTCGAGGCCCTCGACCAGCCCGGCGGCATGCTGCGAGCCGGCATCCCGGCCTGGCACCTCCCCGGGGACATCCTCGACAAAGAAATCAGCAAGCTCCTCGACCTGGGCGGAATTGAGATCCGCTGCGGCGTCCGCGTCGGCGGACCGGACGGCGCGCCTACCCTGGACGAGCTCACCCAAGACCACGACGCGGTGTTCCTCGCGCTCGGCCAGGACGTCGGCCGGAGGCTGGACGTCGAGGGCGCGCAGGCCCGCGCCGTGATCGGCGCCCTGGAGTTCCTCCGCGAGACCGGCCTCGGCCGGCCGGTCACGATCGGCCGGGACGTGCTCGTCATCGGCGGCGGCAACACCGCGTCCGACGCGGCCAGGTCGGCCATCCGGCTCGGCGGGACGGCCGGGACCGCGCCCGCCCAGGCGACGATCGTGTCCCTCGAGGCCGAAGCCGAACTGCTGATCGTGCCCGAGGACCTGGCCCAGGCGCGCGACGAGGGCGTGCTCTTCCGGCCGCAGACCGCCCTGGTCAGGGTCCTGCCCGACGGCGCAGGCGGCGTCCGCGGCGCCGTCCTCGCCCAGGCCCGCCTCACCCGCGACCCCAGCGGCAAAGTAGTCCCGGAGCTCACCGAGGGGACCGAGTTCGAGGTGCCCTGCGACACGATCCTGGTCGCCATCGGGCAGGTCCAGGTGCTCGACTGGCTGCCCGCCGACTGCGCGGGACGCGGCCTGATCAGGACCGACGAGTACGGCCGCCTCCCGCATCCCAGCGGGATCGTCTTCGCGGGCGGCGACGTGACGCGCGGCCCGTCCATGGTCGTGGACGCGCTCGGGGACGGCAAGCGCGCGGCCCGCGACATCGACCGGGTGCTGAGTGCCGCACCGCTCCGCCCCGACGACCCGGTCGAGGTCATGCCCTACGAGAAGCTGAACACCGCCTACTTCAGGCCCGCGCCGCGGACCGAGCCGCCGCTGGCCCCGGCCGGGGAACGCCGGACCAGCCAGGTCACCGAGGTCACCTTGGCCTACTCCAGCGATCAGGCCCGCGCCGAGTCGGACCGGTGCATGTCGTGCGGGGTCTGCAACGGCTGCGACAACTGCTACATCGTGTGCCCAGACGTCAGCGTGATGCGGGATACGCGGGAGAACGGGCACTACACCATCCGAACCCATTACTGCAAGGGCTGCCTGGTGTGCGTGCAGGAGTGCCCGACCGGCTGCCTGGAGATGGTCCCCGAACTCGACTTCGACGAGCCCGACGCCGTGGTGCGGATGGAGACCGCCTTCGCACCGTACGAGGGCGCGCACGCCGAGCAGGCCCCGTTCACCCGCCGCCTGATCGAGCTCGCGATCGCCGACTACGACGCCGCCAGGACAAAACAAAAACCCATTATCCCGAACGAGCATGGTGATACGTCATGAGCGTGCGCGCGCACCGGGTGTGGGTCGTCCCGAACGAGCGGAGTGATACCTCATGAGCAGCCAGCGGGCGCCGAGGGTGTGCCCCCCAACCGAGCAAGGCGCCACCTCATGAACTCGCCGCGGGCCCGTATGGTTGTGGCAACCTACCCGAAAGGGCAGGTACGGTGCCACAACCACACCAATACCGCGGGGCGCTACGGCGCGCTGCTGGGGCTAGGGAGACTGGAGGGGGCGCTGCGGTGCGCTGCGGGAGCCAGGGCGGCTGGCGAGGCTGGGGGGACGGGTCGAGCGGGAGCGTGGCCTCATGACTGACCTGCACATCGGCCGCAGGCCGTCCTCCGATGGGCCGCCGCGCCTCGCCCGGGCCATCAGGACCGAAGCGGGCGAGCAGTTCCTGGCGAAGATCGCGGGGACCCGGATCCGCCAGAACGGGTGCGCCGCGGCGGCCTACGCGGCGCTGTACGCGAACGTCGACGTGATCACCGCGTACCCGATCAGGCCGTACACCGCCATCATGATGAACCTGGCCCAGTTCGTGGCGGACGGCATCCTGGACGCCGAGTACCTGCACGCCGACGGCGAGCACTCCCAGTTCTCCGCGGCGTTCGGCGCCGGGTCGTGCGGGGCGCGCGCCTTCACCGGGTCCTCGGGGGTCGGCGTCACCTACGGGTACGAGATGTACTCGATCATCTCCGGCGCCCGGATCCCGATCCAGATGGCCATCGCCGACCGGACCCTGGACCCGCCGGGCGACTTCGGGTCCGAGCACACCGACGCGCTGTGCACCAGGGACATGGGCTGGCTGATGGGCTGGGCGGCCACCCCGCAGGAGG
>JBOHCK010000244.1:0-9348 GCA_050698755.1 Streptosporangiaceae bacterium | reverse complement strand
TGGCGTTGTCGGTGCCGCCCGTCGCCGTCACCGCCTGGGCCATGATCTGGCCCACCGAGTAGGCCTCGGCCACGTCGGCGTTGACGTCGGAGGCGGTGCCGCCGTACTGGGCGACGTACTCACTGACCATCTTCTCGCTCGCCGTGTTCTTGTACCCGGGGTACCAGCCGTCCGGCACCATCATCCCGTTGGCGTTGCCCACGCCGACCGCCGAGGTGAACGCGCCGCCCTGGTCGGGACCCGACGCCGCGATGAACATCTTGGGCGTGTAGTGGTCCTGCTGGAACACCTGCATGAAGGTGCTGACGGTCGGCACGTCGGTAGATCCGAGCACCACGAGTTGCGCGCCGCTCGCGGCCACCGCGCCGGCCGGGCCTTTATAGGCCGGGACCTCCTCGGGGAATATGTTCGAGTAAACCGTCTGGACGCCGAGCCGCTGCAGAAGCGTCTGGGCGAGCTGGACCGGCGGGTCGGCGAACGGGTCCTGGGCCATCGGGTAGGCCGCGGTCTTCGGCCGCTCGTTCGGGGGCAGCGAGGCGATCCAGTTCACGAACGGGACCATCTCGTCGGCGATCGGCAGGCTCACGTCGAACACGTCGTGGTCAACGTCGTTGGACGGGGTATCGAAGACCGAAGGCGCGCCGCCCGCTCCTTCCACGAACGCCATGCCGTACCGTGACGCCACGGCGGACGCCGGACCGGTCAGCAGCGAGGAGAACGGCCCGAAGGCGAGGTCCACGTGGTCCTGGCCGAACAGCTTCTGGTAGTCGGTGACCACCTGGTTCGGCGAGCTCTGATCGTCCATGATGTCCAGCTTGACCTGCCTGCCGAGGATCCCGCCGTGCGCGTTGACGTCCTTTGCCCACAGCTCGTAGCCCCTTTCGAAGGCCTGGCCGTCGGCCGAGAAGCTCCCGGTCTTAGACAGCGCGGCACCGATGATGATCGGGCCGGTCGTGTTGCCCGGCGAGGCGGCACTGCCGCTTGAGCTGCTGGAGCTTGTGCACGCGGCCAGCACGCTCAGCCCGAGCGCCGCAGTGACAGCTGTGACAATTGCGTTTCTTGAGAACCAGGGGAAGTCCGGTTTCACGCCCGGTTCCCTCCTTCCTCCTCGTTCAAGGAGTCGAGCCCTGCCGGATATGTACGCCCGCTCACCTTCGAGGGTTATACCTGCCAAATGCGCCGCCCGCCCGATAAATCCAATGAAATCCACCCAAAATATCTCCGCCGCCCGCGGGACCGCGGGTCCGGGGTACCGCCGGTTCGGGGTTCGTGACGCACGCGCCCTGCATGACGGGGCTTGTGGCACACGCACCCCTCGGGCCAGCCCGGGCGGTTCGGGGTTCGTGACGCACGCGCCCTGCATGACAGGGCTTGTGGCACACGCACCCCTCCGGGCAGGACGCGTGACGCCGGATACGGACACGACGGTCCACGAGTGAGCCCCAGGGCAGGACCGGTGCGCCACACGCCTCGCAGGAGGTGGCATAAGTCGGCGGCCGACAGGTGGCCTGGCACACGCACCACTTCTCGTTCTGGATAAAAAAGAACTTTAAATCTTGCCGAACGGGCGGTGGTATCACGGCCAGCCCAGGTCGGCCGGCGTCGGCGGGGGCAACCCGGCCGCGCGGCGCATGCGCCGCGGTCAGGGCAGCGAGATGAGGTCGAGGAAGCACTTGGCGAGCTGCTGGATAACGTCGGCGTAGCCGTCGAAGTCGTCAGGTTTGACGATATAGGCATTGGCGTGCAGCGCGTAGCATTGCTCGATATCGCGCTGGGCGCGTGAGGTCGTCAGCATCACTATCGGAATGGACAGGAATTCGGGGTCGCCTTTCAGGTCGGCGAGGACCTCCAGGCCATTGTAAATCGGCAGGTTGAGATCGAGCAGGATCAGGCTGGGACGTGGCTGGGACGGGGAGCGCCCGGGTCGGTCCTGCGCACGAACTTGATCGCCTGCTCGCCGTTGCTGACCACGTATAGCTGGACCGGGTCAGCGACTGTTCAAAGGCTTCCCTGATCATTACGATATCGCCCGGATTGTCCTCGACCAGCGGGACGACGGTCCTTTGCCGGTACCAGTTCGGCATCCGGTGCGTCCCCTGCGGATCTGCCTGCCCTGGTATGAGGATAATGCGGTGTACCGAGGGAGAGGGAGTGCGATGGGCGCCGAGAGCGAGCGGGTTGCGGAATTCGGCAAGCTCGAGGACGGGCTGCGCCAGGCCGGTGACTGGTACCGGTGGGGACCGTACGTCAGCGAGCGGCAGTGGGGCACGGTACGCGAGGACTACAGCCCGGACGGGCAGGCGTGGGACTACCTGCCGCACGACGACGCCAGATCCCGTGCCTACCGCTGGGGCGAGGACGGCCTGGCCGGGTTCTGCGACGTCGAGCAGCGGTTCTGCCTGGGCCTGGCGCTGTGGAACGGGCGCGACCCGATCCTGAAGGAGCGCGCCTTCGGGCTGACCGGCGAGCAGGGCAACCACGGCGAGGACGTCAAGGAGTACTGGTGGTACCTGGACGCTATCCCCAGCCACGCCTGGAACCGCTGGCGCTACCACTATCCGCAGGCCGCGTTCCCCTACGAGAACCTGATCGAGCAGAACGCCGCGCGGAACCGGCAGCAGCCCGAGTACGAACTCGCCGACACCGGGGTGTTCGACGAGGGCAGGTACTGGATCGTCGAGGTGCGCTACGCGAAGGCCGGGCCAGACGACCTGCTGATGGCGATCTCGGTGACCAACGCGGGCCCGGACGCCGACACCCTGCACGTCCTGCCGACCTCGTGGTTCCGCAACACCTGGTCCTGGGGCGAGGACACCGGCCGGCCCGCGCTCGCCGCGGCGCAGGCGGCCCCGCCCGGCGCGGTGGCGGTCAGCGTCGAGCACCCTTTCTGCGGCTCGCTTGAGCTGCTCGCCGGGGCTGGGCCGGACGGCGCGCTGCCCGAGGCGCTGTTCTGCGAGAACGAGACGAACGTGGCGAGGCTGTTCGGCGCGACCCCGGCCACGCCCTATCCCAAGGACGGCATCAACGACCACGTGATCGGCGGGGCGGCCACCGTCAACCCGGCGAAGACCGGCACCAAGTGCGCGTTCTGGTACCGGCTGACGCTGGCGGGCGGCGCATCCGCCGAGTTGCGGCTCAGGCTGCGCCCGTCCGGTGCGGCGGATGCGGCCGACCCGGCTCCCGGAACGGTCCGAGCGGCGCTCGGCGAGGTGGGCGCGGCCCATACGGCGCTCGGCACGGCCGGGGCGCCGCTGGGCGCGGAGTTCGGCTGGGTGATGACGGCACGGCTGGCCGAGGCCGACGAGTTCTACACCGAGCTCACGCCCCGCGAGGCGACCGAGGACGAGGCGATGGTGATGCGCCAGGCGTTCGCCGGGCTGCTGTGGAGCAAGCAGCTGTACTACTACGACGTCGCCCGCTGGCTGGACGGTGACCCCAGCGAGCCTACGCCGCCCGAGCAGCGGCTGGCCGGCCGCAACACCCGCTGGCGCACCTTCGACGCCTTCGACATCATGTCGATGCCCGACAAGTGGGAATATCCCTGGTTCGCCGCCTGGGACCTGGCGTTCCACTGCGTCGCTCTGGCGCACGTGGATCCCGCCTTCGCCAAGTACCAGCTGATCCTGCTGTGCCGGGAATGGTTCCAGCATCCCAGCGGCGCGCTGCCCGCCTACGAGTGGGACTTCTCCGACGTCAACCCGCCGGTGCAGGCCTGGGCTGCGCTCGAGGTGTTCGCCGTGGACGAGGGGCGTGACCTGGAATTCCTGTCCCGGGTCTTCGACAAGCTCATGATCAACTTCGCCTGGTGGGTCAACCTCGAGGACCAGGGCGGCAAGAACGTGTTCGAGGGCGGCTTCCTTGGCCTGGACAACATCGGCCCGATTGACCGCTCGCACCTGCCGGTCGGCGGCGTGCTCGAGCAGTCGGACGCCACCGGCTGGATGGGTGCCTACGCCATCGCGCTGAGCACCATCGCCGCCGTGCTCAGCCAGACCAGGCAGCGGCCCGCCTCGGACCTCGTGCTGAAGTTCATGGAGCACTTCGCCGCCATCCGGGACGCGCTGACCACTCAGGGCCTGTGGGACGAGACGGACGGGATGTACTACGACAGGCTCGTGCTGCCGTCCGGGACCCAGGTGCCGATCAAGGTCCGGTCCATGGTGAGCATGATCCCTGCGCTCGCGGCCGCGGTCATCCACGAGGAAGACGTGCAGCGGGCGCTGGTGGTGGACAAGCACTTCGCCCGCCTGCTGGGCCGCGAGGGCCTGTCGGACACCGAGACGATGCGGGAACGGGGCTTCCTGCTCGGCCAGCCGGGCCAGCAGAAGCTGCTGCTCAGCCTGGTCGGCCCGGACAGGCTGCCGCGGCTGCTTAGCAGGCTGTTCGACGAGGGCGAGTTCCTGTCGCCGCACGGGCTGCGGGCGCTGTCCGCCTACCACCGCGACCACCCCTACCAGATCTCGGTCGAAGGCATCACGGCCAGCATCGACTACGAGCCCGCCGAGTCCACCGTGCCCCTGTTCGGCGGCAACTCCAACTGGCGCGGCCCGGTCTGGTTCCCGCTGAACTACATCGTGATCTCCGCGCTCGAGCGTTACCATCAGTTCCTCGGCGAGGAGTTCACCGTCGAGTACCCGACCGGGTCAGGCACCAGGATGACCCTGGACAAGATCGCCGCCGACCTGCAGGACCGGCTGATCTCCCTCTTCACCCGCGGTCCCGGCGGCCGGCGCGCGTGCTTCGGCCAGAACGAGATGATGCAGAACGACCCGGCCTGGCGGGACAACCTGGTCTTCGGCGAGTACTTCAACGGCGACAACGGCGCCGCGCTCGGCGCCTCGCACCAGACCGGCTGGACCGGCCTGGTCGCCGACGTCATCCGCCGCAGGCACGGGCAGGTCCGCTCGCCTGCCGAGGTGATCCGGATGGTGGAACAGGCGGCCCGGTCGTTATGCCGGGCGCTGGGCTTACGGGCGCTGGGCTTACGGGCGCTGGGCGCGGACCAGGGTGTCGATGGC
This sequence comes from Streptosporangiaceae bacterium, assembly GCA_050698755.1. Taxonomy (GTDB): domain Bacteria; phylum Actinomycetota; class Actinomycetes; order Streptosporangiales; family Streptosporangiaceae; genus Palsa-504. The sequence continues at coordinate 4,330 of JBOHCK010000244.1, read as the reverse complement.
TATCGCCGGGCCGTCGTCTTGCGGCACGGTGCGGCGCACGCGTTCGGCCCGCAGCACGCGCAGGCCGGGCAGTTCGGCGGTGATCGCGTCGGGCGTGTAGAGCACCTCCGGGTACTGCGGCCCGCCGGTGCCCTCGGTGAGGTTGGCCAGGTCGTGGCCGATGACGAACAACGTGCCGGCCGGCCCAAGCGCGGCGGCGGCCCGGGCCAGCACCCTGGCCCGCAGGTCGGCGCCGACCTGGAAATACGCGATGAGGACCAGGTCGAAGGCGCCGGCGGCCGGCTGGTAGTCATCGAGGTCGGCGACCACCCAGTCCACCCGGTCTTCGACACCGCGCGCGGCGGCTAGCCTGCGCCCCTTGTCCAGCCCGACCCTGGAGAAGTCCACCGCCGTCACCGACCAGCCGCGCTCGGCCAGCCAGACCGCGTTGCGGCCCTCGCCCGCCGCGAGATCCAGCGCAACGCCGGGTGCCAGGCCGGCAAGCTCGGCCGCCACGAACTGGTTCGGCCGGGTCGCCGGATCGAACTCGGTGCCGGAGTAACGCTCGTCCCATCGCGCTCGGTCCACCCCGTTACTCTCGCCGATCGCGCCGGGCGCGGGCAACCTATGCCTCTGGGCTGCCCGGAAAGGTGTCATGGACGCGGTAGATCGTCAGGCCGATCAGGAACGACACGGCGGCGACCCCGATGATCATCAAGAACGGCCAGGTGGGAGCCCGGCGCGCGATCTGGACCGTGAAGCCGATCACGGCGGCAAGCGTCGTAAGTTGCGCCGCCAGGGCCTGCGCGCGCAGCCTGACGACCTGCTGCCGTTCGTCGGCGTGCGACCCGTAGATCGCGCCGAAGTCATTGTCCAGCCCGCCGACCAGGAAATAGCCGCCCGCGGCGACGACCGCGATCACCTCGACCGGAATCCCGGCGTACCAGCCGTGGCCGACGGCCTCGGCGGCCGCGAGCCCGGTGCCGAGGACCAGCATCAACACGGGTACCTGCAGGCGGCCGCGAATCGATCTCGTCATATCCCCGTTCCCTCATCCTCCGGGTCGAACATCTTGTCGACCGTCACATCGAAGAAGCGCGCGATCCGGAACGCCAGCGGAAGCGACGGCAGGTACCGGCCGCTCTCGATCGATATCACCGTCTGCCGGGACACGCCCAGCGCCCCGGCAAGCTCTGCCTGCGAAATCCCGCGCCGGGCGCGCTGCTCGCGGACTTGGTTCCGCACGATGTAAAGGTAACTTTACTTTGATTGGAATGTCAAGGGACCTTTACAGGCCTTAGGCGGCCGGCGCTCGGCCGAGGACCTCCCGGAGCCGGATGCGGGTGCCGGTACGCAGCGCTCGTGTCAGCGCTCGTGTCAGCGCTCGTGTCAGGGGCGTGTCAGGCGGATGGCGGTCCGGGCGCCGAGCCTGGACGCATGAGCAACTCGGCGCCGCGATGCGGCTGCTGCCCGGCTCTACCCGCGATGACGAGGACGACCTGAGACTGCGGGTGCCCAGCGATGGCGGGGTGAAATCCGTTCGGTCCCTGCTCAACGAACTCGATGCACATTCGATCGACGTTGAAGAGTTCTCGGTCCACACCCCGGACCTCGATGACGTCTTCCTGGCCCTGACAGGCCACGCAATTACTGGCCACCCAAACACAGGGGAGAACCCGCGATGAGCGCCGATTCGATCGTCATGCTGCGCCGTAACTTCAAGCACACCGTCGGGAACCCGGTCACGGTATTCAACGCGGTCTTGTTCCCGATCGTGCTGATGCTGATGTTCGTCTATGTCATCGGCGGCGCCTTCGCCGTCGGGGTCAAATACGTCGAATACGTTACACCGGGAATGATCATCCTGGCGATCTGCTACGGGCTGAGCGGTACCGCGCTGGCCGTGAACTCCGATATGACGAAAGGTCCCAGTATCCCGATCTGCACCAGCCGATTTTCTCACTTACGCGGTCGTGTCGTCCGCCTCCGGATCCCGCCCGGCGAAGGCGTCGTCAAGGCGCTGCGCGGCGATCTCCGCGAAGTCGTGGTCGATCTCGGCGACATACGGGAACCGGCCCATCTCGACCGCCGCGACCGCGGCCGACGCCAGCCCGCCGAACGGCTCCCACATCACGTCTCCCCGGTCGGTCACGGCGCCCAGGATGCGGCGCATGAACTCCAGTGGTTTCTGGTTCAGGTGCGCGGCCGACAGGCTGCTCGGGTTGTAGACCCGCGGGGCCGCGCGCCGCATCGTTCCCTTGATCCGCTCCACCCCGTGCAGCGGAGGCAGTTGCCAGGCGTTCGTCAGGCCGTGCACGTGCCGCCACTTGTACCGCAGCGCGTCCCACTCCTTGGCTGTGACCGGCTGTTTCCCGTCCAGGGAGTAGTACGGCCAGCCCGATTCCGCGCCGCGGGAGTTGGCGTATGCGGCGAGCCGCTCGATCATCAGCCCCGGCGGCCAGTACCACAGCCAGTCCTGCGTGAGGTACTTGCGGGTCGCGGCGTTGCGCACGCCGCACGCCTCGTTCGCCCGCGCCAGCGGGAGCCCGGATCGGCGCCACTCATGCCGCACCCACCGCTGCACCGGCATCGGGCCGTCCGCGCCCGTGACCTCGAACCGCCGCTGGTAGAAGACGCAGACCTCGGTCACCACAGGGAAGCGGCGGATGGTCTTGCCGTTGACGTTGCCTGCGATGTGAGCGAGCCCCTTGTCCCAGGTGATGGCCTGCACATACTCCCAGCCGTTGCGCGCCAGCAGAGGGTGCACCGTCGCCCAGCCGACCTCGGTGTTCCAGAACCACAACGTGGTCGCGGGAGCGGCCAGCCTGCCCCACGCTTCCACGTGCGGTCGATACCACTCGGCCAGGCGCTCGACGCCGACCGTGTCGCCGTGGAAGCCGCGGACGCCGTAGGCCCCGTCGCTGATGATGGCCGCGGGCACCGGCCACCTGTCGTACGCGTCCAGCGCATCGCCTCGGTGGAGTAGGTAGGCAGGCTGTCCCACGTCCGGTCTCCCTCCTGAGCTCGACGCTATGGCGCGCGACCTCTGGCGCTCAAACAGGCTCGCCGACGTGAGTGCCGGGCTTATCAGTACTCGGGGACTTCGGCCTTGCCCACGGCGACTTCAATCATCTCCCTCGACAGCGGCTTTTCCGGCATGATCACGGCGAGCACGAGGGCACGACCCATGAACGGGATGGTCCAGGCGAAGACGGCCGGGCAGGCGCGGTCTGACCGAGCACGCGACCAGCACAACCCACTCCTAGTCCTTAGCCGACCTGCCGTGTAATTCAGCATGCCCGCTCGGTCATCGGCCCCGGCGACCCGCCCGCGCCGACGACGCCCGAATGCGGACAGGCGCTTCAAACTGCCGGAATAGTCGTGTCGTGCGTTGTGCTGAGGCTCAATTTTAGATACTATGTTCACATAGAGTCAAGAACCAGAATGCAAGATCAATTATCTGAACGGGCGGTGGTTCATGGCCGCGGGACCGGCTCACGGGCCAGGGCGGGACGAGGATCCCGCCCGGCGCGCCCCTGAGCCGGGTGAAGGGCAGCTGCTGCCGCCGGCTCCCGGTCCGGCCGGTGATGCGCGGGCGCCGGCTCCCGGGCGGGCCGGTGATGCGCCCGTCCCGGGAGCACCCGCCGTGGCCGGGGAAGCTGAGTTCCCTGCCGCCACCCCCGACTGGCTCGATGACGGCGAATGGGCCGCGATGGTGGCGGCCAAGGTGGACGAGGAGGAACCCGCCGATCCGGACCTGGAGGACCCGCCCGATTGGGACGAGCTGGACGCGGCGGTCGCGGAGGCGCGGGAGTTCACGGCGGCCGAGGCCCGGGACCGCGAGTACGCGGCGCGGATGGCGTTCTACGGCGGGTGGGGGGCGGTGGGTGCGGCGCCCGGCCGCCGCGGGCCGGGGCAGCCCGGGTCGGCGGCCTCGTTCCCGGGTGAGCATGCCAGCCCGGCGGCCGCGTTCGGGTCCGGGTTCGCGCTGGATACCGCGCCGGGCTGCGCGGTGCTGGCAGAGTTCGCCGACGCCGTGGCCGGCCCCGGCGACCGCTACCCCGGCGCGACCGACGATGAGATCGTCGGGGTGATCTGCGCCTGGGCGCGGACCGAGGCGCACGCCGCGGCCCGCAAGCTGGCCGCCATCGCGGAACTGATCCGCCGCCGCCCAGCCGAGGCCTGCGCCCCGCAGACCTCCGTACCGGACTCCGGGAAAGCCGCCGCGGCGGGAGGCTCGCCTCCGCCGGTCTGCGGCAAGGACGCCGCGTCGGAGGGCTGCGCCCCGCGCGACCCCGCCGAGGACGCCGGGCCGGAGGGCTCCGCCAAGCCGGATCCCGCTGGAGACGCC
>JBOHCK010000243.1:0-9354 GCA_050698755.1 Streptosporangiaceae bacterium | reverse complement strand
GGCCCGTCTCAGGGTCGTAAAACAAGAACGTCCTGTCGTTGTCTCATGCGTAGCTGACACGTGACCCTCCCTCAGCCAAAAATGAAGATATTGGCCACGCAGACGACGTCGCCCTGCAGGACGTTGACCGTGAACCATACGCTGGTCACGCCGTCGGCATAAACCAGGGGCAGAGGGTTCGTGCCGCCCGCGGTCGCATCCACGTAGTGGCCATTGGCGATATAACCCTGCACGTAGCCTTGGCCGTAGGAGCCGCCGTCGTTGGGGTTGTAGGTGGCGACGGTAGCCTGGGCGAGAACATTCGCCGGCCCGTCCAGGTTCATGATAAGCACCCCCTGCTCGCCGCCCCAGCCATCATCCCAGGCGTACATCCACTCGGATTTAATGTCCGTAATAGCCATATCAGGCGTCCTCCTTCGCGACTGATTTTGCTGCAGGCCCGACAGCAAGCGCAATGGTGCAACCCGGCGGACGGGGGAACCATCGTCGTTCGGGATAAAAGGGATTTTTAATTCCCGAACGGGCGGTGTGCTACCTACCGCGGCTCGCTAAGCCGAGCGGCTGGCCGCCGCCGCCGGGGAGGGGGAGCCAGCAGGCACCGCTGGCCTGCGGCGAAGATTTACGCCCGGGATAGTTACAGAAATGCCGAACAGGCCGCAGCATTAGGACTATGGAGTCTGGTGTGAGCGCGGCGCAGCCGGCGGGAGCTGTCGCCGAGGCGGCAGACCGGAGCCAGAAGGAACCCTGGCGGGATCCCGGGCCAGGCAGCGTGCCTGCCGGCCACGATGTGCGGTCGCCTTCGGTGATTCCGCCGCCGCCGAAGACGGCGCTGTCGTCGTGCTCGGCCATCCCCGCCCCGCCCAGCACCGCGCTGTCTGGGACGGCCATCCCGCCACCCCCGCGCACGACGCTGGCGTCGAGCTCGGCCATCCCGGCTCCGCCTACTACCGCGCTGTCTGGGACGGCCATCCCGCCACCCCCGCGCACGACGCTGGCGTCGAGCTCGGCCATTCCGGCTCCGCCTACTACCGCGCTGTCATGCTCGGCTATCGCGCCGCCCCCGAAGACCGCGCTATCGGGGACGGCCATCCCGCCGCCCCCGACTACCTCGCTATCGTGCTCGGCCATCCCGCCGCCCCCGACCACGGCGCTGTCCGGGACGGCCATTCCGCCGCCGCCCAGCACCGGGACGGCCCGTCCTGCGGAGCCGGACAGCTCCGCCGGAGAACGCTAGCGGTCCTGGTCCTGGTCCTGCCTGGCCCGGGGATGCCGCCCCAGGTGGCCGGTCAGGAACAGCACGGCCACAGCCAGGAACGCGATCCAGAGCCACGGCACGAAGAACCACGAGACCACGTGCGTGCCCACCACGATGAGCGCGATGACCACCGCGAGCAGCAGGATCGGGTGACGGCCACGGCGCCTGGACCGCGGGCGCCCTGGCACTACCGGAGCCCCAGTTTCCGGCAGGTCCGCGAACAGTCCGCCCAGGTCCGCCCGGGTCTTGGCGCCCATTGCGCGCCCCACGCGATCGTCGAACTCGGCCTGGTCGAGGCGCCCGGACGCGTAGTGCTCGGCCAGGCGGTCGGCGACCTCCTGGCGCTCCGCGTCCGAGACGCGGATGTGCTGGTCCGCATACGGGGCGCGGAACAAGGGCGAGAAACCGCGCGACCGGGGGGAACCGCTTGACTGTGAGTACATGATGATCTTCCTGTCTGACTACCGTGACCGGGTCTGCACGGACTCGATGATGGAGCTGGCGATGGAGACCTCGCTGCCCTCTTCGGGGATCAGCAGCAGTCCGGCCAGGTAGAGCGGGATGCCCACGCCGCCGACGAAGGTCAGGACCACGAAGGCGATCCTGACGATCACGGCGTCGACGCCGAAGTAGCAGGCCAGGCCCCCGGCCACGCCTCCCAGCATCCGGTCGTCGTAGGACCGGCGGAGGAGGACGCGTTCCGGCTGGGACGCGAACTTCGGCTCGGTGTCGTTCTGCGGCTCGTCGGTGATGGCTTGCGGGTTCATTTCGTTAGTGTTCATGGCCCTAGAGTGGCTCGGCAGGCCAGGCCAGCACATCGGGAAGATCCCCGACGTCCCCCCGATCTCGGGGCCCGGGTATCCGGGACGGATCAGGGATGGCCCTGATAGCCAGCTCAGGGATCGCGCGCCATGATGGATACGTGGAGCAACCACGACCACCACGCTGGCCGGGTGACTGCGGGCCGCCTTCGATGGGGCCCTGGAGCCGCGGCCCGTTCTGGCGCAGGCACCAGGGCACCGGCGGGCCGCTGCGCCGTGACTCGGACGACCGCCTGCTCGGCGGGGTGGCCTCGGGCGTGGCGGCGTGGCGGGGCTTCAACCCCACGGTCGTGCGGATCGCGTTCGTGCTGATCGCGCTGGTGACCACCGGATTCGGCGTGGCCGGGTACGTCGCGGCCTGGCTGCTGATACCGGCGGCCGGGACGGACCGCAGCATCGCTCACAAGGCGCGGTCTGACTCCCGGGGCATCGCGCTCGCGCTCGGCCTCGGGACGCTGCTCACCCTGATCCTGCTCGTCGGCGGCGTGTTTAACGACGGCTGGTTCGCCAGCTGGGCGTGGCCGCAGGTGGCCAGCGTGGCCGGGCTGGTGCTGATCTGGCGGAACGGCTCGGCGGACGAGCAGGCCGCCCTCCGGCATTACGCCGAGCCGCTGGGCGCCGCGGTCGGCGAGACGTCGCGGAACCGGAAAGCGGCGATCCGCCTGACGATCGCGTCCCTGCTGATCATCAGCGGAGCGGTGTCGCTGGCCAAGACGCGAGCGAGCCTGGCCCTGCTGGCGCCGCTCGGCGGGGTGGCGGCCGTGATCGCCGGCATCGTGCTGTTCCTCGGCCCGTGGTGGCTGCGGATCGCGCGCGACCTGGGCATCGAACGCCAGGCCAGGGTCCGGGCCGAGGAACGCGCCGACATCGCGGCGAAGGTCCACGACTCGGTCCTGCAGACGCTCGCGCTGATCCAGCGGCGGGCGGACGATCCGCAGAAGGTCGTCTGGCTGGCCCGGATGCAGGAGCGCGAGCTGCGGTCCTGGCTGTTCGAGGGGCGGGGGCCGAACGAGACGGACGCGGACATGACGCTGGCCGCCGGGGTGCGGCAGATCCAGCAGGACGTCGAGGCCAGGTACGGGGTCCCCGTCGAGGCGGTGACCGTCGGAGACTGCGAGCTCGACGAGAACCTGAGCGCCCTGCTCGCGGCCGCCCGCGAGGCGACGGTCAACGCGGCGAAGTGGTCGGGGGCCAGCGTCATCTCGCTGTTCGCCGAGGTCGAGCCCGAGGAGGTGTCGATCGTGGTCCGGGATCGCGGCAAGGGATTCGACCCCGATTCGGTCCCCGAGGATCGCAAGGGGCTGGCCGAGTCCGTGCACGGCCGGATGTCCCGGCGGGGCGGTGCTGCCACTGTGACCAGCGCCCCAGGTGAGGGCACCAAGGTCTCGCTGAAGATGTCACGCGCGGCGGGGCACCCGGCGGGGCGCACGTGAACGTCCCTCGGGTCGTGCTGGTCGATGACCACGGGCTGTTCCGGTCCGGGGTCCGCGCCGAGCTGGGCCGGCAGGTCGACGTGGTGGGTGAGGCGGAGGACGTGCAGCCCGCGATCGACCTGATCGGCTCGCTCCTGCCCGACGTGGTGCTCCTCGACGTGCACCTGCCCGGTGGCGGCGGCCAGGCCGTGGTCCAGGCGGTCAAGGCCGACCATCCGCAGGTCCGGTTCCTGGCGCTGTCCGCCTCGGACGCGCCAGAGGACGTGATCGCGGTGATCAGGGCGGGTGCCAGGGGCTACGTGACCAAGACGATCTCCACCGCCGAGCTGGCCGACGCGATCCACCGGATCGCGGCGGGCGACGCGGTGTTCTCGCACCGGTTGGCCGGGTTCGTGCTCGACGCGTTCGCGGCGGCGCCGTCCGCCGACGACCCGAAGCCGGCCTTCGACCCCGAGCTCGACCAGCTGACCAGCCGGGAGCGTGAGGTGCTCCGGCTGATCGCTCAGGGCTACACGTACAAGGAGATCGCCCGCGAGCTGTACATCTCGGTCAAGACCGTGGAAAGTCACGTCTCCTCGGTGCTGCGCAAGCTCCAGCTCTCCACGCGCCACCAGCTCACCCGGTGGGCCGCCGAGAGGCGCCTCACCTGACCTGATCTGCCCGGGCCGGGGTCTGACGCCGGACGGCCGGGGACGAGGGTGGCGCGACCGGTGTCGGCGGGCATACGCTGATTCGCTATGCGGCTGAAGGGTCGCCGGCGGTGACGAACGAGGCGGTGAGGGGCACGACCTTTCCCTCCGCTGGGCCCAAGATCGACATCAGCGTCGCCAACGTCGCGCGGGCCTGGAATTACATGGTCGGCGGGAAGGATAACTTCGAGGCCGATCGCGAGGCCGCCCGGCAGCTCATCTCGGTCGCCCCGGTGATCCGCATCGCCGCCCCCGCCTCGCGCGAGTTCCTCCGCCGCGCGGTGCGCTACCTGGCCGCCGAGGCCGGGGTCCGGCAGTTCCTCGACATCGGCACCGGCCTGCCGACCGCGGGCAACACCCACGAGGTCGCGCAGTCCATCGCGCCGCAGTGCCGGGTGGTCTACGTGGACAACGACCCCGTCGTCCTGGCCCACGCGCGCGCCCTGCTCACCTCGCTCCCCGAGGGCTCGACCAGCTACGTCGACGCGGACGCCCGGGACCCCGGCACGATCATCGCCGAAGCCCGGGCGACCCTGGACTTCCGCCAGCCGGTCGCGGTCATGATGGTGGACCTGCTGAACTTCATCGAGGACGACGCGGCGGTCCGGTCGATCATGGCGGAGCTGATCGCCGCGGTGCCGTCCGGCAGCTACTTCGCGATCATGCACCCGGCCAGCGACCTGGACCTGGCCCTGCCCGAAGCCGAGAAGCGGTGGAATCAGCTCGCCCCGCAGCGCGTCAGGCTCCGCTCCCGCGCGGACCTGACCGGCCTCCTGGCCGGCCTCGAGCTGGTCGAGCCGGGCCTGGTCACGGTGCCGGAATGGCGACCCGACGAGGGCGAGCCTGTGCCGTCGGAGCAGATCCCGCTCTACGCCGTGGTGGCCAGGAAGCCCTAGCGCCGGCGTTTGGGTCGTGACCCAAGATCTGGCCGACCGAAATGGTGTGGTTCGCCATTGAACGGCCCTGATTGCTATGCCAGCGTCGGCGGTGCGGACCTGCGACACAGGGCAACAGCGGAGGATGCGATGGACGGGAACGAAAGCGCGCCCAGGTTCCCCCTCCCGTCGGAAATCGCCGACGCGCCCGGGGCCGAAGGCTGGCGCTCCATGTATCCGTACTTCACGCGCTTCCAGCCCGAGGACGACCAGCGGTTCTGGTTCTACAACTCCATGCACTTCCCCGAGCCCATGCCGGCCTTCGACACCGTCACGGCCGAGGTCCCGTACAGCGCGATCGGCGCCAACACCGCCCGCGTGTTCGTCTTCCCCACCACGCTTGGCATCGAGCACCGGATCGTCAACGGGCGCGTCTACATCACCGCCATCCCGGTCACGGACCCCGAGGAGATCGGGCGCCGGGCGGCGATCTTCGGCGAGCGGGCCGCCCACTACTACGAGAACTGGGACGCCCTGTACGAGGGCTGGAAGCTCCGCATGCGGGAGCTGATCCGCCAGATCGAGGCCATCACGGTGCCTGAACTCCCCGAGTTCGAGGACAGCGCGGTGGTGACCGAGTCCAGGGGCGTCGCGCAGAACCACTACGTCCGGGAGAACTTCCACCGCTGCATCGATCTGTTCTCGAAGATGTGGCACCACCACACCGAGATGCTGATGCTCGGCTACGGCGCCTACGTGGTGTTCTTCCAGTTCTGCAAGCAGGCCTTCCCCGAGATCAGCGACCAGACCGCGGCCCGCATGGTGGCCGGGATCGACGTGATCATGTACCGGCCCGACGACGAGCTGCGCAAGCTCGCGCGCATCGCCGTCGAGGCCGGCGTGGACGACCTGTTCACCGAGGGGTGCTCGCCGGCTGAGGTCCTGGCGGCCCTGGCCGGCCGCGGCGAGGCCGGTCAGACCTGGCTCGCCGCGTTCGAGCAGGCCCGCGAGCCCTGGTTCAACGTCTCCACCGGAGACGGCTTTTACCATCACCACCGCAGCTGGGCCGACGACCTGACGGTCCCGTTCACGGCGCTCCCGCGCTACGTCGCCCAGGTGCGCTCCGGCAGGCTCGCCGACCGTCCGACCGAGGCGCTGCGGGCCGAGCGGGAGCGGATCGCGACCGAGTACCGCGAGCTGCTCGTCAGCGAAGAGGAGCGGGGCGCGTTCGACCAGATGCTGGGCCTGTGCCGGCGGGTATTCCCCTTCGTCGAGGATCACAAGTTCTACTGCGAGCACTGGTTCACCAGCCAGTTCTTCGGCAGGATCCGCGAGTTCGGCGGGCTGCTGGCCCGGTTCGGGGTCCTAGCCGAGGCCGAGGACGTGTTCCAGCTGCACCACACCGAGATCGACCAGGCGCTGTCCGACGTCATGCTGGCCTGGGCCGCAGGCGGGCCGCCGCTCGGCGCCAGGCACTGGCGGCCCATCGTGGCCGAGCGCAAGCGCATGCTCGCCGCGCTGCGCGACTGGTCGCCGCCGCCCGCCCTGGGGCCGGTACCCGAGGCGCTCAACGACCCGGCCGTGCACATGCTGTGGGGGGTGACCCAGCAGACGATCGAGGCCTGGCTATGCCCGGACGAGGGCGCGATCCGGGGCTGCGGCGCCTCGTCCGGGATCGTCGAGGGCCCGGCCCGCGTGCTGACCGACGTCAACCAGATCGGCGAGGTTCGCGACGGGGAGATCCTGGTCTGCCCGGTGACCGCGCCGAGCTGGGCGCCGGTGTTCGGCAAGATCAGGGCGGCGGTCTCCGATATCGGCGGCTCGATGTCGCACGCGGCGATCGTCGCGCGGGAGTACGGGATGCCGGCCGTGGTCGGTACCGGCGACGCGACCAAGCGGATCAGGACCGGTCAGCTGGTGCGCGTCGACGGTGACCGCGGGACCGTCCACGTCGTCGGCTGACCCGCGGGTCATGGAGTCCTGCGGTGCGCCACCGCACCTCGTCCGCCAGATCGCCGACCTGGGCGCCGCCGACGTCGCCTCGGCGGGCGGCAAGGCGGCCAACCTCGGCGAGCTGACCCGCGCCGGACTGCGCGTCCCGGCCGGGTACGTGGTGACGGCCGAGGCGTTCGGCCTGGCCATGGCGGCGCTCGATCCTCGTGGCGCGGTTCGCGAACAGATCGCGCGGCTGCCCGCGGACGACGTCGGCGCGATCGGGCGCGCCGCGGCGCGAGCCCGGGCCCGGATCACCGCGGCCCCGCTGCCGGACGAGGTCGCGGCCGAGATCACCGCCGCGCATGACCGGCTGAACGCCTTGGCGGTCGCCGTCAGGTCCAGCGCGACCCTGGAGGACAGCCCGGAGGCCAGCTTCGCCGGGCTGCAGGACACCTACCTCGGCGTGCGCGGCCCCGACGCGGTGCTTGACCGGGTGCGCTCCTGCTGGGCCAGCCTGTACAACGACGAGTCGGTCGCCTACCGGCGCCGGATGGGCCTGCCCGAAGACGGCCTGGGCATGGGCGTGGTCGTCCAGCGGATGCTCGTTCCGCGCGCGGCCGGCGTGATGTTCACCCGCAGCCCGGTCACCGGGGACCGCTCGGTGGTCGCCATCGAGGGCACCTGGGGCCTCGGCTCCGCCCTGGTGTCCGGGGAGGTGACCCCAGACAGCTTTACCGTCAGCAAGGTGACCGGCGAGATCACCGGGCGGAGAATCGGGGCCAAGCTGCGCCTGCATTCGATCATGCCGAACGCCGCTGGTGTCACGACCCTGGCCATGCCCGCGGGCCTGCGGGGCCGGCCCTGCCTGACCGACGACGAGGCCCGGACACTGGCCCAGGTGGCCCGCCGGGTCGAGGAGCACTTCGGCTCCCCGCAGGACATCGAGTGGGCCCTGCTAGGTGACGATCCGGCCGCCCCGCCACTGCACGCCGAACTCGCCGACCGCATCGTGCTGCTGCAGAGCCGCCCGGAGACGGTCTGGGCGGCCCGTGACAGCGCCCCGGTCGCCACGCCGCAGCCGCGCGCCAGCGATCACATCCTGTCCCGCCTGGGCAAGCCGCTGTGATGGACCTGACCAACGAGGACGTGGCGGACATCCTCGCGCTGCTCGACTCGATGCCCTACGACGAGCTTGACCTGCAGACCACCCGGTTCCGCCTGACCCTGCGCCGCACCCCGGACGGCTGGAGCCAGTCGACTCAGGTGCTCGGGAGGGCGGCGGAGGCCGGGGCGGGGGCCGGGACGGCCGAAGCGGCCGGGGCGGGGATCGGGGCTCGTGGGCCACAAGCCCCGACTATCGGGACCGACTCCGGGGCACGTGGGCCACAAGCCCCGTCTATCGGGGCCGGTGGGCCACATGCCCCAATGGACACTGGCTCAGTCGGGGCAGGAGAGATTGGCGAGGCGAGTGGGGTGGGTGAGGAGGGCGCTGAAAGCGCTGGGGAGCTCGTGGCGGTGCGGGCGCCGTTGCCGGGGACGTTTTACCGGGCGCCCCGGCCGGGGGCGGCGCCGTTCGTGGAGGTGGGGAGCCGGGTCGGGGCGGACACCGTGGTCGCGATCGTGGAGACCATGAAGCTGATGAACTCGGTGACGGCGGGGGCCGACGGGACGGTGGCCGAGATCTGCCTGGCTAACGGCGACTTCGCGGCGCACGGGGCCACGCTGATGCGGATCAGGGCCGATCCGTGATCATCCGGCGGGTGCTGATCGCCAACCGCGGGGAGATCGCGGTGCGAGTCATCCGGACGTGCGGGCGCCTCGGCATCGCGACCGTGCTCGCGGTCTCCGACGCGGACGCCGGGTCCGTGCCGGCCACGCTAGCCGACGAGACGATAAGGATCGGACCGGCCGGCTATCTGGACGTGGACACGATCGTCGCGGCGGCGGTAGCGGCCCGAGCGGACGCCATACATCCGGGGTACGGGTTCCTGTCCGAGAACCCGCGCCTCGCGCGGGCCTGCGAGGCGGCCGGGATCGTGTTCATCGGGCCAAACCCGGAGGTGCTCGAGGCGGCCGGGGACAAGCTCGCGGCCCGGGGGCACGCGGTCGCGGCCGGGCTGCCGGTGCTGCCCGGCGGGCAGGTTAGCGGCACCGACGCGCAGGCCCTGGCCGGGGGGAAGGCGAGCGGCACCGACGCGCCCGCGCTGGGCGGGAGGCAGGTTAGCGGCGGCGACGCGGATGCGCTGGGCGGGGGGCGGGTTAGCGGCGGCGGCGTGGACGCGCTGGCCGGGGGGATCGGGTATCCCGTCCTGGTCAAGGCGGCGGGTGGCGGCGGCGGGCGGGGGC
>JBOHCK010000242.1:0-9384 GCA_050698755.1 Streptosporangiaceae bacterium | reverse complement strand
GCCCGCCGGATCAACCGCGAGCTGACCTTGCTGTACCCCGTCGTGCACACCGAGCTCAATTTCGGCTCGCCGCTCGAGCTCCTCGTCGCGACGATCCTGTCCGCGCAGACCACCGACAAGCGCGTCAACCTGGTCACGCCGACTCTGTTCGCCCGGTACCCGACCGCCGCGGACTACGCGGCCGCCGACCGCGACGAGCTGGAGAAGATCATCCAGTCGACTGGCTTCTACCACAACAAGGCGACCAGCCTGATCGGGCTCGGGCAGGGGCTGTGCGAGCGGTTCCGCGGCGAGGTGCCGCGCCGGATGCGTGACCTGGTCACGCTGCCCGGGGTGGGCCGGAAGACCGCGAACGTCGTGCTCGGCAACGCGTTCGGCGTACCCGGGCTGACCGTGGACACGCACTTCGGCCGGCTGGCCCGCCGGTTTGGCTGGACCACGAACACCGACCCGGACAAGGTCGAGCAGGACGTGGCCGCGCTGTTCCCGCGCAAGGAATGGACGATGCTCTCGCACCGGCTGATCTGGCACGGCCGCCGGATCTGCCACTCCCAAAGGCCGGCGTGCGGCGCGTGCACGCTGGCGCGGCTGTGCCCGTCGTACGGCGAGGGTCCCATCGACCCCAAGGTGGCCGCGAAGCTCGTCCGGCCCGGCCCGTTCTCGTGACCGAGGCCGGTCTGCCGGTCCCCGCGTGGCTGCGCCAGCTGGCCGCCGACGCCAGCGCGATGGAACCGCCCCCGATGCTCGTGCCCCCGGACGGGACCGGACGGCCGTCCGCGGTGCTGGTCCTGTTCGCCGAGGGCCCGGGCGGACCCGGCGACCCGGACCTGCTGTTCATCCAGCGCAGTGACCGGCTGCGGCTGCACGCGGGCCAGCCCGCCTTCCCCGGCGGGGCGATCGACGCCGCGGACTCCGGGCCGGTCGCGGCGGCGTTGCGGGAGGCGGCCGAGGAGGTGGGCGTCGACCCGGCGGGCGTCGAGGTGGTCGGCACCCTGCCGGAATTGTTCATCCCGCCGACCGGCTTCCGGGTCGTGCCCGTCCTCGCGTGGTGGCGGCAGCCGGTGGCGGTCGCGCCCGTCGATCCGGGCGAGGTGGCCGCCGTGGAGCGGGTCAGCGTCCACGAGCTGGCCGATCCCGCCGTGCGCCTGATGGTGCGCGTGCGCGACGGGCGCACCACCCCCGCGTTCCGGGTCAGGGGGATGGTCATCTGGGGCTTCACGGCGGCCCTCGTCGATCGCCTGCTCCGGCTGGGCGGGTGGGAACAGCCCTGGGACGCCGCCGTGGTCGTTGACCTGTAACCAGCCCAGTGCGCGGGACGCTATACCTTTGAAGTCGTGCACGGAGATGTGCTCGACCTGATCTTGCTGGTGGTCATCGCCGCGTTCGCCACGTCGGGTTACCGGCAGGGTTTCATCGTCGGGGTCCTCAGCTTCTTCGGGTTTGTCGGCGGAGCGCTGCTCGGCGCGGAGTTCGGCCCGAGCATCGCGCGAGCCCTGGTCGGCGGGCAGACGCAGCAGGACGTCATCGCCATGGTCCTGCTCGTGGCCTTCGCCGTGATCGGGCAGTTCGTAGCCTCCTCTATCGGCGCCGCGATGCGGTCGACCGTGACCTGGCGGTCCGCGACCGTGCTGGATTCGGTGGGTGGCGCCCTGGTCAGCGTGGTGTCCTTCCTGCTGATCGCCTGGGTCGTCGGATCGGTACTGAACGGGTCCCCCTTCCCGGTGGTGGACGGGCAGGTCAACAACTCGCTGGTCCTCCAGACCGTGGACAGGTTCGTGCCGTCGCCGGCCAGGACGATGTTCTCGGACTTCCGCAGGCTGCTGGCCACCAACAGCACGTACTCCGAGGTCTTCAGCAAGATCGGCGCCGAGCGCATCTTCGACATCCCGGCCCCCGACCCTACGGTCCTTGATTCCCGGGGCTACCTGGCCGCGCGCGCCAGCGTGGTCCGGGTGCAAGGGGTGGCGCCGTCCTGCTCGCTGTCCATCGAGGGTTCCGGGTTCGTCATCTCACCCGATCACATCCTGACCAACGCGCACGTCGTGGCCGGGGTGACCCAAAGGCAGACCGTCACCACCGCGGCGGGCCGTCAGCTGCCGGCCACCGTGGTGCTGTACGACCCCCAGGTGGACGTCGCCGTCCTGTACGTCCCCAACCTCGGCCTGCCCGCGCTGCGGTTCGCCGGGCAGGCCAGCCCCAGCGACAGCGCGGTCGTGGCGGGCTACCCGCTCGATGCGCAGACCCTCCAGGCCGTGCCGGCCAGGATCGGCGGCATCCAGGACGTCCAGGGCCTGAACATTTACCAGGACAGCACGGTCACCCGGCAGATCTACGAGGTCAGGGCCGTGGTCAAGTCGGGGAACTCGGGCGGCCCGCTGCTCACCCCGGCCGGCACCGTGGACGGGGTCGTGTTCGCCGCGGCCATCGGGGTGCAGGACACCGGTTTCGCGCTGACGGCGGCCGAGGTATCGGCCGACGCTAACGCGGGGGCAGGCGACACCGTTCCGGTCTCGACCATGGGCTGCGATTAAGGGTCCATCAGCCCGGGGAGCAGATCGGCGGCGGGGATGCCCGTGAGCCCGTCCCGCTCGATCCGCGCCGCCAGGCCCTCCGTGACCGCGAGCACCGCCGCGACGTCGATTCCGTACGGGTGATCCCGGCCCGGCCCGGGCGGGACCTGAGCCTGGTAGGCGCGGACGCGCTGGGTGCCCCGCGCCAGCAGCGCGGTGGCCCCGCGGGCATTGCCCCGGTGCGCGTGCGTCAACCCGACCGCCACCTGGGCCAGCCCCTGCCACAGGTCACGCTCGGCTGGCGGTCCGGTCTTCCACGACGCTTCGAGGACCTCGTGGGCGTGGAACGGGTGTCCCGCCCGCAGCATCTGGTCGGCCAGCCTGGCCGCCTCGGCGCCGGGCAGCGCCAGGTCGTCGGGCACGCGTTCCAGGGCGTCCCCGGCCCCGGTCACCGGGTCGAGCGGACGCCCCAGCGCGTCGCGGGGCCGCGCGTTCCGCGGCCGGCCGGCCGGATCGCGGTCCCGCGTCACCGTTCCGGTTCCGGGTCGGCCAGCCAGCCGCGCAGTTCGGTGTCGAAGGCGTCCGGGCGCTCCTCGTGCGGATAGTGACCGGCGCCCTCGATCAGCTTCCATCGGTACGGGCCCTCGACGTACCGCCCGGCTCCCCGGGCGGTCCTGGGCAGCACGCAGGTATCCAGGGCCCCGTGCAGTTGCAGGGTCGGCACCTGGATCGGCGCGCGCATGCGCCGGGCGTACCTGAACCCGTCGGGACGCACGCTGCTCCGGACGAGCCAGCGGTAATACTCCAGGGCTGAGTGCGCCACCGAGGGTATCTGCATCGCCCGGGCGTACACCTGCGCCGTCCCTGTATCCGGCCAGCCGGGCGCGGACCAGCGCTGGAGCAGCCGGCGGACCCGCGCCGCCCCGTCGCGAGTTAGCTGGCGCTCCGGCAGCACAGGTACCTGGAACCCGAACGCATAGCCGCTCCCGCGGCCCTGCCCCAGCGGGTCGGTCAGCACCGCCGAACGCACCCGCAGCGGGTGGGCCATCGACACGACCGCCAGGCGGCTGACGACCTTAGGGTGGTACGCGGCCAGCGTCCAGGCGATCAGGCCGCCCCAGTCGTGACCGACGACCACCGCGTTGGCCTCGCCGAGCGCGCGGATCAGCCCGGCCGCGTCGGAGGCGCCCGTGATCAGGTCGTACCCGCGCGGCGGCTTGTCGCTCCCGCCGAACCCCCGCAGGTCCACGGCGACGGCGCGGAAACCCGCCTCAGGCAGCCAGGCCAGCTGACGGCGCCACGTCCACCAGAATTCGGGGAAGCCGTGGAGCAGGAGCACGAGCGGCCCGTCGCCGGCCTCGGCGATGTGGAACCGGGTGCCGTTGGCGCTCACCGACCGGTGCGTCCACGGGCCCCCGATCTGTACCGCCGAATCCGCACCCGTCGCCACCGCGCTCACCTCACCGCGACTTGCGGGCGGCGATCTCGGGATGCTGGCCGTCGGGGCTAATCTCGGGCGCGCTGCCGCCGCCGACCTCGGGGCGCTGCCCGTCGCGGCGCAGCATCCCGATCCCTTCCGTGACCGACTTCCTGGTCTGGCGCAGGCCCGACAGGTGCCGCACCTTCAGGAAGGCGATCCCCACCGACGCCCCGGCCAGCAGCACGCAGGTGCCCGCCACGATCAGGAAGGCTGCCCAGGTCCAGACGCCCAGGGCGACCAGGCCGTAGGCGAGGGCGATGCACAGCAGCACCAGGATCAGGCAGCCGACGAAGGCGGCGATCCCGCCCAGCGCTCCGGCCAGCCCGACCCGGCGCAGGTCTCCGCGCAGCTCCACCTTGGCCAGGTCGATTTCGTAGCGGAGAAGCTGGGAGACATCTTTGGCCGCCAGGGCCACCAGATCTCCGAGTGACTGGTCAGTACCGGACGGATCTGGCGGCTCGCTCCGGACCATTGTGTCCCTCTCCCATCCCGTGGACCACAACGGGAGATCTTAGCGCCCCATAAAGCAGGCGGCGCCCCTGGGAGGGGCGCCGCCGCGCAAGCACGTCACGCCGGGCTACCAAGCGTGCACCTTCTCTGTCAGTCAGCGTAGCCGCTCCTGTCGGCCTGAACTGCCCTGACACGCCTCCCGCGGCTGGTCGCGCGTGGGTACCTGGCTGCCGTGCCCGGACGTTCCAACGTCCGTACCACCGTTGTACGTCGAACACCCTCAGCTTGGAAAGACCTGGACGTATCCAATTCGTGATCTGAATCAGTTCTGCGAATCACATGCCGTTAACCAGTGGCTCACCTAACCAGTGGCTCGCCGATCTCCCCACAACGAGAGAGTCGTGGACACTTGTGTACAAGAGCGGACGCTCGGGCCGTAACGACGCAGTTTCACCTGCCGTGCCGACCCGGCTCCGCTGTGATGGATGAAAATTCTGCTAAACGACGGGGAAGGCACTGGCCAGCCGGCATAGACATATGTGAGAATTCGATTGGCTGAAGCTGCGACGGGGCATCTAGGGTCGATCCGAGAGCCCAATGCAGGTAGGCTTTTCTATAAGGACGGAGCCGGCCTCCCCCCCCAGGGCCGGACCGTGCGCGCGGCCCCCGCTCTCCCCCCCGGCGGGGGCCGCCTCCTTTCTGCGGCCCGGCCTCAGTTCCCGGCCCCACCGTTCCCGCGGCTGACCAATTTCAACCATTTACCCCATTTGTCTTCTAGGCCCCATTTGTTCCCCGGTGTGCGAGGACAACTGTGTCCGACAGGTTTGTCAGGGGCTCCCGTTGACACCGGGGCAGAATGGCCGCATGGACCTTGGGTTGCGGGACAGGGTGTACCTGTTGACCGGTGGCAGCCGGGGCCTCGGCTTCGCCGCCGCGCTCACCGGCGCGATGATCCCCATCGACGGCGGTGCCATCCGCGCCATCTAAGTAACGAGCAGGGCATCCAAGAGCAGGACGGCACCCTGCTTGGACAGCGGGTGATTACCGTTCCCGCATTTCGGCGACTGGACGCAGGAGGGGCAGCCGGCCTCGCAGTCACACGCCGAGATGGCCTGCCTGGTGGCCCCGAGCCAGTCCCGGGCCGCCTGGAAACCTCGTTCGGCAAATCCGGCCCCACCGTCGTACCCGTCGTAGACGAAGACCGTGAGCCGGCCCGTCGCCGGGTGCAAATCAGCCGAGACTCCGCCGATGTCCCAGCGGTCGCAGGTGGCGAACAGCGGCAGCAGTCCGATCGAGGCGTGCTCGGCGGCGTGGGCGGCCCCGCCGAGATCGACTCCCGCCGCGGCCAGCCTGGCCCGGACGGTGTCTGACACCGTCCACCAGATCGCCCTGGTCTGCAGGCTGCGCGGCGGCAGGTCCAGGGGCGTGTCGCCGAGCGGGGCGCCCGTGTCGGCCCGGCGCCGGGTGAAGCAGACCACCTGGCGGGTCACCTGGACGTCGCCGAAGCTGACCTCGGCCTCCCCCCAGGTCATGGTCTGCAACTCGGCCCGGATCTCGACCTCGGTCACGGACTTGGCCGTCGTGGTGTAGCCGAGGTCGCGCTGCTCGACGAACGCCACCTGCTCGGCCAGATTCAGGTGGCTGACCAGGTAGTTCTCGCCTTGATGCAGGTAGACGGCGCCGTCGTGGACGAGGAGGTGCGCAGACGGCTCGTCCACCGTGCCGACCAGCCGGCCGGTCGTCTCCTCTACCACCCGGACCGGCGCCAGCCCCGCGCCGCGCAGGCCCGACGCGGCGACCCCGCGGCGCATGCTGTACCAGCCCGAAGGGCGCCTGCGCAGCCGCCCGGAGCTCGTCAGCTCGTCGACGACCTGACGCGCCGCGTGGCCGCCGAACAGATCCAGGTCCTCCTCGGTCAGGGCTAGCTCCGCCGCGGCCGCGCACAGGTGCGGGGCGAGCACGTACGGATTGGCGGGATCCAGGACCGTGGCCTCGACCGGGTGCCGCAGCAGCAGCTCCGGGTGCCGGACCAGGTAGGTGTCGAGCGGGTCATCGCGCGCGACGAGGACCGCGGCCGCGCTCCCTCCGCTGCGGCCAGCCCGGCCGGCCTGCTGCCACAGCGACGCCCACGTTCCCGGCCAGCCCGCGATGAGGACCGCGTCCAGCCCGGTGATATTGACGCCCAGCTCTAGCGCGGTCGTGGTGGCCAGGCCGGTCAGGCGCCCGTCCGACAGGGCGGCCTCGAGCTGGCGCCGGTCCTCGGCTAGGTACCCGGACCGGTACGCGGCCACCCGGCTCCCGGCCGCCTCGCGGCCGCCGAGCGACCTGCGCGCCGCCAGCGCCACGGTCTCGGCCCCGCGCCGGGACCTGACGAACGCGAGCGTCTGGATATCCTCCCGGCACAGTCGGGCGAGCAGTTCCGCCGTCTGGGCGTTAGCGGTCCGGCGCAGCTTCGCCCCCGCCTCGCCGCGGGCGTCGGTCAGCGGCGGTTCCCACAGCGCGAACGCCAGCGGCCCCCTGGGCGAGCCGTCCTCGGTGACCACCTCGGCGTCCAGCCCGGTCAGCAGGCTCGCGCAGGTGCCGGGGGCCCCGACCGTCGCCGAGGCCAGGATGAACACCGGGCGCGGCAGCGCGTCCGGCGGAGCGTGGTGGGCCACTACCCGGCGGAGCCGTCGCAGCACGTGCCCCACGTGAGAGCCGAACACGCCCCGGTACCCGTGGCACTCATCGATGATCACGTAGCGCAGCCTGCTGAAGAACCCCGACCACCGCGCGTGCCCGGGCAGCAGGGCTCGGTGGAGCATGTCGGGCGTGGTCAGCAGGTACCTGCCGTGGCTGCGCGCCCAGGCGCGTTCGGCCGTGCTCGAGTCCCCGTCGAAGGTGGCCGCCACGATCCCCGGGATGGACAGCGACCTGATCGAGGCGAGCTGGTCGGCCGCGAGCGCCTTGGTCGGCGTCACGTACAGCACGGTGTCGCCGGCCAGCACCGACGTCAGGGCGGGCAGCAGGTAGCCGAGCGACTTGCCCGACGCCGCGCCGGTCGAGATGATCACGTTCCGGCCGGCCTGGGCGTGACACGCGGCGCTGGCCTGATGGGACCACGGAGCGCAAATCCCGCGCCCGGCCAGGGCGCCGATGACCTCAGCCGGGACCCATTCCGGCCACGGCGCTTCCCGCGCCTCCCGGGCCGGGATGTGCTCGACGTGGACGGGTCGGCCGGCGTGCGTGTCACCCAGTAGGATGCCAAGGGCCCGGTTCTCGGCCCGCGCGGCGGGCACTTCTACCGGGAATGTCGGGGGAATGGGCGTGAAAGTCGACACAGCTTTTTCAGTGTCCCACCGGTAGGGGGATGCTCGGAGGCATGATTTCGTATAGACATGACACCGGAGCGTGGTTGAATGCCGACAGGATCGCCCAGGCGCTGGCATCGTGAGGCCGCGTGCCCGGGTCGGGACGTTGAGAAGAACGCCTTGATGGCGCTGGAGGACTTGTGGATCTGAAGCTCGGTCACTACAACAAGGACGGCATAGAGGTCGTCGACGTCGAGGGCGAGATCGATGTGTACACGGCGCCACGGCTCCGTGAGCTGCTTATCGATCTGGTGAACAAGAACAACTACCAGCTCGTCGTCAACATGGAGAAGGTCGAGTTCCTCGACTCAACTGGACTCGGGGTGCTGGTCGGGGGGCTGAAGCGAGTTCGGGCTCACGATGGCTCGCTCGACCTCGTGTGCACTCAGGAGCGGATACTCAAGATCTTCCGGATCACGGGTCTGACGAAGGTGTTCGGCATCCACGAGACGGTGGACCTGGCCATCGCGGCCAAGAAATCCGAGAAGTAACGCCCCGTCGGGCCCATCGGAGATGGCCACCGTCGAAGTCGCGTTCACCCCGCTGCCCGCGCACGTCCGCACCGCGCGCCTGGTTGCCACCGCGGTGGCCAGGCGCAGCGGCGTGGACGAAGCACTGCTCGATGAGGTGCGCCTGGCCGTAGGCGAGGCCTGCTCACGCGCGGTCGAGGTGCACCGCAGGCACTGCCCGGCCGAGCCGGTCAGGATCGAGATGACCAACCAGGGCGAGCGATTCGTGGTCGTGGTGCGGGATGTCGCCCCGACGGTACCGCCCCCGGGAGCCCCCGCCGCCGCGGCCCCGAACGGGGACGATGGCGCGCTAGCGATCCCCTCCGGGTTCGGCCTGGCCGTGATTTCCGGCCTCGCCGACGACGTTCGCGTCTCGTCGACGAGTTCCGGCGTGAGCGTCCGGATGAGCTGGCCGTCGACTGCGGCCACGGCCTGAGATCACTCAGATAACGAAGAAGTAACAAATCTGTTAGGATCTGCCAGGTGTTCGTGGTTGCGCCCGCGCCTGCGTAGACTCCCGCCACTCGTTTCTTCCCGATCGGCGCCGAGGGCGTTATTTCCGAACCGGCTTCCAGGAGGTCGAATGTCCAGGCTCGTCCCCGCGCTGGCGGCAGACCCCGTCAGCGTGAGCGGCTCCAACCTGACCTGGGTTGTCATCGTCGCGGTCATCGCCCTGCTCGCGCTCGGCGTGGCCGGCGTGCTGGTCAGGGAGGTGCTCGCGGCCAGCCAGGGGACCCAGCGGATGCAGGAGATCGCCCGCGCCGTGCAGGAGGGCGCGGCGGCGTACCTGCGCCGCCAGTTCCAGACCCTCGGCATTTTCGTTGTCGCCATCTTCTTCATCCTGCTGCTGCTGCCTGTCGACGGCACCGGCGTGCGCTGGGGCCGGAGCATCTTCTTCCTGGTCGGCGCGATTTTCTCGGCGGTGACCGGGTTCGTGGGGATGACGTTGTGCACCCGTGGCAACGTCCGGGTCGCGGCCGCGGCGCGCGAGGGCGGGGAGCAGCCCGCGATGCGGATCGCGTTCAGGACCGGCGGCGTGGCCGGGATGTTCACCGTCGGCTTGGGCCTGTTCGGTGCGGCGGTCG
>JBOHCK010000241.1:0-9412 GCA_050698755.1 Streptosporangiaceae bacterium | reverse complement strand
CTCCATGCCTGAGCTCATCACGCCGCCCCGGCGCTCATCCGCGAGCGCCGCGATCCGGCCGAGCTCGGCGGGGTCGAACGGGGTAGCGGTGCGGGTCACCCGCACGCCGCCGCGGGTCAGTAGTTCCTTAACGTGGGAGTCCACGGTGGCCCCTCGGGTTCGGGCTCAGGAGGCGACCTGGAAACAGAAAAGCGGCCGCTTGTTCCTGGGCGGTCGCTTCGGTGTGTGAGCGCGATTCAGCGGGCCGCCTACTGGCGGCGCCACCACTGCAGGCGGGCTGCGGCTCGTGTCACGGGGGTTAGCGTAGCGGATCGGTGGGCGCGCCGCCACCGCGGGGCGCAAGCCGGGCTAGTGACTGGGCGGGGATGGGCAGGGCGCGCTGAGCTGTGGCATTCGCCAGGCGGCGGCCGAGCCCGCGATGAGCTCCGCGGCGTTGCGCAGCCTGCCCTGCGACCCGGTGACGTCGGCCGGGGCTGAACCGTCGCCGGAGAAGAAGCGGACCGTGAGCGCCCTGATCGAGGGGTCGCCGAGGAGGCCACCGTGGAAGGCGGCCACGAAGATCACGTTTCGCGGCCAGGTGCACGCGGGCAGCGTGACCGCGTCGGCGAGCGGTATCACCGCCAGCCAGGGCACCCGCTGGTCGCGGCCGGTCAAGTCGAAGTAACGGGCGCCGACGTGGCTGATCGAGTCGATCAGCTCCCCCGCTCCGGAGCTGCCGTACGGTGACATTCCGCCGACCAGGTTGTTCAGCGTGTTCAGCAGGTCGCTGGGCACCGTCGCGCCCGCCTGGGCGAGCTGGCCCGGCTCCACGATCGGGCTGAGCAGGACCAGATACCCGATGGGGACGTGCGGGTGCCTGGCCAGCATGGCGTAGACGCCGAGGGAGCCCTCGCTTTCCGCCACCACGTCCACCCGCGCGTGCGCGTGTTGGTACAGCCACTCCAGCTGGACGGCCATCCGGTCGCCCAGCGTCTGGATCGGCAGGTCGCCCTCGGGCTTGGAGTAGCGAATCGGGTTCCCCGCGGTGTCCAGGCCCTGGTAGGAGAACTGGCGGACGAGCATGCCCGGCTCGGCGGCGCGCAGGCGGTTCGCGTCGTTACAGCAGGTCGAGCCGAACCCCGCCACCACGAGCAGCGCGCCGCGGGCGTGCTGAGCTGGCGCCGCGGCCGAGGTCAGGTTCGGCGAGCCGGGCCCGGCGAGCCCCGCAGAACCCGCGCCCTCCACCGAGATGGCCGCGGCCGCGACGCCGCCCGGGACCGTCAGGTGCAGGGTGCCCGTGAACACTAGCCGGGCCAGCCCCACGACGAGCGCGAGAACCAGGAAGGCGGCCAGCGGCGCCACCGGCAGCCAGCTCGTCCGGCCGCGCAGATCCTGCCGGATCCGCCACACCGCCGCGCGCCAGTGCCAGACCTCCGGCGGCTGCTCCGCCACCCGCCGGACCGCCGCTAGGGTCAGGGCGTACCAGGCCCGCGCGTCGACGACGCCGGCCAGCCCGGCGACCACGATGATGCCGGCCGTGTCCAGGTGCGTCATGAGCGCCGAGGCCGCGGACAGGGTCAGGAACGTCACGAGCAGCCACGTGGCAGTGGGCGCCGGGGGCAGCCGCCGCCACCAGGTCTGGCCCACGCCGCCGTGGCTCAGCGCCAGCGCGGTGCCGAGCAGGATGGGTACCGCGGCCAGGAACGGCCAGGAGAACGGCAGCAGCGCCACCCCGAACATCAGCGTGACCACGGGCGACATCACCAGCCACACCACCACGGTCAGCAGGGCGCACGACAGCACCGACCCGAGGAAGCGCGGCCTTTCGATCCCGGCGGCCATTTCCGCGGTGCGGCCGTCGGAGGGGTTCGGCCAGGCCAGGAGAAGCAGGGCGGCGTTTACGGCCGAACGCGCCAGCAGGATCAGCACGAGCACGGCGGTGAACCCGGACCAGGACTGGTTCAGCGCGAACAGCCAGCGCAGGTCGTGGTAGGCCGCCAGCGGCGGGAGCGCCGTGACCTGCGGCGCGAGCGGTCTGGCCCCGGGCGCGACGAACGACAGGACGCCCGCCTCGAGCATCGCGCCTCCAGCGGAGAACGCGATAAGTCCCCGGTGCCGGAAGAACGCCCCGGCCAAGCCCGCCTCCCGTATGCCTTAGCCCCCGCTTCGGCTGAGACCAGCCTAACGCGCGGCAAACACGTGGCTCCCGAAGGGTGTAACCGGGGCGCGCCGGCGTGTATGCCCGCTTGGGCTAGGTTTGACCGCCTGCGGCTCGGCCCCACGGTGATCAGAACTCGAAGCCGCCCGAGCGGCCGTTGCGGTCGGCGAGCAGGCCGGCCAGGGTGGACAGGGCGATCTCCGGCGGGGTCCGCGAGCCGATGTTGAGCCCGATCGGGCGGTGCACGCGGGCGATCTCGGCCGCGGGGACGCCCAGGGCGGTGAGCGCCGCGACGTGCGGACCTTCGTGATGCGGATTGCCCATGATCCCGATCCACCTGGCCTTGGTGGCCAGCGAGTCGCGGAGCACGACGCCGAGCTCGGGCCGGTGATGGTCGGTGAGGACCACATCGACCGAATCGTCCAGGTCTTCGGGCGTGGCAGTGAGGAGGGGGAACCCCAGGGCGGCGGCGCCGGCCGCGCGCGCCTCGTCCGGCTCGAGGAGGAAGCCGCGGAACCCGACGTCGGCCGCGTACCTGAGCAGGTAGCCCGCGACCGGCGAGGCGAACACCGCGACCAGCGTGCGCTCGGAAGCGCTGGAGAAAGCCGGGGCGGGTACGGCGCCGTGGGCCACCCCGCAGGCCGGGTCTTCCTCGTGGCTGTGGTGCGCGTGCTCGGTCATGACGCTAGTCTCGCACGGCCGCGTCGGTGGGTGACCGCCTGAGCCGGGCCGCAGGATCGGAGGCGACCTGGCCGGCCGTATCGTGAAAAGGGTGATCACACGCGACGATGTCCGCGGCTGCCACGACCTGATCCGGCCCTACATCCGCAGGACCCCGGTCATCCAGGTCGATCTCGCCGACCTTGAGGAGCCGACCACTGCCGGACCCGGTGCGGTGCGGCCGGCGTGGCTCAAGCTGGAGTTCCTGCAGTGCGCCGGGTCCTTCAAGGCCCGCGGCGCGTTCACGAACCTGCTGCTGCGCGACGTTCCGGCCGCCGGGGTCGTGGCGGCGTCCGGAGGCAATCATGGCGTGGCCGTCGCCTACGCCGCCGGACGGCGCGGCGTGCCCGCGAAGATCTTCGTCCCGACCGTGTCGGCGCCGGCCAAGATGGCGCGCATCCGCGAGCTCGGTGCGGACCTGGTCGTCACCGGCGAGCGGTACGCCGACGCCCTGGCCGCCGCCGAAGACTGGGTGCGCAGCTCCGGCGCGATGAGCGTGCACGCCTACGACCAGCGTGAGACCATCCTCGGCCAGGGCACGCTCGCCCTTGAGCTCTCCGAGCAGGTCAGCGGCCTGGACACGGTGCTAGTGCCGGTCGGCGGGGGCGGCCTGATCGCCGGCCTAGCCTCCTGGTTCGCGGGCGACGTCCGGGTGATCGGGATCGAGCCCGATGGCGCGCCCACGCTCACTTACGCCCGGGCCGAGGGTCGGCCCGTCGACGCCCCGGCCGGCAGCGTCGCCGCGGACGCGCTGGCCCCGCGGCGGGTCGGCGAGCTGGTCTTCCCTATCACCCAGGCCTACGTCGAGGACGTGGTGCTCGTCGACGACGCCTCGATCCTGGCCGCCCAGCGCGCGCTGTGGCGAGCGCTCAGGATCGCGGCCGAGCCCGCCGCCTGCGTCGGGATCGCGGCCCTGCTCAGCGGCGGATACAAGCCCGCGCCCGGCGAGAACGTCGCGGTCGTGCTGAGCGGCACCAACATGTCGCCATCCCAGCTCGCCTGAGCCAGGACCGTCGCGGTCGCGCTCCGCTCGGCGGCACCACTGTGTCGCCGTCGCCACTCGGCTGCCAGACTTGATCGCGTGCGGTTCGTCTTTACTCCTCCCGCCGACCACGCGACCGGGCTGCTGACCCTGCCGTGGGAGGAGCCGCTGGCCGACTGGCGCGACGACCGGCTGGTCGAGATCAGGCAGCGGGGCATATCCCGGCACGTGGTCCGCTTCGTCTCCGACGACGGCACGCTGTACGCCCTCAAGGAGCTCAGCGAGCGGCTCGCCCGGCGCGAGTACCGCCTGCTGCGGGCGCTGGCCGACCGAGGCGTGCCGGCCGTCGAGGTGGTCGGGATCGCGGTCGACCTCGACCCGGCCCGCCATCACCATGACGGCGACGCGATCCTGGTCACCAAGTTCCTCAGCTACTCCACGACGTACCGGGCGGTCTTCTCGCGACCGCGGAGCATCCAGCCCATCGACGGACTGCTCGATGCGCTGGTCGAGCTGCTCGTCCGGCTCCACCTGTCGGGCTTCTTCTGGGGCGACTGCTCGCTGTCCAACACGCTGTTCTGCTATGACGCGGGCACGCTCGAGGCGTACCTGGTGGATGCCGAGACCAGCGAGGAGCACCCGGCCCTGAGCGACGGTCAGCGCGAATACGACCTGGAGCTGGCCGCCGAGCGAGTGGCCGGGGAACTGCTCGACCTGCAGGCGGGCGAGCTGCTCCCGGATAACGTCGACCCGTTCGAGATCGCTGACGAACTGCGGAAACGCTACGACTCCCTGTGGCAGGAGCTCACCAGGGAGGAGATCTTGCGCCCCGATGAACAGCGCTATCGCATC
This sequence comes from Streptosporangiaceae bacterium, assembly GCA_050698755.1. Taxonomy (GTDB): domain Bacteria; phylum Actinomycetota; class Actinomycetes; order Streptosporangiales; family Streptosporangiaceae; genus Palsa-504. The sequence continues at coordinate 4,721 of JBOHCK010000241.1, read as the reverse complement.
GCGGAACGCCTGCGCCGGCTCAACGACCTCGGCTTCGACGCCGAGGAGGTCGAGCTGATCCCTACCCCGGAGGGAAACAAGCTGCGCGTGCGGACCAGGGTCGCCGAATCGGGGCACTTCGCCAGGAAACTGTTCCTGCGGACCGGGATCGACGCCGGTGAGAACCAGGCGCGCAGGCTGCTCAACGACATGGCGAGCTTCCGCGCCTACCTGGAGCAGAAGGATGGCCACCCGGTCTCCGAGATCGTGGCGGCCAACCGGTGGCTCGAGGAGGTCTACGATCCGGTGATCGCCACGGTCCCTGCCGATCTCCGCGGCCGGCTTCCCCCGGCGGAGATCTTCCACGAGGTCTTGGAGCACCGCTGGTACATGTCCGAGGGCGCGGGGCGCGACGTCGGGACCACCGCCGCGGCCAAGGCCTACATGAACCAGGTGCTCCCCGAGGCGCCCGAGCCGCTAGACGATGATGTGACGGGTCCGCTACCCATAGCGAGCGGACCGCCAGACGCGGTCCCTGGCTAGAACCGCCAGACGCGGTCCCTGGCTAGAATCGTCGGGATGCCAGGACCGACTGCAGGAAGCGCCGTACCGATGGGCAGGGCCCGCACCCTGGCTCAGGTGTACCGGCACTTCGGTGAGGTCGACTCCGCCGGAACATCGCCGCTGTACGAGCGCATCGCCGTCGCCCTGAGTGAGTCCGGTGAGGCGCTGCGCGCCATCGAGACGGCGCCGGCTCGCAAGCGGCACCCCACGGTGATCCTGGCCGCGTTGCATGACCTCGCCCTCGCCGGACGCGCCCCAGCGCTGGCCGCCGCCTATGCCGCTGCGGACGGCGAGACTGCCGCTGGCGCGGCGATCGACACGCTGCTGCGGATGACCGACTCGGCCGTGGCCATCGCCGTCCGCCGGCGGCCGCGGACCAACGAGACCGGACGCGGCGCCGTGCTGTATCCGGCCATTGCCGAGGCGGCGCGCCGGCTAGGCGCGAAGGCGATCGGGCTGATCGATGTGGGCTGTTCGGCTGGGCTCAATCTCAATGTCGATCGCGTTGGCATCACGTACAGCAACGGACAATCGCTGGGCGACCCGGCATCTCCCGTACAGCTGTCGTGTTCGGTCGTCGGAGACCGGCCCATCCCGGCGCGGGCGATACCAGAGGTCGTCACCAGGATCGGCGTCGACCTCGATCCGGTCGACGTGACCGATTCCGACGACGCCCGATGGCTGCGCGCCTGCCTGCCGCCGGATCGGCCGGAGTGGGCCGCGAGGCTCGACGCGGAGATGGCGCTGGCGGCGACGGCCCCTCCGCTGCTGCTGCGAGGTGACGCCTTCGAGGTGCTCCCCGAAGCCTTCGCCCGTGTGCCCGCGGACGCGCTGCCTGTCGTCACCACGACGTGGGCGCTGTCGCGGTTCCCGCTCGAGAGCCGCCCGCGCTTGCTGCACCGCCTCGGCGAAGCGGCGGCCGACCGGGCGGTGGCCTGGGTTTCGGTAGAGGGAGTCGGAGTGGCGCCGGCGGTACCGACACTTGGCGATCGCCGCGCCTCTGGCCACAGCATTATCGGCCTGGCGCGGTTCGACCGGTCGGCTCTGCTCGCCGAGGCCATCGGCCGCTGCTGGTCGCGCGGCCGCTTCCTGGCGTGGCTGGCAGACTCCTACTAGCTGATCCGTCGACGAAACTCCCAGGACACTAGGACGCCACGAGCGCGTCGGTGAGCGCGTCGATGCCGGCCAGGTTCCCGGCCAGGTCGTCGCTGAGGTGATGACTGGCGGCGAGCGCCGCGGGGGCGTAATAGGAGACCTTGGTCTGATCCCCATCGGCCCAGACGAGCACCTTGAGCGGCAAGTCGAGCGCGGACAGCGGGGAGGCCACCATCACCGGGGTTCCCGCGGCGGGGCTGCCGAAGATCACCAGCGTGGTCTCGCGCAACGAGAGACCTACCTGACTCGCCTCGGCGCTCTGGTCGATGACGGCGAAGACCTTCAGTCCCTTCGCGTGGAGGATGGCCGCGAACTTGGTGACGGTGTCGGCCACCGAGTGCTGGCTGAGCTTGGTGACGACATCCGTCTCGTTCGGGAAGCTGTCCCCCGTCATGGGCAGGTCGATCCTTTCCTCAGGTTTGCGGCAGGCGCATGGTCACGGGTGGGTGCGGACGAACTCGGCAATCACCACACCGAGGCGCTCGCCGGCATCCTCCTGGAGGAAATGGCCGGCTCCCTCGATCACCGGGTGCTCAAGGCTGGCCGCGCCGGGGATAACACGCTTCAGGATGGGCGCCATGCCGCCGGTGATCGGGTCGCGGTCGCTGAACGCGACAAGGAACGGCTTGTCCCAGGCGGTCAGCCGCTGCCACGCGGCCCGGTTGGCCGCCGAGGCCGGGTCATCGGGGGACGTCGGCACCAGGCCCGGCATGGCCCGGACCCCTGCGGCGTAGGACGGGTCGGGGAAGGGCGCTTCGTAGGCGGCCAGCACCTCGGGCGGGAGCGGCGTCTGGCAGCCGGACTGCACCAGCCGGGACACGCTCAGGTCAGGCGAGGTGCGGACGACCTCGCGGAACCGCAGCCAGACATCGGGCATCGGCTGGTCTCCCGTGGGCAGCCCGGTGTTGGCCGCGACCACCCTGGCGAACCGGTCCGGGTGCTCGGCCACGAGCCGTAGCCCGATCAGGCCGCCCCAGTCCTGCCCGACCAGGGTCAGCCCGCGCAGGTCAAGGTGGTCGAAGGCGAGCGCGCGGATCCATTCCACGTGCCGGGCGTAGGTGTGATCGTCGATGTCGGCCGGCTTGTCCGACCGGCCGAACCCGGCCATGTCCGCCGCGATCGCGCGCAGCCCGGCCTCCGCCAGGACGGGCATGACCTTGCGGTACAGGAACGACCAGCTCGGCTCCCCGTGCAGTAGCAGTACCGGCTCGCCGTCGGCCGGTCCGGCTTCCACGTAGGCCATCCGGAGCCCGTCGACCTCGGCGTACCGCGGCGCGTAGGCAAAGCCGGGCAGATCGGCAAAACGCTCTTCGGGAGTGCGCAGCACCTTCATCCCGCCATGTTTTCACGAGCCCGGCGGCTGAAATTCAGCGGGATTCTGCCGGCGTGTCGTGGCGCGCCAGAGTATTTTTTTCGCTATCATGTTTGATAGTAGATCAGCCAATCGAACGGGAGGTGGTGAATGGCCCAGGACCTCCGGCGAGACGATCCCCTCCAGGACGAAGCGGCGGGGTGGCGGCCGGTGCTGCCGTCCGGGGACTGGATGGATGACGAGCAGTGGGCCGATTACCTGGCCGGCGAGCCGGCGGACCCGGGCCTCGGCCCGGACCTCGACCCGGACGGCGCGCCGGAGGTCAGCCGGGCAGAAATGGCCGCGATCATCGCGGAGTGCCGGGAGATCGCTGAGGACGAGGCCCGCGTTGCTGCTGCGGCCGCCAGGATGGGCACCACGGGAGCGCTGGGCGTGATCGGCGCTACCCTGGGACGCCGCGGGCCGGGCATGCCCGGCTCCGCGGACAGGTTCGCCGGCGAGTACGCGGGCCCGGCTGGGGCGTTCGCCACCGGGATGATCCTGGACGCCGCGCCCGGCGGGGTCGAGCTGGCTCTGTTCGCCGCCGACGCGGCCGGGGCAGGCGACCGGTACCCCGGCGCTACCGACGACGAACTGGTCGGGGCGATCTGCGCGTGGGACCGGGTCGAGGCCCACGTGGCCGCCCGCAAGCACTCCGCCATCGCCGAATTCATCCGGCGCCGCCCATCCCCCGGCTGCCTGCTCGAGGGCGAGGCGCAGATGCCGCAGGGGTGGGAGGAATTCGTTCCAGACGAGCTGGCTCCGGCACTGGCCGCCTCCAGGGGCGGGGCCGAGGTCTTGCTCGACCTGTCCTGGGCGCTGGAGGTGCTGCTGCCCGGCACGAAGGCCGCGTTCCTGTCCGGGATCCTGAACCGGGGCAAGGCCGAGATCATCGCCCAGGCCACCGCGCTGCTGGACCCGGAGGAGGCGCGGGCCGCCGAGGCGCTGGTGCTGGACCGGGCCGGGCGGCTAACCCCGGGCGGGTTGCGGGCGGCGATCGCCCGGGCCGTCATGCAGGTCGCCCCGGACAAGGCCAGGAAGCGCCGCGAAGAAGCCGCCAAGGACGCGCGGGTGGAGCGGTGGGCGGAGGCGTCGGGGAACGCCGCCCTGGTCGGCCGGGAACTCCCGCCGGCCGAGGTGCTAGCCGCCGACCAGCGGGTCACCTGGTGGGCCCGGCAGCTCAAGAAGGCCGGCCTGGCCGGCGATATGGACGAGCTCAGGGCCCGCGCCTACCTAGACATCCTGCTCGGCACGGACTCCAGGCCCGGCCTGCCCGGCGCGGGAGGAGGCGGCCCGAGCGACGGCGGACCCGGCGACGGAGGACCCAGCGACGGAGGACCCAGCGACGGAGGACCCAGCGACGAGGGGCCCAGCGACAGGGGGCCCGGCGACGGAGGACGCGAGCCGAGTGCGCCGACGCCCGCGGGACCCCCCGCCGGCCTGATCCCGGCCGGATTCGCCGGCCGGGTCAACCTCACGGTCCCGCTGGTCACTGCGCTCGACCTGGCGGACCGGCCCGGGGAGCTGTCCGGGATCGGGCCGATCGACCCGGACCTGGCCCGCGACCTGGCCCGATCGGTGGCTCGCAACCCGCGGTCCACCTGGTGCGTGACCGTGACGGATCAGGACGGGCACGCGATCGGGCATGGCTGCGCCCGACCCGAGGCCAGCG
>JBOHCK010000240.1:0-9415 GCA_050698755.1 Streptosporangiaceae bacterium | reverse complement strand
AGGCCCCGGTCCGCGAAGTTGACCTCGCCGGCGCCCTGCGTGGCGCCGCTGTCGAGGTAGTCGGGGTGGATGGCGAACGTGCGCTCAAGACGGGCACCGTCGCGGATCAGCACGCTGCCGCACTCCAGCACCCGTACCTGCTGCGGGCGCAGGCCCATGGCCCGCGCGGTACGAGCGAGGGACGAGTGAGCCTGGTCCGACACGTAGTTACCGCTGGCTCCGGTGATCAGGCGTTCGCGGTCGAACATCATCGAGACCACGCGCCGGGCGCCGATGTCGATCACCAGGAGACCGCCGGCGAAGGCGGGCCGCGATGGTGGTCTTCGGCGATACCCGGGCCCCCGCATCGCGGTTCACTGCGGCCGGCCGCGGTCCGCGTCGTGCAGCACGCGCCGTAGGTCCTCTGCTGAGGGAGCGCCCTGGTGACTCCCATCCGGCGCCCGGTACAGCCGGCAGGACAGGCTGAGCGGAGTATCCGTCAGCACCTCTATCCGCACGATGGCACCTTCTGGTCCGTCACTGCCTGGGTCGCGGGTCAACGCCGGGCGGGCTGGCCGTGCCCGCGGTTGTGGCCGCCCGCCGGCGGAGCACGTTCTTCTGGATCTTCCCGGTCGAGGTCTTCGGGAGCTCGGTGAACACCACGGCCTTGGGGGCCTTGAAGTGGGCCAGTCGTGCCCGCACGTGCTCGATGAGTTCGGCCTCGGTGGCCGTGGTCCCGGCGACCCGGGTGACGAAGGCGACCGGGACCTCGCCCCAGTATGGATCCGGGCGGGCGACCACGGCGGCTTCGAGCACCGCCGGGTGCGCCTGCAGCACGTTTTCCACCTCTACCGAGGCGATGTTCTCCCCGCCCGAGATGATCACGTCCTTGGTGCGGTCCACCAGCTGGATGTAGCCGTCCGGATGACGCACCGCGACGTCGCCGCAGCGGAACCAGCCATCGGGTGCGGCGGTGCGGGTGGCCTCGGGATCACGGTGGTAGCCGAGCATGACATCGTTGCCGCGTACCGCGATCTCGCCAGTGCTCACCGCATCTGCGGGCACATCGTTGCCGTTCCCGTCGATGACCCGCACCGGCTGGGCGATCACGTTCGCCACCCCTTGCCGGGCGGTGCGCTCAGCGAGCTGGGCGGGTCCGAGGGTGGCCCACTCCGGCTGCGGCTGGCAGATGACCGCCGGGCCGAATGTCTCGGTCAGGCCGTACAAGTGGATCACGTCGATGCCTGCCTGCATGGCCCGGCCGAGCAGTGTCGGGCTGGGTGGCGCTCCGCCCACGCATGCCAGCAGGCGAGGCTCAAGCGGAGCTGCCGGCGCGGCGGCGGCTGCCAGCAGCGAGGTCAGCACGGTCGGGGCAGCGCACAGGTGGGTGACCCGGTATGTACGGACGAGCCGCCACACCAGCTCCGGTTCCATCTTGGGCAGGCATACGTGGGTCGCCCCGGCGGCGGTCACCGCCCACGGAAAACACCAGCCCTGGCAGTGGAACATCGGCAGCGTCCACAGGTAGGTGCTCGCGGCGTCGAGCCTAGCGTGCATGGCCATGGCCAGGGCCTGCAGATAGGCGCCGCGATGGTGATAGACGACGCCCTTGGGCCGGCCGGTCGTGCCGCTGGTGTAGTTGATCGACAGAGGCGACCGCTCGTCGTCCACCTCCGCCAGGAGCGGCGTGGCGGTCGCAAGCAGGTCCTCATAGGCGCCGCCGGCGCCCGCGCAGACCGTCCGCGGGCGCGCACGGCTCTGTTCGGCCGCCGCCTTGGCGACATCGGTGAACTCGGCGTCATGCAGCAGTAGTGACACTTCCGCATGGTCCAGGATGTAACCGAGTTCGGACGGGGCAAGCCGGATGTTCAACGGGACCATGATCGCACCCGATGCGGGTATCCCGAACGTGGCTTCCAGCAGCATATGCGTGTTGGGCGCCAGCACTGCCACGCGTTCGCCGGCGGCCACTCCGAAGCCCCGCAGCGCGCCTGCCAGCAACTGCGCCCGCTGCCACAATTCCGCGTAACTGAACGTGGTCTCACCATCGACGACCGCGGTCCGGTGCGCGAACACCGACGCCGAGCGGCGCAGGAAGCTCGTGGGAGTCAGCGGCTCGAACGATAGGTCACGCATTTTGCCCTTCCTCGCCTGGAGGCCCCGGCAACTGGTCCCTGGCGACGGGCTACCCGCCGTCAGGCACCAGCACCTCGATGTTTCCATCCGCCACCCGGGTGTCGAACCAGGTGAGCTGGCTGTTTCCCGGGTTGGTGCCCTTGCCGGTCAGCGCGTCGAACTCCCACAGGTGCATCGAACAGGTCAGCGTGCACCCGTCCAGGTTACCCTCGCTGAGCTGGGAGCCGAGATGGGGGCAGCGATCCTCGTAGGCCCTGATCTCGCCGCCGACGTTGAGCAGGACGATCTTCTTGCCGCCTGCCTCGGCTCCCTCCAGCTCTCCTTCCCAGAGGTCATCGGCCGGCATAACCGGGTGCCACGTCACGGGCCGGTGCTCCTTCTGCGTCAATTCGCGTGCAGGTTGAACGTCTCTACCCCGTGCAGTCGCTGCAGGTAGGACAGCGGGGTCTCCCCGAAGTACCTTTTGAACTCGCTGATGAAGTGGGACAGGCTGGTGTATCCCACCTGCCCGGCGGCCTCGCTGACGCTGACGTCCTGATTCAGCAGGAGATCGCGGGCCCGTTCCAGCCGCATCTGCTTCAGGAACTGGTAGGGAGAGGTCCCGGCACTCTGCTTGAACAGGTGGGCGAACGCCGACTCGCTCATGCACACCGCCTCGGCCAGCACGGAGACCGAGATCGGCTCGTCCATATGGCCCTTCATATACTCGATCGCGGCCGATACCGGGTTACGCGCGGCGTTTGACCGCGCCGCGTCGATGAGCCGGTGCCGCTCTTCGGACTGCAGTAGCCGGTAGACGATCTCCCGCAGGTACATGGGTCCCAGCACCGCCCGGTCGGCGTCGGACTCCGCCGTGGTGAGGAAGCGGTAGGTGGCCCCGGTCAGGCGCGCGTCCAGTGGTGCCACGTGCGCTTCCCGGCGCGGCTTGTCCTGCTGGTACAGCGCTGTCATCGGCCGGTGCATGGCGGACAGCACGTCGGAGACGATCGCCGGCTCGATCTGCAGTACGAACGACAGGAACGGCCGGTGCGGCGACGCCTCGATGATCTCGACCTCGAAGCGGGACCGCCGGTTCAGCACCAGGTAGCGCATCGGATCGTAGACAAGCTCCTCAGCCCCGATGCGCACCCGCTTGGCGCCCTGCACGATCAGGCAATACGACAGTGAGTCGACCTCATCCCAGTGGGCGGGGACGGGCCCGGAGAACCGGTAGAAGGTCAGGCCCGGCCACACGTGCTGGTTGGCGCCCTCCGCTTCGGCATACCGTCCGACCAGGGCGGCCAGGTCGCCCGCGGCCACGAGGTCATCGCGCAGGAACTGGTAGGCCTTCTCACCGCGCGTGGGCATGATGTCGTCCTATCCCGCGATCCCCGCCTCGCTGAGCATCCGGCGCCGGGCCGAGTCGGCGGCGTTCACCACATCCTCCGCCGAGCGGCCGCGATCGGGCAACTGCTCGAACAGCTGGCCGAGCCCGGCCGCGGCCGCCTCGGCACGCGGAGTCCACCGGTCGGCCCAGTTCCGCAGCACCCCCTGGTTGCCGGCGCGCTGGTCGATCGCGTACCGGGCGAGCGAGGCGCTCCACCTCGCGCAGCGCTCGGCGTCGATGGCGAGGTTCATGAGCAGCAACCAGGTGAGGTCGTCGCCCGCGTCGTGCGCCGCGTTGGCGACCTGCCGGAGGAGGATCTCGTCCAGGGTGGGACGGAGCACCAGGTTCATCGCGGTGAAGCACTCCCCCCAGTCGTAGGCGACCAGCAGCTTTTCCAGCGCCTCCCTGGCCGGCTGCCAGGCCTCGTGCCGTTCCCAGAACTGCCGTTCGGTGGTGCCGATGGACGAGCGGGCCGCGTCGGCAAGCTGCCGGGTCCGGTAGGACACCAGCGACACCCGGCGCAGCAGGTCGCCGGCCCCGAACACGGCACAGTTGGAGATGTATGACGCGGGCGCCAGGTGGCCCAGATACGCGGTGCACATCTGCAGCGCGTGCACCGGGAACCGGGTGGGGGTGAACATCGCGGCCAGGCACCCCGCCCACCCCTCGGACAACGACGCGTCGTGCCCGGCGGCTCCGTATTCGTCCAGGACTCCCTCGACGACCGTCTCCTGCTCGTCCTGCATCGTGACGTACTTGCGATAGGTGATCTCGTCGGGATCGCGGAACCCGGTCCAGTCACCGGCCTGCAGCGGCGACTTGTCGCGATAGGTCAGGTACCACATGTTGACCGGGGTCGTGGGATTGGATTCCAGCGCCGACGTGCGGTCGGGGCGATTGGTGTAGTTGAGATTGTGCGTGACGATCTCATACTCGCTGGGGATGCGCCGGAGCTGGCCGAATGAGCTCCAGGTCTTCAGCTTCCGCGCCCGCGGCGGGCTGACCTCGGTCATGCCGGTTCCTCCACTGATGCCTCGGCGGCGGGAGCCGCGCTCTTGAGCCGCCACCACACCTCTTCGGATGTCATGTCGATACGGCCGGCGAAGGCGGACATCAGTCCCTCGAGCTGCCGCATCTGGAAGTCACGCCCGAGATTCCGCTCGATGGACGCGCGGGTCACCCGCAGCTCGCCATCTCCGCTGACCCGGGTATAGGCGCCCCGGTCGACCACGCTGACCTGCTTGCCTGGGTTGTCCTCCACGATGGCGGCGACGATGGCGTCCACGTCGTCCGACATGCGCAGGACCGGTCCCACGGAGTTGCTCATCGGCGTCCTCCCCTCCTATCCGGCACTCGGGTCCCAGCCGACGTTCACGATGTCCAGCGCGGAAATGCCGGACTGCGCCACGGTGAGGTCGCCGGGGACGACCTTGCCGTCGAAGCGGACCACGAGCCCCGCGTTCCGCGGCGGCACTCGCCTGCCCACCACCTGCGCGGCGACCTTCCTGGCCGCCTCGTCCATGGTGTCGGTGTCCAGCACGAGCACAAGCTGGGTGACGAAGTCGTCCTCGAACATCGCGTTGACCGGCACGGGCTGACCCTCATCCGGAGCTGCCGCGATCTCCTCCGCCTGCATGCCCGTGTCCTGGGCCTCGGTCATTGCCTCGCCTCATCTCTTCCGGCGGCCGGTCAGGCCGCCGGCTGCGGTGCGTAGCGCCTGGCCCACCGGTAAGCGTAGGCGTCGTCGCCCATGACCTCGGGAGTGAGGCCCATCCAGGCCAGGATGCCCTCGACGGTCGGCGGCTGGATGTCGCCCCCGAGCAGCCGCTCGATCACCGTCGGGTCGTGCAGGGTGTCCCGGTCCTCCCACCAGATCTGGCGGCAGGGTCGCGAGCAGAAGTGGTACGTGTAATCGTTGTGCTTGAGCGGGTAGCTGCGCACGGGGTACTTCTCGTTATGCGGCGAACCGGCGGTGCCGATCGGCAGGTGGCACAGGTTGCACAGCCACGGCAGCGTCTCCGGGAGGGTGAGCTCCATCTTGTTGTTGTTGATGTTGTCGATGATCACGTCCCAGATCGGCCCGAACTGCTCCTCCCAGCGCGGGTACTTCTCGTGCAGCCACTCGCGTTCCTCCGGCGAGATCCCGCCCTGGGGTTTCCACCACACGGTCGGGCGCCAGTACCAGACGCCGAGATGCAGCGAATGGTGCCAGGTGTCAAGCCCGGCCATGAACTCGTCCCAGTACCAGGGCTTCTTCAGCCCGTAATCGCGGATCTGGTTGAGGAATTGCTCGGCGATCCACTCCTGCATGAACTCCTTGTAGGACTGCTTGCGCATCGCCAGCGGCGTGTAGTAGTCCATGCCGGGGCCGGTCAGGATGGCGAACAGCCGGGCGGATACCCAGAACGTCTTGTCGATGATCCACTGTGCCCGGCGCGGATCGTGCTCGACGAGAATCTCCAGGGTCGGGCCGCCCTGCTGGGAGTGCCGTGCCTCGTCGGTCTGGATGGACGAGATCATGTTGGCGAAGTTGATGTCGCCGGATTCCAGCGCGTCCGCGGCCAGCGCGACGAACTGGACGTTGGTGAACCCGGTCTCGAACGTGAACGGCAACTGGATCGCGACGTCGACCACGTTCGGGTTCATCATCATCCCGTCGAACGTGGCCCGGGCGGCGATGATGCCCCACTCGTTTGTCTGGTACGCCTTGTGCGCCCAGTCGTACTGGGGGTCCTTACCGACGAACTCGTGCGGGAAGGCGAGGCTGATCTGGGCATGCCGGGTCTCGTCCAGGGCGCCGTAGACCGCCATGTTGCGCCATGCCGGTGACAAGCCGAAGCGCGCCATGCGCAGCTCGGCGTAAACGGCGAGGTCCTCGATGAGCGCCACCGCGCCGAAGTGCTGCTTGGCCACCGACTTCCAGCCCTCGTCCAGCTGCTCGAAGACCCGTGATTTCTTCAGCACCGACTTCACCGAGTAGGCGCCGGTTTCCTTTTCCCGCTGCGTCGCCACGTAGTCGGGGTAGGTCACCTTGTAGGGCTCGTCCCACTTCGCCCACGCCTCGCGGGGGATCTTCCCGCGCCCGGACATCCACTCGGGGAACACCGCGTCGTAGTCGACGTAGGAGAACTCCCAGTCAAGGTCGCGCGCGATGTCGTACCACTTCTCCCGGGCCATGCGTGCCATGGCATTGCCTCCTGCCTGATCGGCTTCAGTCGACCTCGAGCCAGCCGAGCTGGCTCTTCCAGTGCACGTTGTCCCAGTAGGCGGCGAGGTCGTCGATCAGCCCGTCGTCGTTGACGTGGAACAAGAACAGGTGCGGCAGGTCGTAGTGACCACCGCTGCAGGCGATGACGCCGAAGTCCTTGGCCTGCGTGCCGCCGATGCTGACCTCCGCGGCGACATTGCCCTGACCGTCGGCGCGGACGGTCGTTACCGCATTGGTCAGGTCAGGGAACGCGTCGATCAAGGCGGTCCAGATGGCCTTGCCGACGGTGCCCACCTTGCCGTCGCCGTGCAGCACCCGCTGGCGGGTCCATACCTCGAACGGCACGTACCGGAAATCGGCGTTGTCCGAGCACAGTTCGGCCATGCGCTCGACGTCATGGGCCCGGTAGGCGTCGAAGAACGCGTTGACCGTGGCCTTGGCGATCGCCTCAGATGATGCCGCGCTGGCATCGGCGGACATGGTACTGGCACTCATAGCCACCTCACCGGGCCGTGATCGTGATCTTATCGAGTCGTTTGACGCCCAGCCGGCGGTAGAGCTGGTTCTGGTCCCAGTAGGCGGTGACGGCACTGATCCGGTCCTCTGGCGTCACCTCCAGCATCCAGGCCTGGTCGAGGTCGAAGTGCTTTTCCTGATTGACGATCCCGAGGAAGTCGCCGGCCTGGGTGCCGTCGACGGTGATCTCGGCCACCGCGATGCTGTCGGCGGTCACGAACAGCCGGCGGATGCGGATCAGCAGGTCGGGGAAGGCCGTGGCCAGCTCACGCAGATAGTCCGCGCCCTCGGCCGCCATCGGGCCCTGCGCCGCCAGCGGCGCCAGGGACACGCTGGCGTCCGGCGTCATCATGCCCAGGAGCTTGCCCACCTCTCCGGCCTCCATGTGGTCGAAGAACTCTCGCGCCACGCTGCGCGCGCTCATCAGATCACACCTCCAGTCGCTTGAGTACGGCGGCGGCGGCGGCCTTGGAGGATCCCGGGTTCTGCGCCGTGATCAGGTTCCGGTCAACCACCACCTGCGACACCCAGGCGGCGTCGCCGTCATCGAAGACCGCGCCCCGGTTCTTCAGCGCATCCTCCAGGTACCACGGCATGCCGATCTTCCCGGCCTGGGTCTGGTCCTCCTCCTCGTCGGTGAAGGCGGTCATCTTGTAGCCGTCGAACAACCAGGTCCCGCCCTCGTCGGGCGCGGACAACAGGGCGGCCGGGCCGTGGCACAACGCGGCGATGGTCTTGCCCGCGCCGTATACCAGCCGAAGGACGCGGCCCATGTCCGCGTTGCCGGCCAGGTCGACCATCGGCCCGTGCCCGCCCGGGATGAACACACCGTCGCAGGAGGTGACCTCCGCATCGGTGAGCTCGGCCAGGCCACGCGGATGCTGCAAGCCGGGTATCGCGGCGAGGGTCTCGGCCACCTGCCGGGCATTCGAGCGGCTGGACTGCCACACCTCGTCGCGGATCTCCTCGATGCGCTCCCGGGGCAGCCGGCCGGTCACCTCGTCAATACCGCCGAGGACCTCGATGAAGTCGCGGTCTCCGCGCCAGGCCGTGCGTGCCGCGGACTCGGCCAGTTCCCGCGCGGCCATGCGCTCCATGCCGGTAGCCACCAGGGCCAGATAGACCCGCCGGAGCGTCACCAGGTTCAGCTCACTGAAGTGCGTGAACGTGACCCGGATGTCGTCGGCGTCGGGTGCGAAGCTGCGGAACACCGAGAACATGAAGTCCTCGTCCGCCTGGGGGTAGTGGAAGAACGGTTCCAGACCCCACGGATCAGGCCGCGGCGCCTTCCCGTCAGGGGTGGCGATCAGCAGATCCACGCCCGCGGCCACGAACCTCTCGTAGGGTTCGAGAACCTCTTCCGCCCAGTAGCCGGTCGGATGGTCCCTGCCGTCCGCCAAGGTCATCGTCCGCGCGCTGGATACGATCATGAGCAGTCTGGTCATCTGCGCTCCCGGAGGACGACGGGCAGGCCCGCCACTGCTGACGAAAGGTACGTGACACGGGCCACATCGCAGTCTGCCCCGCCCGCAGCGCGGACGCTGCCCGATGCCTGCTGAACTTATGCCCATTCCTGCACAACCCGGGTACAGGTTCTGGCTGCCAGGCTCGCCGGTACCGGGTTCACGTGGTTGCGCCGATCGGCTGCCCGGGTGGCCTGTCGCGATCCTGCCGGAGTTGGACCCGCTCCTGCGCATCTGGCGCCGGGGCATTAACTCCCAGCAGTCGCCTCGCGGCTGCCAGGTCGGTACCGGTCGCGGCCGATCGCGGCCAGCCGACGTTCGACGATGTACCGCGGGGTGACCGGCTGGAACGACACCAGGCAGCGTACGCCGTCGAACACCGCGGGGAAGCGCGTCATCGCGGCGAACGCGGAGACTCCGCCCATGCACCGGCTGAACAGCCCGATCGCCATGTCGCGGGTGCCGGGGCGCGTGCGCGCGTACTCCAGCGAGCCGACAACGTCCCGGCTCTCGGTGAATCCGTGGGTGGTGACCCCGCCGTGGCTGCGCTGCTGAGGCCATGGTTCGGCACGCTGTTGGCCGCACGAAGATCATCCGGTTCTGGCCGTTGCCGTCTCGCCCGGCGCCCGGTCTGACTCGCCGCCGGTCAGCGCGGCGAGCACGTCGGGGAAGATGGCGTCGGCCCGGGCGTCCAGCTCGTCGTCGGTCAGCAGCTGGACCGGATGGGGGATGTAGACCATGCGGGCG
>JBOHCK010000239.1:0-9511 GCA_050698755.1 Streptosporangiaceae bacterium | reverse complement strand
CGTGTCCGGGATGAACCCGTAATCCAGCGGGTAGCGGGTAGCGGTGAATAGCATCCGGTCGAGGCGGATCCGGCCGGTGGCGTGATCCATCTCGTATTTGTTCCGCGATCCCTTCGGGATCTCGACGACGACCTCCGCGTCCACTCCGGCCTCCTCAGGCAGGTGCTGCATCCTCGGGCCGCTCGAACAGGATGCTGGTGAACCGCACGGAAGAATTCACTCGAAGCCTCCACCGGCTCGTGTCCCGGCAGAAGCCATCAGCCACAGCGGCGGTTCAGGCGGGCCTCATCACCCTGGCACTCATTTTGCCGCACTTCAAGGCCCGAGCCTGGCGGACCCGGCGATAGCCACTCAGCCAGGCCCGATCCATCTCAGTTCCGGAGATAGCAGGTCCGCGACCCTGCTGCACGGCCATGCCGCCCGTCTCCGCTCGGTCTGCTCCGGCGTTTCCTCCATCAACGAAAAGTAATCGTCCGGCCCGCTCCAGCGCGGGCACTGGGAATGCAGCGGGCACGAGCTGCGCGGCGGCTTTCCCTTCGCCCGGCAGGCCGGCCGCTGGCCCGAACGAAACGCCACCAGGGCACGCCACAGCAACAGGACCTCATCTTCGCTGACCTTGGCCACGCGGACCTCCCTGCCACCGGCATCACCACCGGTCATGACAGGGACCGTTGGCCGGATCTCCGCGGATCAGGCGGGCCCCTCCGCCTGGCCCACGGTATCGCCCAGGCGAGGCGATCTGCGCGCGTTCCGCCGGCGCGGCGGCCGGTGGCAGAATAGTCAGCGCAGGGGTGATGGGGCTCACCCTGGAATCGCGGGCACGGGAAACGGCCTGCTGACGGTCCCTGGCCACGAGCCAGGAGGTCGCACGATGCCCAGCATGCGGGATGGCCCGGCCGACGTCACATCCCGGCCGCAGCGGTGACTGTCAGACAACGGGTCACCGAGGCGTCACCGGCGCTGAAGTTCGTGGTGATGGTCGGCATCATGAGCTTTTTCGCCGACTTCACCTACGAAGGTTCACGGAGCATCATCGGTCCCTATCTCGGCCTGCTCGGCTGCGGGGCGTTCGCGATCAGCGTCATCAGCGGCACCGGCGAGTTCCTCGGGTACGGGCTGCGGCTGTTTTCCGGGCGTGGCGCCGACCGGACCGGGCGGTACTGGCCGATCACGATCGGCGGCTACGTGCTGCAGATGTCGGTCGTGCCGCTGCTCGCCCTGGCGGGAAACTGGCAGGTGGCCGCCCTGCTGATCATCCTGGAACGGGTCGGGAAGGCAACCAGGAACCCGCCGCGGGACGCCATGCTCTCGCACGCCGCCAGGGACATCGGGTACGGGCGGGCGTTCGGGGTGCACGAAGCGCTGGACCAGTTCGGCGCGATGTTCGGCCCGCTGCTCGTGGCCCTGATACTCGCGGTGACACGCCACGATTACAAGATCGCCTTCGCGTCGCTGGCCGTCCCGGCCGTGATCATGCTGTCCCTGCTGGCGGTCGCGCGCGTCCTGTACCCGCGGCCCCAGGACCTGGCGGCCGGCCCAGCGGAGGTCACCACCGCAGGCCTGCCGCGGGTGTTCTGGCTGTACCTTGCGGCCGCGGCGCTCGCCGGCGCCGGGTTCGCCGACTTCCCGCTCATCTCCTACCATTTCGCCCGCGCCGGGACCGTGTCCGCTCCGCTGATCCCGGTCTTCTACGCTGCGGCGATGGCCGTGAGCGGCACCGGGTCGCTGGTGCTCGGACGGATCTTCGACCGGGCCGGGATCGGCGTGCTCATCCCGCTGACCATCGTCGCAGCGGCATACGCGCCGCTGGTGTTCCTCGGCGGGTTCTGGGCTGGCCTGGTCGGCGCGTCACTGTGGGGATTGGGGATGGGGGTGCAGGAGTCGATCATCCCCGCGGCGGTCGCCCCGATGGTCTCCCCAGACCGGCGCGCCTCCGCCTACGGGCTGTTCACCGGCATCTACGGCACCGCGTGGGTGGCGGGCAGCATCGTCATCGGGGCGCTGTTCAACGTATCCCTCATCGCCATCGTCGTGTTCTCGATGGCCGCCGAGTTCGCCGCGATCCCGCTGATCCTCATGGTCCGCAGGCGGACGGCCACGTGAGCGGGCTGCAAGCCTGTCATGACAGCCGCCTCGAACTTGGTGACATGATCCGGGTGGCCCTGCACCTGGCCCGGGCGTCCGGCAATGAGCAGGCAGAGAAGCGGGCCAGGGAGCTGCTGGCCCGGCTGGCCGCCGACCGGTTCCGGCTGGCCGTCGTGGGGCAGTTCAGCCGGGGCAAGACCACGCTGATGAACGCGCTGCTCGGCGGCGCCTACCTGCCGATGGGAGCGTTGCCGATGACCTCGGTGATTACCACGGTCCGTTACGGCAGCCGGCCTCGTGCGATGGTCCGCCGCCGGGCATCAAACGTGCTGGTCGAGGTCCCGTTGACCGATGTGGCCGAGTTCGTCAGCAGCAGCGGCGCCGAGCGGGCCGAGTTGCAGGTGGCGGCGGGTCGAGGTGGAGGTTCCCGCGGAGATCCTGCGGCTCGGGTTCGAACTGGTCGACACCCCCGGGGTGGGATCGGCCATCGCGACCAATACCGCGATCACGCGGCAGTTCCTGCCAAAGGCCGATGCCGTGATCTTCGTGACCGGTTTCGACTCGCCGCTGACCGATACCGAGGTCAGCTTCCTCGCCGACGCGGCCCGGCACGCCGGCAAGCTCTTTCTCGTCCTCAACAAACGCGACCTCGTCCCGGACCTGCTCGCCGCGCGGAGCACGGCGTGGCATGCGAGCCTCGGGGAACTGCTCAATCCGTGCCTCGAGCACGCCATGGAGGCCGACGCGGCAGCCTCTGCCGTCGACCGGCTGAAAACCGCGCAGACGATGTTGGAAGAGGCCGGGCGCGGCCTTGCCCCCGGCTGGCTGGAGCGTCGAGCCGGCGAGGTGCTCGAGCTGCTCACCGGCATGGTGGCCGACCAGATCAGCATCCTGCTGCAGGCGGCCCGCTCACCGGGCCTGGTGGGAGCCGAGATCGCGGGCCTGGCTGGCGGCGATGACTACCGGGGACCAGGCGGCTGGACGGCCGATGATGTGCCCGGCCTGGCGGTACGGCCCCCCGAGTGGACGGTCCAGATTCCGCTGCCGCGGCGGTTCCCGCGAAAGCCGGATAGCGGCGAGACCGAGCTCCGGCACCGCCTGGCCGACGCGCTCACCAATGCGGTCAGCCTCTTCGAGGCCAGTGCGCGGGCCAGGTTCGAGGATGCGGCCCAGGACTGGGCCAGGCGGCTCGACGAGCAGGCGGCCAGCCAGGCGCAGCAGGCAGCCGCTTACTTCCGCCGCTGCCTGCGCGCTACTCCGGCCGACGAGGACCTGACGGCGCTGGATGACCTCTTTTCCCGGCTCGCCAGTTTCCAGTCGACCCTTGGCACCTGGGACACAGGCCCTGACGAGGAAACAGCCGCAGAACTCCCCTCGGCGGCCAGCACGCAGGCAGGCGCCGGTAACACTGGCGGCTGCGTGGTGTGCGAACGGATGGAAGCGATGCTGAGCGAGCACCTGCGCCACGACCAGTTCCGGCTTGCCACTCGCGAGCCTGACCAGTCGCGGCACGCGCTGGCCGGAGGCTTCTGCCCGCTGCATACCTGGCAGTACGCCGGCCTCGCGTCGCCGCTCGGCATCTCCGCCGGCTACGCGAAGCTGGCTGCCTCGATGGCGGACGCCCTGGAGGCCATCGGCCAGAAGGGCAGCACAGCCGGGGATCTAGCCAGCCTTGTGGCGGCCCTGAACCCTCGGGCCGGGACATGCCCGTTGTGCGTGTCGCTCGCCGAGCGTGAACAGAGCGTGATCGCCGAAATAACCTCGGGGACACCAGCCGAAGCCAGTTCCGCCGCGCTTTGCCTCCTCCACCTGGCCTTGGCGCTCGCCGCAGACCCGCCGCTGGAGACCGGACACGCCATGGTCCAGGCGCTCGCTGACGCACTTCGCCCCAACGCCGATGACATGCGGGCCTATGCGCTGAACCGGGAAGCGCTGCGCCGCGGGCTGCTGACCGAGGAGGAATCCGGCGCGTACCTTGACGCGCTCCGCCGGCTCGCTGGCCTGCCCGCCCTCAGCCGTCCCTGAGGCTGACCTGCGCCCATTACTGGCACCGCGATTCCGCAGACTGCCACGTCCGTCGCAGGGTGCTCTTTACTGAGCCGGAACCGGTACCTATCCTGAAGTTGGGTGCGGCGGAGGGGCCCGCCGTCAAGTGCGGTCATCGCCAACGGTCCCTGCCCTACGCGGGCGGGAGGCCGCGTTTCATGCAGGACCGTCACACCCCTGTTTTTGGTGTACCCGGTGACATCCTCGGGCAGCCATGTGCCTACTGCGCCGCCGGTGCCGAACAGACGACCCCAGCGGACAGTTGGCTGCCGGAGCGGCTGGCTCACCTCTACCTGTGCCGCGGGCTGTCGACCTACCGGATCGCGGAACTCGCCGGCCTTGACCGGCAGCGCGTGACCCGCGCGCTGCACCGGGCGGGGGTGGCGTTGCGGCCCAGGGGAGCCGGCCGTTTCCGGCCGCTGCGGCGCCCAGATCACCTGCCGGGCCTCCCACAGCTCATAGCGGAGCTATATGAGGAGGCAAGGCTCAGCTCACGGCAGATCGCTGCGGCTACCGGCTTGCCGGAACGCACCGTTCGTGACCGGCTTGGCCGGTACGGCATCCAGGCTCGCACCCGCGGCGGCTGGAACCGTGAGGACCGCCGGACGGTCCCGGCCCCGATACTTCGCGATCTGTACGAGCAGCTGGGCATGACAGCCGCCGAGGTCGGCACGCTGATCGGGACGTCCCGCAACACCGTCTTGCGCAGCGCTCATGCTCTGGGCCTTCCGGTCCGGGTAGGCGGGGCCGTCCCGGCGTCAGGACCCGAAGAGATCGAGCTGGTCGCGGCGCTCTACGAGGATGACCTCATCGTCTCGGTTCTAGCCGCTCACGACATCCCGTACGTCCCGCCCGGGGGCCCGATCTGGGAACGGTTTCCCGAACCGGTTCCGCTGACCGCCCCGCTCGTCAAGGACCTGTACTGGTACTGCGGGGCCGGGCTGAATCACATCGAGCTGCTCACCGGGCAGCCGGCCACGACCGTACGCGGGTTCATGCACCGCGAGGGCATCCCGGTGCGTCATCCAGGTGGACGGAGCCCGTTCCTGCGGCGCTGGAGGACGGGGCAATGACAGGCCCGTGGCTAGCCTGGTGCAGGTCCTGGTGGCGGTCCTGGAGGTATCGCGGGGCAACCTGTTCGGGGCGGCCGTGTTGGGCACTTACGGACCGTTCTGGGTGATGTTCGGCGCGTTCGTTCAGGTGGTCACCACACCGTCGCGGACGATGATGCGGCTGGCGCTCATCGCATCTCGCCTGCGGCGGACTCATCGGAGAACTCAAGCAGCATGGGCGCCAAGTCATCATGACGGCGCGGGCGCCACAGGTTACCAAAGTAGGCCGCGGTGCGCACCACCTCGAACAGCGCATGATCGGCATCCGCCAGACGGCCGCCGTCTCCAGCCGATGCGACGATCACCAGGGCCACGAATGCCGCCGCGCGCCTGCGATCCGCCGGCCGGCCGTCACCGCCACGCGCTGTCGGCGTACCGCGCCGCCTCCCGCTTCAGGTAAGGCATCACCCTCATCAGGGCCATCTCAGCCCGGCCGTAGGCGCTGGCACCGACCCACAGCTGATATCCCTCGGGCCGCCGTGTGCGGTCCTTGAGCCGTCTGACCCCCGAGCGCGCCGGGGCCGCGTAAGCCGGAACGTCGGCTTCACCGAGCACGTCCAGTACCGTCGGGACGACCTGCTCGCTGACCTCAAGGACCGGCACCCACGCGCCATCACCCAGCCCGTTCCCGTAGCCCCGGGCCGGCAGCCACCACAAGCTCCCCCGCCGTCCGATCTGCTCAGCCGGTCTCGACACCGATGCAGCCATAGCGTCCCACCTCCCATTCTCGGAAAGCAGGACCCATCGGCCATCCGGCAACTCTGCACGGTCTCGTGCAGACACGGCGGGGTCCACCGCCGGGTGGATCAGATCACCAACACTATCCTACGACATCGCCCGCCTGTACCTGCCTAGGCAGACGACCAGATGGGTGCCCGGCGAGTCCGGCTGGCCTCGGAACTACTCCAGCTTGGGCAGCGCGACGTATCCTCGGAAACAGTGGCGTACGCCGCTCGGTGATGGATCCCGCCGGGATCGCGCCTACGTTTGTGGGTGCGCTCGCCCGCCAGATGGCCGATGGGTCCTGCTTCCCTATTCGCGGATGGCAGGAGGCTCGGTGTTGGCACCCAAACGTCCTAGCGCCCGAAGGCAGCAGTCTGTCCTGCCCGGTTCTTCACGCTCCCCCGGGGACGCCATGCCTCTGGTCACCGCCGGGTCGCGTTCGCAGGGGAGATGATTGGCGATGCACGGTGACCCTGGCCAGATAATCCGGGCTGCTGGCGGGGTACTGTGGCGATCCCGAGATAGCGGTGCCGTCGAGGTGGCGCTGGTACACCGGCCGAAATACAGCGACTGGTCGCTACCGAAGGGAAAACTCCGCCGCGGCGAACATCCGCTGGTCACCGCCCGTCGGGAAGTGGCCGAGGAAACCGGAGTCAACGCGGTGGCTGGACGGCGGCTGGACATCGAACACTACGACACAGCGCTCGGCCCCAAGACCGTGGAGTACTGGGCGATGCAGGGCCCGGATGCCCGCTTCAAGCCCACGGCGGAAGTGGACCGCCTGGCCTGGCTGCCGCTGGCGGAAGCCCGGCGCCGGCTCGACTACCAGGGCGATGCCTACGCCATCGATGCGCTGGAGATGCTGGCCGCCAGCGCCGTCAACGGCTCCGCAGTCCTGCTCGCGCGCAACGGCCGCACCGTGCCCATCAGGCGATGGGAAGGCAGCCAAGCCGACCGTCCGCTGGACCTCAAGGGACAGAAACAGGCCGAGGCCTTGCGCCGGGCGCTGCCGGCCTTCGGGCCAACCCGGCTGTTGTCAGCGCGCGGCGCCCGCTTTGCGGGCACCATGCAGCCACTTGGCGCGGATCTCGGGCTGAGCGTCGAAATCGAATCAGCCCTGGGCGAATACGAGTACGCCGAGCATCCCCGCCGGGGCCTGATCAGCACCCTGGAACTTGCCAGCGCCGCCCGTACCACGGCCATATGCGCACCCGGGGCTGTGATCCTGCACCTGCTGGCTGCCCTGGCCGAGGACGCCGACTTGGCTCTGGGGGAATTCCAGGCGAAAAAGGGCAGTGTCTGGGCGTTGTTCTTCTCCAGCGGTCGGCTCGCGGCGGCGGACTACTACCCGGATCTCACCAGCCCGCGACCCTGATGCTGTCGGTAACCCCCCCGTCCGCCATATGCCGTTGACGGCCCGCTTGAACAATGAAGCTGCCCAGGTCATCAGGATGAGCGAGCTGCGGAGTTAGCCGCTCAGCCGCGCGGCTGTCCTATCTCACGGGCCAGGTCCAGGCCCAGGATGCGGTCGGCAAAAAGGAAGGTCTCGAACTTGGCGCCCGTCGGCACGCCGGCGTCCAGCGCCAGCTCCCGCAGCAACGCGAGCACCCGCACGGTGTCGAGATCGCCGAATGCGGCTCTGGCCGTCGCCGCGGTGGGTGCCGGTATGGGCCTGGAGGGCAACTCCGCCCACTCGGCGACCTGGTGCCGCCAGTGCCCGACTGTCTCACGTGCACTGGTCAGCAAACCCTCCGCGAGGCCGGCCGGCTGGTGATATGGAAAGGTCATCAGCGCGAGCCGGATCGCGAGCGGGTCGTGCCCGTGCCCGGGGAGCAGGTTCCCTGCTTCTGCCTCATCTTGATTTCCCGCCATGTGCGCAGCAGCCACGCGTACGACAAGACTGCTCTGGCCACCGTCCACGCTGGCGTCGTCGCTGACCAGGTGAATATCGATCGGACCCCCCAGTGATGTGTGGGCGTCCTGACCACTCGCGCATATGGCGGGCGGGTGGATGCCAAGCGCGTCGGCGGCTTGCTCGAAG
This sequence comes from Streptosporangiaceae bacterium, assembly GCA_050698755.1. Classification (GTDB taxonomy): domain Bacteria; phylum Actinomycetota; class Actinomycetes; order Streptosporangiales; family Streptosporangiaceae; genus Palsa-504. Next base: position 1,504 of record JBOHCK010000239.1, on the reverse strand, counting down.
GTTGCCAGCGGCCCGGACGGCTGACCGGCGAACGCCAGTACGGTGAGCACTTGCAGGTCCCGACCCAGCTCCGCCGTCCGGGCCAGCAGGTCGGCGATCAGCAGCACGCGCAGCCCGGCGATGTCCAACCCGCCGGCGCCGCCCGGCGCGTGCGCGCACACCCGCAGCAGGCCTGGGCGGGCGGGCCTGACCTCAGCGTATGAGCCGATACGAGCGTCCAGTAGGCGAAGCACATCCTCCAGGCTAATGCGCGAGCGCCCGGCGACGTGTCTCGGTCCGCGGGCAAGCCACCCCGGCGCGGGCCGGCCATGGCGGATCGCGGAGAAGCTCGGGGTGAACATCTTCCACACCTCACCCACCGCGATCCGGATGCTGCGCAAATTCGGGCCGGAGGAGCCGAAGAAGTACAACTACCACTTCAAGTCGATGACGACCGTGGGGGAGCCGATCGAGCCCGAGGTCTGGCGGTGGTATTACCAGTCGGTCGGCAAGGGCGAGGAGGCGATCACCGACACCTGGTGGCAGACCGAGAACGGCGGCTTCCTCGGCAGTACCCTGCCCGCCCTGCAGCCGATGAAGCCGGGCAGCTGCGGCCCCGGCGTGCTCGGCATCTACCCCGTCATTTACGACGAGAACGGCGACGAGGTGCCGAAGGGCAACGGCAAGGCCGGCAACATCTGCATCCGCAACCCCTGGCCCGGCATCTTCCAGACAGTCTGGGGCGACCCCGAGCGGTACCTTGACACCTACTACCGGAAGTACAACAGCAACCCGGACAGCAAGGACTGGCACGACTGGCCGTACTTCGCTAACGACGGCGCGGTCCAGGCCGCCGATGGGTACTTCCGGATCCTCGGCCGGGTCGACGATGTGATCAACGTGGCAGGCCACCGGCTCGGCACCAAGGAGATCGAGTCCGCCGCGCTCACCGTCCCCGAGGTCGCCGAGGCCGCCGCGGTCCCGGTGATGGACGAGATACGTGGCCGGGCAGTGGAGATGTATGTCTCGCTCAAGCCGGGCTTCGAGGCGAGCGACGAGATGGCGGCCAAGGTCACGGCGGCGATCGAGACCGAGATCGGCAAGATCGCCCGGCCGAAGAACATCTGGATCGTGCCCGACATGCCGAAAACCCGATCGGGCAAGATCATGCGCCGGGTGATCGCGTCGGTCTCCAACTTCGCCGACGTCGGGGATGTCAGCACGCTGGCCAACCCCGAAATCGTCGAGAGCATCCGGCACCATGTGCAGAGCGTCAAGGTTGCCAGGGACGACGTGCCGCGCGAGCTGACCGAGGCCGAGTTCGAGGAGATCAAGAGGTTCGGCGCCGAGTAGCCGTCAGGTCTGGCGCGGCGGGCAGCCGCAGAACACACTGCCGTTCAGGAACGCCGCCGCTCGCCGCCATGCACCCATTTCCGGGCCCCTGGCTTCGTGCCGGTGTGCCCAGGTGTTCTTGCGGAACGCCTCGGTCAGCTCAGCGATCAGGATGTCGGCGCGCTCCACCGCA
>JBOHCK010000238.1:0-9522 GCA_050698755.1 Streptosporangiaceae bacterium | reverse complement strand
ACCGCCCGGGTACCCGGCTCAACCGCCTCGAACACGTGCGGCACGTCGGCCGGATAGCGGATGTAGTCCCCGGGCCCGAGCTCCACCGGCTCGTCAGCCAGCCCGACAAGCGCCCGGCCCGCGCTGAGCACGACGTGCTCCACCACCCCCGGCATGTGCGGCCGCGACTCGCGTGCGTGCCCCGGTTCCGCGCAGATGCGGTACACGTCGTGCCGCGCCCCCGGCGGGCACGTGGCCAGCAGCGTGGCCTGGTAGTCGGCCTGCGCCGCCGACACGGTGGGCCCTTCCCCGGCCCGGATCACCTGGACGTGCGGACGAGGCGGGTCGAGCAGCCGCGAGATCGGCACGTCCAGCGCGACGCAGATCGCCCACAGCGTCTCCAGGCTCGGGTTGCCCGCGCCCGACTCCAGCTGGGACAGCGTGGACTTGGCGATCCCCGCCCGCCGCGCCACCTCGGTCAGCGACAGTTCCGCCCGCCGCCGCTCCCGCCGCAGCGACGCCGCGATGATCTCAAGTGGCGCACCCTGGGACGACGCCCCCCCACCGTCGGTCTCGTTCGACATAAAAGTTTACCGTTCGCTTTGACGAACACCCTGCCTGGCGTTCAGAATAAACTCCATGGGTTCGATATGCAGAACTCTAAGCCCGCGAGCGTTGAGGCCCGGCGTGTCGCGGACCTCAGCCCTGACCGGCCACGCCCGGCGCGACATCGCGCTTGCCCTGCTGGCCGTCTGGCTCATCGGCCTGTCCTACGGGGCCATCGCGGTCGCGTCCGGGTTCCCGCTCTGGTTTCCCGCCGCTCAGAGCATCCTGGTCCTGGCGGGCGCCTCGGAGTTCCTGTTCATCGGCATCGTGGCGGCAGGCGGCAACCCCATCGCCGCGGCCCTGGCCGGCCTGCTCGTCAACGCCCGCCACCTGCCCTACGGCCTGGCCCTGCCGGACGTGCTCGGCACCGGCTGGCGGCGGATCCTCGGCGCGCACGTGATGAACGACGAGAGCGTGGTCTTCGCCCTGGCCCAGGACGACCCTCCTGCCAAGCGCGCCGCCTTCTGGACCTGCGGCCTGGGCGTCCTGGTCTGCTGGCCCGGCGGCGCGATCCTCGGTGCCCTGATCGGCACCGCCGTCCGCGACACCAGCGCCCTGGGCCTGGACGCCATGTTCCCCGCCGTGATCCTGGCCCTGATCGTCCCCGCGCTCCGCGACCGCCCGACCCGCCGAACCGCCCTGGCCGGCGCCGCAATCGCCCTGGCCGCCGCCCCCTGGCTGCCTCCCGGGCTCCCCGTCCTTGTGGCGCTCGCCGCACTGCTCCTGCTCATCCCCCGGCGGCCCGCACCGACCCCCAAACACCCCGCCCCATGAAGGACACCACGCTGCTCATCGCGGGCATGGCGACGCTGTCCGCCGGTACGCTCGCGTTCCGCCTCTCCGGCCCCCTGCTGCGCAAACGCCTGACCTTCCCGCCGTGGGCCGAGAAGCTGCTGGGAACCGCCGCGGTCATCCTGCTGGCCGCCCTGGTCGCGACCACGGCATTGACCCAGGGCCACGCCTTCGTCGGCCCATCCCGCCCGGCCGGCGTCCTGGTCGGCGGCGTCCTGGCCTGGCGCAAGGCCCCGTTCCTTGTAGTCGTCCTAGCCGCCGCGGCCACGACCGCCGTCCTCCGCCTCCTCGGCGTGCCCTGACCCGTAACCGCGCCGCCCGCGGAATCTCATGCGGGCAGGCGGGTCGGCGCGACGCGCGGTCAGCCCTGAAGATAGCGCTCCACGGCCTCGACCTTGGCGGTGAGCGCACCGGTCACGCCCGGCCTGATATCGGCCTTGAGCACCAGGCTCACCCGCGGCGCCCGGGCCGCCACCGTGTCGACCGCCCGCTTGACCACGGCCATGGCCTCGTCCCAGTCTCCCTCGATCGTGGTGAACATGGCGTCGGTCCGATTGGGCAGCCCGCTGTCCCGCACGACCCGAACCGCCTCAGCCACCACCTTCCCAACCCCTTTCCCAGTACCAATCGGCGTCACAGAAAACGCAACCAGCACAACCCGCTCCTCTCCCTGGTCAATCTCTCCTGTAATTGAGCTCGCCCGTCGGCGCCGCAATTCGGTTCGCTCGTCAGCATGCCCTGCAATTCAGCATGCCCGCTCAGTCATGGCCCCAGGAGCCCGCCCGTGTCGATGACATTCCAACACAGAGAGCCGCTTTCAAACTGCCGAATGGTCGTGTCGCGTGTTGTGTTCGGGTTCAATTTTAGATACTATGTTCCCATAGGAGCGGAAATCGAAATCCAAGATCAATTACCTGAACGGGCGGTGGTTTATGGCCGCGGGACCGGCTCACGGGTCAGGGCGGGACGAGGATCCCGCCCGGCACGTCCCTGAGCTGGGTGAAGGGGAGCCGCTGCCACCGCCTCCTGGTCCGGCCGGCGCGGCGCAGGCCCCGGTTCCCGGGCAAGCCGATAACGCGCCCGTCCCGGTAGCACCCACCGTGGCCGGGGAGGCTGAGTTCCCTGCCGCCACCCCGGACTGGCTCGATTACGACGAATGGGCCGCGATCATGGCCGCCAGGGCGGATGAGGAAGAGTCCGTCGATCCGTACCTGGAGGATCCGCCGGATTGGGAGGAGATCGACGCGGCGATCGCGGAGGCCCGGGAGTTCACGGCGGCGGAGGCCCGGGACTGCGAGCATGCGGCGCGGATGTCGTTTTACGGCGGGTGGGGGGCGGTGGGTGCGGCGCCGGGGCGCCGCGGGCCGGGGCAGCCGGGGTCGGCGGCGTCGTTCCCGGGTGAGCATGCCAGCCCGGCGGCCGCGTTCGGGTCCGGCTTCGCGCTGGATACCGCTCCGGGCTGCGCGGTGCTGGCCGGGCTGGCCGACGCGGTGGCCGGCCCGGGCGACCGGTATCCCGGCGCGGCTGATGATGAGATCGTCGGGGTGATCTGTGCGTGGGCGCGGGTCGAGGCGCACGCCGCGGCCCGCAAGCTGGCCGCCATCGCGGAACTGATCCGTCGCCGCCCGGCCGAGGGCTGCGCCCCGCAGGCCTCCGCGCGGGATTCCGGGAAAGCCGCTGCGGCGAAGGGCGCCGCGGATCCGGAGCGAGACGGTGCGCAGATGCCGGAGGCGTGGGATGAGTTCGCGGTCGATGAGCTGTCGTGCGCGCTGGGGGAGTCCAGGGCCGCCGCCGGGGACTTGCTGGATCTGGCCCGTGACCTGGCTGCCCGGCTGCCCGGCACGATGGCCTTGCAGCGGGATGGGATCCTCAGCCAGCCCAAGGCGGACATCATCTCGCAGGCCACCAGCGCCCTGGACCCGGGTGAGGCGGCCGCGGCGGAGAAACTGGTCCTGGGCCGGGCCGCCCGGCTGACCCGGCCGGGGCTGCGCGCCGCCATCGCCCGCGCCGTCATGGAAGTCGCCCCGAAGAAGGCGAAGAAGCGCCGGGAGGTGGGGGCGGAGAAGACGCGGGTGGAGCGGTGGATGGAGGGCTCGGGCAACGCCGGCCTGGCCGGCCGGGAGCTGCCCTCGGCGCACGTGCTGGCCGCGGACCAGCGGATCACCGCGTGGGCGAAGGAGCTGCGGGCCGCTGGCCTGGACGGCGACATGGACGTTCTGCGCGCCAGGGCCTACCTGGACATATTGCTCGGTGTGGATTCCCGTCCCGCTGCCCTGTCAACGGGGTCGCCGGCCGCGGAGCCGCCGCCCGCGAACCCGTGGGACTACCGGCCGCCATCCGGCCCGTTCCCCTCCGGCCCATTCCCGACCGGGTTCGCGGCCCGGCTGAACCTCACCGTCCCGCTGACCACCGCCCTCGGCCTGACCGACCGGCCCGGCGAGGCCGGCACGCTGGGCCCGATCGACCCCTGGCTGGCCCGCGACCTGGCCCGCGCCGCCGCCAGAAACCCGAAGACCACCTGGTGCGTCACCGTCACCGACGCCGACGGCCACGCCATCGGCCACGGCTGCGCCAGGCCAGCACCCAGAGGCACCAGAAAACCCCGAGCGAAACAGCGGAAACCGGGCCGGTCCGGCGCGGGCCCGCCCGGCGGTCACGACCCGCCTGGCGGCCCTGGCGGACAGCGGTTCTCGTTCACCGCCACCGGCGACCATGGCCCGCCGGGCGGCTACGGCACGTGGCGCCTATCCACCGGCATCCCGGGGCAACGGGACCTGGTGATCGCCATCGGCCCAGTCGCGACCGGCCAGTGTGATCACCGCCATCAGGCCCGGGGTCACGGCCCCGGCGTCCTGCTCCGCCACCTCACCGAGGTCCGGCACGCCACGTGCACGGCCCCGACCTGCCGTAGACCCGCCTCCCAATGTGATTTCGAGCACAACCTCCCTTACGAGGAAGGTGGCCGAACGTGTGAGTGTAACGGCGGCCCGAAGTGCAGACATCATCATCGCCTCAAGCAGGATCCGCGATGGCAGGTGGAGCAAACCACCCCAGCGGTCATCCGCTGGAGGACGCCCTCTGGCCGTCTCTACAGCACCGGACCCACGCGCTACCCGATCTGAGACACCGGTGCCCTCAGGCTGCCCAGACATTTAAAAATCATGAAAAATGCCTGGTCAGGTCGGCTCGTCCAGGAACATTTGTGGCCAAGCGCACGGCTGAGGCCACACAATGACGGCATGACCGGTTCTCTCGTGGCGACCGACACGCCTCCCCGTGGCGATCCAGCCGCCCGCGGCGACGTGATCATCGGCGGCGACGCGAACCCCCGTGAAACAAGCGGCGAGACGACGGCGCCGCCTCTGCTCACGGTCTCGGGGCTGAGCCTGAACTACGGCCCGGCCCGCGCCCTGGACGGCGTCAACCTGGACCTGCGGGCCGGCGAACTCGTCGCCCTGGCGGGAGAGAACGGCGCGGGCAAGACCACCCTGGTCCGCTGCATCGCCGGCGACGTGGTCCCGGCGAGCGGCGAGATCTTCCTCTCCGGCCGGCGGCTGCCGAACGACCCGGCCGGCGTGGCCAAGCACGGCATCGCGGTCGTCTGGCAGGACCTGGCCCTGTGCGACAACCTGGACGTCGCGGCCAACATCATGCTCGGCCGCGAATCCAGGCGCCTGATGATGTCCGAGACGCGCTTCCACGCCGCGGCCGCCGAACTCCTGGCCTCGCTCAGCATCCCCCTCAAGGACACCGCCCGCAGCGTGCGATCGCTGTCCGGCGGGCAACGGCAAATGGTCGCGGTGGCCCGCGCCATGGGCAGCGGGCCGCGGCTGCTGGTGCTTGACGAGCCCACCGCCTCGCTTGGCGTGAAGGAGTCGGCCCAGGTCGAGGAGCTGATCCTGAACCTGCGCGAGCAGGGCACCACCATCCTGCTCGCCAGCCACGACATCGACCAGATGTTCCGGCTCGCCGATCGCATCGTGGTGCTGCGGCAGGGCCGGGTCGTCGCCGACCTGCACCCGTCGGACACGCACCCGGACGACGTGGTGGCGCTGCTGTCAGGCCAGCAGGTCGATGCCTCCGCCCGGCGCCAGCTCACCAGGCTGCACGGCCTCACCGACCGGCTGGTCAGCGCCGACCGCTCCTCCAGCCTGTCGGTGATCCTGTCCGCGCTGGGCCAGGCGCTCGCCAGCGAGCGGCTGTGCATCCACCTCGTCTCCGACCGGCACCTGGCCGTCGAAGGGCACCTGTTCTGCGCCGCGTCGCTGGGATTCACGCAGGGCCAGCTCGACCCGTGGGCCCGGCTGCCGTTCGGGCCCGCGGGCGGGCCGCCTGGGATGGCGGCGGCGGACGAGCGGGTGGTCGTCGCCGACAACGTACGGATCGGCCCGGCCTGGCGGAACTTCCGCGACCTGGCCAAGGGCGCCAAGGTGGCCAGCTCGTGGTCGGTACCTGTGCTCGGGCCGAGCGGGCTCAGCGGGGTCATCACGGTGTTCCGCGCCCAGCACGGCGTGCCGCAGCGGGACGAACTGGCCCTGGTCAACGTCTACGCCGGCTACGCCGCGAGCGCCATCGAGCGCGACCGGCTGCTCGACCAGGTGACCACGAGGAACCGGGTCCTCGAGACGATCAGGGAGATGCTGGAGACGCTGGCCGGACCGGTACCGGTCGCCGAGGGGCTCGTCATCGCGGTCCAGTCGCTCCGCCGTGGCCTGCAAGCCGAGGAAGTGGCCCTGCTCACCCAGCCCGCGGCCCAGCCGGCCCGCTGGCGCGCGTACGCGGGCCAGCGGGGCACCGACTGCGCCACGTCGGCGCTGCAGACCATGGCGCAGGACGCGCTGTCCAGCGTGCTCCCCGACGGCGTCGCCCGGGAACTGCACATCAGCCGCAGGCGCCGGGTCCGTGCGGTCGCCTTCCTGACGGCCGACGGCCCCACCGTGCTGCTCGCGAGCTGGCGCAGGGTGCCGCCGACCAGGGAGGAAACGTCGCTGATGGAGGACGCGGCGCACTCGCTGCGGCTCGCGCTGGAACGCGAGGAGGCGGGTCACGCGCACCAGGAGGCGGCGGCGCTGCGCCGGTCGCGGGAGCTGCAGCGCGGCTTCCTGTCCCGGCTGAGCCACGAGCTGCGGACCCCGCTGACGGCCATCAGGGGATACGCCTCCAGCCTGATGCAGCCGGACGTGACCTGGGACGGCGACTCCCAGCAGCGGTTCCTCGCCCGGATCGCCGCGGAGTCGGCGCGCCTCGGCCGGCTGGTCGATGACCTGCTCGACTTCTCCGCGATCGAATCGGGCATCATGCGCCTGCAGCGCGACTGGTGCGACATCAGGCTGGTGCTCGAGGCGGCGATCGCCTGCCTGCCGCAGGAACACGCGGCCTCGGCGCAGCTGACCTGCGACGGCAACCTGCCCGTGGTGTGGGCCGACCACGACCGGATGGAGCAGGTCTTCGTGAACCTGCTCAACAACGCGTTCGGCCACAACCCGCCGGGCACCACGGTCAGCGTGACCGCCATGATCGAGCAGAAGGCCGGGCAGGAGCAGGTGACGATTAGCGTCCTCGACAACGGCATCGGCATGCCCTCGACCCGCAATGGCAGCAGCCCGGGGAAGACCGCGGGCGCCGGGCTCGGGCTGTCCATCGCCAAGGGGATCGTGCAGGCCCACGGCGGCCGGTTCGAGGTGGCAAGCAACGACACCACGGGCTCCCGCTTCACCGTGTGCCTGCCGGTCGAGGCCGAGGTTACCGACCCCGTGCCAACCAGGGAGAGCCTATGACGACCGAAGCCGCGCGCAAGACCTGTGCCCTGGTGGTGGAGGACGACCCCAACATCGTCGACCTCATCAGGTCCAACCTGGCGGTCCGCGGTTTCGACACGGTGGTCTCCGTCGACGGCATGCGGGCACTGCAGTTGCTGGAGACCGAGGACCCGGACATCGTCCTGCTCGACCTGATGCTGCCCGAGGCCGACGGCTTCGAGCTGTGTCGCCAGATCCGCGAGCGGTCACCGGTGGCCATCATCGTGGTGTCGGCCCGCGGCGGTGAGCGGGACAAGGTGACGGCCCTGCACATGGGCGCCGACGACTACATGACCAAGCCGTTCAGCATCGAGGAACTGCTCGCCAGGATCACCGCGACGCTGCGCCGGACCAGGCCCGCCGCGCCGCCCGAGCAGGCACCCCAGGTCATCGTCGTCGGCGATATCGTGATCGACCTGGCCCTCCAGCAGGTACGCCGCAACGGCCAGCCGATCCACCTGACCCCGACCGAGTTCGCCCTGCTCCGTGAGCTCGCCATCAACAGGGGCAAGCTGCTGACCCACGCCCACCTGCTCAGGAGGGTGTGGGGTCACGGCTACGAGACCGAGACCGAGTATCTGCGCGTGTACGTCCGGCGGCTGCGGGCCAAGCTCGAGGCGGAGGAGAGCGCCCCGCTCATCCTTACCCAGCCGCGGGCCGGCTACCGGCTGGCACCCGAGTGAAGGCCAGCGCCCGAAGTGCCCGCTTAGAAGCCGTTAACAGAATCTTCACGGGGTGGCGCCGATGTTAAGGCCACGTTAATTTCGGTGGCTCTATGGTCATAGTTAAGGCGCTGAGGCCGCAAAAGATCGCCAGGGAGGCAAGGCAATCCCGCATGCCTGGTTGCGGTCCTTAGACCTTGTCCTTTAACACGCGAGACGATTCTTCTCAAGGGACACCTGGTGTCCCCCGACGGCTTATTCGGGCACATTCAGGCGAAAGGGGTATGGGGGATGCGAGTGGGTAACAGAAATGAGAGAGGTCGGCACTCCCACGGCACGTTTAGACGCCTCCGCCGGCCGGGCAGCTGGGTGGCCCTGGCGGCGGTCGCTACCCTGGGGGCTGCAGCCTGCAGCTCCTCGGGCTCGTCGGGCTCATCGGGCTCATCGGGCTCGGCATCAAGCGGCTCGAACACGGTTCCAGCCGGGCTGAGCATCAGCACCTTTAACGTCAACATCAACTCGACGATGTCGAAGTTCAAGCCGCTGACCGAGTTCGCCACCAAGGGAGCCGACAGCCTGCAGGTAGGGGTGATCCTGCCCGACACCACGTCGTCGACGCGGTACGTCGACTTCGACCAGCCGTACCTGAACGATGCCTTCGCCGACGCCGGGTACACCCAGGCGCAGTATCGGATCGACAACGCGCAGGGCAGCGACGCGACCGAGCTTGACGATGCCACCGCCGACATCAACCTGGGCGCCAAGGTCCTGATCATGGACCCGCTCGACGGCCCGACCGGCGTGGCGATCGCGAAGCTGGCGCAGTCCAAGGGCGTCACGCTGATCAGCTACGACCGCGCCACCTTCCAGGGCAACAACACCTACTACGTCAGCTTCGACAACGAGCTCGTGGGCCAGCTGATCGGCCAGGGCTTCGAGGCGTGCGTGCAGTCCTGGGGGATCTCCAAGCCTCAGGTCTTCGTTCTGAACGGCGGCGAGGACACCGACCCCAACGCCATCTCCTTTGCCGAGGGCTACAACAAGGTGGTCTGGAGCCAGGAGGCCAAGTCAGTCGCCGCGGGCGCGACCAACAGCCTCGGCTACTCGCTGGTCGGCGAGAACTTCGCCCCCGGGTGGGACAACACCAAGGGCGGCACCATCTTCCAGCAGGAGTACACCGCCCACCCGAAGATCAACGCCACCATCGAGGCCAATGACGGGCTCTCCAACGCGGTGATCACCGACCTCAAGGCGGACGGGGTCAAGCCCAACAAGGTGCCGACCACCGGGCAGGACGCCACCGCCCAGGGCATGGCCTGGATCCTCGAGGGCTACCAGTGCGGCTCCGTTTACAAGGCGGTCTACAAGGAGGCCCAGGACGCCGTGTCCATGGCCACGATCCTGCTGGCCGGCGACAAGCCGCCGGCGGGTCTGCTGAACGGCAAGACCACCGACCCGGCCGACCCGAGCATCACCGAGCCGGCGTCGCTGCTGACTCCGGTGTGGGTGACCAAGGCCAACATGGAGGCCACAGTGGTCAAGGACGGCTTCGACCCGGCCTCGGCTATCTGCGCGATCGCGGGTGCGAGCCTCTGCACCGCAGACGGCATCCAGTGATCTGACCTCGGGAAACCTCGACGGGATTCGTAGACCGCTCCCAGCCGGTCCGCCGACCCCGGCCTGAT
>JBOHCK010000237.1:0-9526 GCA_050698755.1 Streptosporangiaceae bacterium | reverse complement strand
GGCAACCCCCTGACCTGCGCGAACACCACCGCCTAGTGACACGCCCCGTCACTGGGCTCTTTCGCGTTCCCGCAGATAGCCGCCTACTTTTCGGTCACTAGGCGGACAGTCAGCTGCGGAACCCAGGTCTGCGGGCCTACCCCAACTCCTGCCTGTCATCACCGACCGGGGGTGAGGGGGCGTTGCGTTCGCGCTGGAGGTAGCCAGCTGTCATTCCGCCGTCGATCAGCAGGGTGGTTCCGGTGATGAACCCGGCCTCGCCGCTGGCGTAGAACACCGCTGCAGCGGCCACGTCGCTGGCCTGGCCGACCCGGCCGATCGGCGGCACCGGCCATTCGCCGCTGCTTTCATCCCGGTCCTGCTCACCGGGCGGGGCCATGTGCCGCATGCCGGGCCAGATGTCGCCCGGGCACAGCACGTTGGAGCGGACGCCGTCCTGGCCGCCGTCCAGCGCGAGCATCTTGCCCAGCATGACGACGGCGGCCTTGGTCACCGAGTACAGGCCGGTGGCCTGCTCGCCCCAGATCCCGGCGTCGGAGGCGATGTGGATCATGCACCCGCGGCGCCGGGCCAGATGCGGGTAGGCCTGCTGTGCGTACAGCAGGTAGCCGCGGACGTTGACGTTCATCAGCCGGTCATAGTCGGCCAGCGGCGTGTCGATCAGCCGGGCGGTCACCCCGGCGCCCGCGTTGTTCACCAGCACGTCCAGGCCGCCCAGGTGATCCGCGGCGGTGCGCACCGACCAGGCGACGGCGTCCGGATCGACGGCGTCCGCGGCCACGAACCGGGCACCCGGCCCGAGTTCCTGCTCAGCACGCCGGCCCAGGTCATGATCCCGGCCGGTGATCACCACCTGAGCGCCCTCGCGCAGGAACCGCCCGGCGATGGCCAGGCCCAGGCCGGTGGTGCCGCCCGTGACCAGCGCGCACTTGCCCTCCAGCAACCTCATGGTCCCCTCCGCCACGCCCATGGCCGTCGAGTCTAAAAGCCAGCCACCCAGGCACCCACGACCGCCAGGTCCGGCCGAGTCGCTTACACCTGCGGCTGCCAGAAGTCAGGTACCTGGACCTGCGCCGAACCGGGCCGGGCGAGGGCCGGGTAATCCGCGGTGACCGCTTCCGGCCAGCGCGCCGACAGCCGCTCGTGCAGCTCGCCAGCCAGGACGCGAAGGCCAGGAAGCGCGCCCGACTGGCGCGCGGCGGAGGTAAAACTGCGCAGCCAGGTCAGCAGCCGGGGCCGCATCGTGGTCGTGCCCCACTCGCGGTCTTCCTCCAGCACCTTGGCGATCGCATCGCCCCAGGCGATAATCCAGGCACCCAGGGCGGCGGTCATGGCCACGTCCCACGACGGTCCCAGGTCGATGCCGGCCGCCTGGAGCCGGCCGCGGTAGGCCGCCATGGCGGGCGCGGCCACCGAGGCGGGCAGGCGGCCGAAGCACCAGCAACTCGGGAAGGGCGCCAGCAGGTACGACGCGTCGAGAGCGATCGTGCCCCAGCCTGAGTGCTCGAAATCGAAGATCCGGCAGCGGCCATCGAGGAACCGCACGTTATCCGGGCAGATATCCCCGTGGACCAGGCCGTGGTAGCCCGTGTCGTCCAGCATCAGGGACAGCTGGTCGATCTCGGTTCCGGCGGCCGCGGCGGGCAGGCCCAGCGAGGCGGCCGCACTGAGGAAGGCGTCCTTGCCCCGGGCCACGGAACCTGGCCAGGGCGGGGTCCCGAGGCGGGGGTCCCGGGGCCAGCGCATGCTCCAGGCGTGCATGGAGCCCAGTGCCTCGGCATAGGTGACAAGGTCTGCCCGCACCCGCGAACGGTCGCCGGCCAGCAGCGAGTCGGCCAGCGAGGCGCCCGGACCGAGATCTTCCATCAGCAGGATGCCGGCGTCTGCGTCGGCGCCCAGCAGTCGCGGGGCGACCGGTTCGGGCATCCCGTTCAGGTACTCCAGGGCGGCCACCTCGACCGCGAAGGTGTCCGCGTCCGCCCGCTTCTTCATCACCACCGAACGGTCCGCGGCCACATGCAGCCGGACCACGTGAGTCCGGTCCCAGATCGGCTCCGCCGCGCGCACCGACGCCCCCGGGCCCCAGGCCCGGGCCAGCAGCGCCTCGGCCGCCCGGGTCTCGGCCGCCGACAAGGCTGGCAAGGTGGCCACCGCCGCATTCTCGCCGGCCAGGCCAGCAGACCGCGAAGGATTACCCGCAGACCGTTTCCTTCGGGTCGAGCAGCGACCTCAAGAGCTCTTCCATGTGGTCGTAGCTCGCTTCGAAGCCATCGGTCTTGTTCATGTGGTCACGGCCAGCCTGGTCGCGGAACGCCAGCCTTGTCGTCAGCGTCGTCACTCCGTGAGCTTCCTGCAGTTCGGTGGACTCGATGGCCTCCACCCCTGGCCAGCCGTCGAACAGCCACGTCTCGACGGTCCGGGTCGGCGGCTCGACCTCCAGGTAGGTCCCGCGGAACGAGCACTCCCTCCCGTCCGGGGTCACGAAGACGATGTGGTAATCCCCTCCGACCCGCAGGTCGATCGAGCAGACCTTCATCGTCTCGTCATAGGGAGCGAACCATTTGGTCACATGCTCCGGCTTCGTCAGCACGTCGAAGACGAGCTGGATCGGAGCGTCGAACTCGCGGGTGAGGACGATCTCGAGATCGTTCGGGAACTCGACGTGTGCCGATCCGTGCCGATTAGGTGTCACTGCCGCTCTCCTTGTTGTAGCTCTTTGAGGTAGTCGTCCATCCGATCCATCCGGTCATTCCACGCCTGCTCGTACTTGGCCAGCCACTCCTGCAACGGACGAAGCCGCGCAGGGTCCAGGCGGTACAGCCGGCGACGCCCCTCCGCCCGGCAACTGACGAGTCCCACCTCACTGAGCACCCGCAGGTGCTTGGAAACCTGTGGCTGGGACATCGAGAGCTCGTTCACGATCGCCCCGACCGCCTTCTCGCCGGCGATCAGCACGTCCAGGATGTCGCGACGATCAGCCTCGGCAATGGCGTTGAAGACATCCGACGTCGTGGAAGATCTGGCCACGCTCCCTCATATTCCGATATCGACATGTGTCAAATCACTGCCATCATATTCCGATATCGACATATGTCAAGTTACCCAGGATGGCTGAAACCGCTGGGTGCCATCCCCGCACTTCCCAGCGTGCGAGTGCTCAGGCTGTGCGGCTGAATGCCCCGGGAGGCAGTCGTCGGCCGAGCGCCGCGGCTACGCCGACGGTGACCACGGAGGGCGCGACGACCAGGGGCAAGAAGGCCGCCGAATGGATCACGAACCACAGCCAGATCTGGAGCGGCAGCAAGATCAGCTCGGTGGCAGCCTCCGCGACGAGCGGGGCGTCAGCAGGCGACGGACGGATCCAGGCCAGCAGCACGCCGTCGAGGAAGCCGACCACGAGCCCCCCGATCAGGCCGATGGCCACGCCGAAGACCGTGCCAAGGATAGGGACGAGGGCCGTGCCGTAAGCACCGCCGATTGCCATCCCGGCGACCAGGCCGGAGGCCGTCCATTTCGCGATGATCTGCCGGGCGGGGTGCTCCGCGCTCCTGGTCACCGCTGGCCTGCCGGGACGGCATTTCCGAGCGGCATAACGAGCGGTGCGATGGGACGCCAGGTCGCGAGCCCGGTGACGGCGAACGCGCTGTCGACGGTGGAGGTGCCCGGCGGGAACAGGCAGGGATCGTCGAAGTAGCTCGACGCGACCGCATTCACCAGCAGCGGGTGCTTGTCCCGGTAGCTGGTTTCCAGTGCGACACCGTCGAACACGCCAGGAACCGGCGTGTCCGAGTAGCCGGCCTGGGCGAGCTGGAAGAACTCCGACGCCTGGTGCAGGGAGGCGAAGACCGAATCGGCCGGCAGTCTGGCAGCTATCCGGGCGGTGACCGCGATACGCATTTTCCCGTCCGGGCTCTGCGCCATGATCCGGTACCCGCCGTCTTTTTCCTGGACGTGGAACCGGGCCATCCGGAGCCGGGGAAACAGCAGCTTGCGGGTGAGAGTGACGAGCCGGGACGAGGTATAGCGGCCCGGGATGTACACGCCGGGCACCGGCCCGTCGGCCGTGTCCGCGAGCACCGCGATCCGGTGCGCGGCGTTCTCGAGCCGCAGCCCGGGCGCAACGGGAAGCCATCCGGCTGGCCGGATCTCGGCCAGCCGGATCAGGCAGATGCTGCCAACCCCGTAGCCATCGACCAGGGACGGCCGGAACGGTGCGGGCAGGACCGCCTGGAGAACGCCAGGTTCGATGCGGTAATTGACCAGCACCCGGCGTTCCATCACGGCCCGGACTGCCCGGTCCCCTACTGCACGCATGACGATCTCCTGGCACCCGAACGAAACAGTGAAGCTTTCATTCTTAGAGTATATACTCGCATAGTGTTTACTTAGCAATAGTACGCTGGCAAGCATGGATGACGACGGCCTGATGACCATCGAGCAACTGGCCAGCCAGGCAGACACGGCCACGTCCACCGTCCGCATGTACCAGACCAGGGGTCTGCTGCCCCCGCCGGTACGCCGGGGCCGCATCGGTTACTACGGGCAGGGGCACCTATCGCGCCTGCGCTTGATCGCGGACCTGCAGGAGCAGGGCTTCTCCCTGGCGAGCATCAAGCGGCTCACCGACGCATGGGAGAGCGGCCGCAGCCTGGACGACGTGCTCGGGCTGGAGACCCAGGTCACCTCCGTCTGGGCGCACGAGGAGCCGGTCCGGGTCGGACTGCGGGAGTTCAGGGAGTGGTTCCCCGGGCAGAAGCTCACCCCGGCCATCATTGCGCGCGCTATCCGGATGGGCCTGATCACCATCGATGCCGCCGGCGTCGTGGTGCGGAACCCCGCCTTCCTGCGCATCGGCTCCGAACTCGCCCGCCAGGGCATCCCGGCCGCCGAAGCCCTCGATGAACTCCAGGCCCTCCAGGCGGCGGCGAACACGATCGCGGAGCGCTTCACCGGCGTCTTCGAGCGGCACATGTGGCGCGACTTCGTCCAGGCCGGGATGCCATCCGAGCAGATAGCGCCGCTCACACAGTCACTGGCCCGGCTCAGTGAGCTGGCCGAGGACGTCACCGGGCTCGTCTTGCGTGACGCCCTGCGCCGCAAGGCGAGCCAGTTCCTCGCCGAGCAGGCGACCCGCCTGGACCAGGCTGGCGTGCTCGACGGCCTGCGGCCGCAGGCCCGCGCGGCGGGCCTGGACGTCTGAGGATCACCAGCGGCCGGAGTCCAGGAATCCAGGACTCAGGCGGCGTCAGCGATCACGCTGAGCCGGCCGACCACAAGCCAATGGCCGCCGTAGCCGGCGGACCCGGGCCACGCCGCTCGAATTGAGGGCCCTCGGGCGGCGGGCCAGTAAGCTACGCGAGGCAAGCGGACCCTTGACTGGAGTAACCCCGTGATCGTCCTGCTCTCTACCTCGGACACCGACCTGCTGTCGGCCCGGGCCAGCGGGTCCGGCTACCGGCTGGCCAACCCGACCCGGCTAGTGGTCGAGGATCTGCCGTCCCTGCTTGATGGAGCGACCGCCGTCGTCGTCCGCCTGCTCGGCGGACGCCAGGCCTGGCCGGACGGCCTGGACGCCCTGGCGGCACAAGGCGTGCCGATGATCGTGCTCGGCGGTGAGGCGACCCCCGACGCCGAGCTCATGGCCCTGTCGACCGTGGCGGGCGGTGTCGTCGCCGAGGCGCACGCCTACCTCGCGCACGGCGGGCCGGAGAACCTGCGCCAGCTTGCGCGGTTCTTGTCGGACGCGATCACGCTCACCGGGGAAGGGTTCGAGCCGCCCGCGGCCACGCCGACGTGGGGCATCCTCGAACGGCCACGCCGAGCGTCCACCAAGGAAGACCCGGTCGTCGGGATCCTGTACTACCGCGCCCATCACGTGGCGGGAAACACCGGCTTCGTGCACGCCCTAGCCGACGCCGTCGAGGCGGCCGGGGGACGGCCGCTGCCGGTGTTCTGCTCCTCGCTGCGCACGGCCGAACCCGCGCTGATCGATGCCCTGCGCACCGCGGACGTGATCGTCGTCACCGTGCTCGCCGCTGGCGGTCTGGTGCCCGCCAGCGCGGGCGCAGGAGGTGCCGACGAGAACTGGGACGTCGGCGCGCTGGCCAGCCTGGACGTCCCGATCCTGCAGGGCCTTTGCCTGACCTCGTCGCGGGCCCAGTGGGCCGAAAGCGACCAGGGGCTGACCCCGCTGGACGCCGCCACCCAGGTCGCGATCCCCGAGTTCGACGGCCGCCTGACCACGGTGCCCTTCTCGTTCAAGGAAGTAGGGCCGGACGGCCTGACCAGCTACGTCACCGATCCGGAGCGCACCGCGCGGGTGGCCGGGATCGCCGTCAGGCACGCCAGGCTGCGGCACGTCCCAGCCCAGGAGCGGCGCATCGTGATCATGCTCTCGGCCTACCCGACCAAGCACGCCCGCATCGGCAACGCGGTCGGGCTGGACAGCCCCGCGTCAGTCGTACGCCTCCTGACCGCGATGGCGGAAGCCGGCTACGCCATCGGCGGAAGCGGAAGCGGAGGCGGAGGCGGAGGCACAGGCGGAGGCACAGACGGATTCCCCGGCGTGGCCTCCGGCGACGGCGACGCCCTGATCCACGCGATCATCGCCGCGGGCGGCCAGGACGAGAACTGGCTGACCGAGGAACAGGTAGCAGGCAACCCGGTCCGGATCAGCGCCGCCGACTACCGGGCCTGGTTCGCCACCCTGGACCCCAAACTCCAACAAACCGTCGCTCGGCACTGGGGAACGCCCCCCGGCGAGCTGTTCGTCGACCGCAGCCAGGACCCCGAGGGCGAGATCGTGCTGGCCGCGCTGCGGGCCGGGAACGTCGTGGTCATGGTGCAGCCGCCGCGCGGGTTCGGCTCGAACCCGATCGCGATCTACCACGACCCGGACCTGCCGCCGAGCCACCACTACCTGGCCGCATACCACTGGCTGCGGGATCAGTTCGCGGCGCACGCCGTCGTCCACGTCGGCAAGCACGGGAACCTGGAGTGGCTGCCGGGGAAGACGTCCGGGCTATCGGCCGGCTGCGCCGCCGACGCTGCCATCGGGGACATCCCGCTCGTCTACCCGTTCCTCATCAACGACCCAGGCGAGGGCACGCAGGCCAAACGCCGCGCCCACGCCACCCTGATCGGCCACCTCGTCCCGCCCATGGCCCGCGCCGAGAGCTACGGCGACATCGCGCGCCTGGAGCAGCTGATGGACGAGCACGCGCAGATCGCGGCGCTGGACCCGGCCAAGCTCCCCGCCATCCGCGCCCAGATCTGGACCCTGATCCAGGCCGCCAAGCTCGACCACGACCTGGGGCTGGACGACCGCCCGCACGACACGGAGTTCGACGACTTCCTGCTGCACGTGGACGGCTGGCTCTGCGAGATCAAGGACGCGCAGATCCGGGACGGGCTGCACGTGCTCGGGGCGGCGCCAACCGGTGCAGCCCGGGTCGACCTGGTCCTGGCCATCCTGCGGGCCAGGCAGATGTGGGGCGGCCAGGCCCAGGCGCTGCCCGGCCTACGCGAGGCTCTCGGCCATCAAGAGCGCTCCGGCGATCGCACGGACACGGACGCCATAGAGGCCCGGGCCCGGGCGCTCGTCGAGGCCATGGAGAACGCCGGATGGGACCCGGCCGCCGTCCCCGGCGTCGTCAGCAAAACTCTGGGCAGCGGGAACCAGCCTGTCACCGACGTGCTCACGTTCGCCGCCACCGAGGTGGTGCCCCGGCTCGCGGAGACCACGAACGAGATCGCCCGCACCCTGCACGCGCTGGACGGCGGGTTCGTCCCGGCCGGGCCGAGCGGCTCACCGCTGCGCGGGCTGGTGAACGTGCTGCCGACCGGGCGCAACTTCTACTCGGTCGATCCGCGCGCGGTGCCGTCCCGCCTGGCCTGGGAGACGGGCCAGGCGATGGCGGACTCGCTGCTCGAGCGGTACCTGGCCGACACTGGGACCTACCCCGACTCGGTCGGCCTGTCGGTCTGGGGCACCGCCAGCATGCGGACCTCGGGCGACGACGTGGCCGAGGTGCTCGCGCTGCTCGGCGTGCGGCCGGTCTGGGACGAGGCCTCCCGCCGGATGACTGGTCTCGAGCCGATCCCCCTCGACGAGCTCAAAAGGCCCCGGATCGACGTGACCATAAGGATCAGCGGCTTCTTCCGGGACGCGTTCCCGCACGTAGTGACGGCCCTGGACGACGCCGTCCGGCTCGTCGCCGACCTGGACGAGCCCGAAGACATGAACTACGTCCGCGCCCATGCGAAGGCCGACTTGCTAAGCCATGGCGACGAGCGCCGCGCCACCACGCGCATCTTCGGGTCCAGGCCGGGCGCGTACGGGGCCGGGCTGCTGCCGGTGATCGACGCGCGGAACTGGCGCGACGACGCCGACCTCGCCGAGGTGTACGCCGTATGGGGCGGCTTCGCGTACGGCCGGGGCCTGGACGGCAAACCAGCGCGCGACGACATGGAGCGGGCCTACCGGCGGATCGCGGTGGCGGCGCACAACACCGATACCCTCGAGCACGACATCGCCGACTCCGACGACTACTTCCAGTACCACGGGGGGATGATCGCGACCGTCCGGGCGCTCACCGGCCGGGCCCCCCGCGCGTACATCGGCGATTCGACCCGCCCGGACACCGTCCGCACCCGGTCGCTGGCCGAGGAGACCGCCCGCGTGTTCCGCGCCCGGGTCGTGAACCCGCGCTGGATCGAGGCGATGAAGCGGCACGGCTACAAGGGCGCGTTCGAGCTCGCCGCCACCGTGGATTACCTGTTCGGCTACGACGCGACCGCGGGCGTAGTCGAGGACTGGATGTACGAGAAGCTGGCCCAGACGTACGTCCGCGACCAGCAGATGCGCGAGTTCTTCGGCCGGTCCAACCCCTGGGCCCTGCACGGCATCGCCGAGCGGCTGCTCGAGGCGGCGGACCGCAAACTCTGGGACGCCCCCGACCCCGGGACGCTGGCCGCGCTGCGGCAGGCCTACCTGGACACCGAGGGTGAGCTCGAGGGCCGCTGAACCCTCCGCCACGCGGCCCGCAAACGGAAGTGAAATAGTTGTGGACCGTGCACCTGCTCCCTGCGGAACGGTCCGGCCACCGGATCATCGACGGCGAACGCGTGTGCCAGGCGATCGCCGCCATCAGCCCGCCCGAGGCGGTCCAGGCTCACGCGAAGACCTTCGCCGTCCTGGGCGACCCGACCAGGCTCACCCTGCTCATCGCCATCAAGGCGGCCGGGCCTATCAGCGTGTCGGACCTCGCGGCGGCCACCGGGCTGAACGACACGACGGTGTCTCAGACGCTGCGCTACCTGCGTGCCGCCGAGGTGGTCCGCGCCGAGCGGGACGGGCGGGTCATCCGCTACCGGCTCGCCGAAGGACCGGTCGCGGCCCTGCTGGCGCGCACTGATACGGCAGTTGTATTTCGTTATCGTGGCGTCTGGTCGGCGTAGGCGTGCCATCGCTGGTGGGCTTGCTGGGCGCCGTACTGGTGGCGACGTCGCCACAGTGCCCAGGCGG
>JBOHCK010000236.1:0-9534 GCA_050698755.1 Streptosporangiaceae bacterium | reverse complement strand
GATGACCCTGAGTTGCGTTTTACCCCGGCGGGTCAGCCGGTGGCGCGGTTCCGGGTGGCGTCAACCCCCCGGTTCAAGGACAACGCCACGGGTGAGTGGAAGGACGGGGACAGCCTGTTCCTGACCTGCAACGTGTGGCGGCAGGCGGCGGAGAACGTCGCCGAGTCCCTGACTCGCGGGATGCGGGTGATCGTGTCCGGCCGGCTGCGGCAGCGGTCGTACGAGACCAAGGAAGGCGAGAAGCGCACCGTCTACGAGGTCGAGGTAGACGACGTCGGCCCCTCTCTCCGCAATGCCTCGGCCAAGGTCAACAAGGTCGCCAGGAGCGGGGGCCAGGGCGGCGGGTACGGGCAAGACCGGCCGTCAGGGGGCAGGCAGTCCGGCGGGCAGGGCGGCGGGCACGGGCAGGATGCTGACCCGTGGGCGACCGACGGCCCGGGCGGTTACTCGGACGAGCCCCCGTTCTAGCCAGATAACAGGAAACCGACCATCCCCGCTGCGAGCGGGGCTCTGCTTAGGAGCACCACGATGGCCAAGCCACCACTACGCAAGCCGAAGAAAAAGGTCTGCGTGTTCTGCCAGGAGAAGCTCGCGTATGTCGATTACAAGGACACCGGCCTCCTCCGCAAGTACATTTCCGACCGCGGGAAAATCCGGGCCAGGCGAGTGACGGGCAATTGCACCCGCCATCAGCGCGACATCGCGACCGCGATAAAGAACGCCCGCGAGGTGGCGCTGCTGCCGTACACGAGCACAGCGCGCTAGGGGGCAGGGACATGGGTCGTACACCGATGAAGCTCATCCTCACCCAAGAGGTGAGCGGCCTGGGCGAGCCCGGCGACGTGGTCGACGTGGCGAGCGGCTACGGGCGCAACTACCTGATCCCGCGTGGCCTCGCGATGAACTGGACGCGCGGCGCGGAGAAGCAGATCGACCTGATCAAGCGGGCCAGGTCGGCCAGGGAGATCCGCGGCGTGGAAGACGCAAAGGCGATTGCCGGGCAACTCGAGGGCCTGCACGTGCGGATGCGCCGCCGGGCCGGCGGGGGCGGCAGGCTGTTCGGCTCGGTCGGGCCTTCCGACATCGCCGCCGCCGTGCGCGAGGCCGGGGGACCCGAGCTCGACCGGCGCCGGATCGAGGTGCGCGACCCGATCAAGACCCTCGGCTCGCACCAGGTCCGCGTCAGGCTGCACCCCGACGTAAGCGCCTCGGTCGACATCGAGATTTCCGCCAGCTAGCCGCTGGTCCGGCCGTAGCCGGACGCTAGCCGGGCCAGTTCCGGATCGAGGTCGCTGACCATCGACCAGACGGCGGCGATCCGCGCCTCCAGGTCGGCGGAATCCGCTGCCGCACGGTCGGCCTCAAGTTGCTCGATGGCCTCCATGAGGCGCCTGAGCGCGAGCTGGTCACTCGAACACACCGTCGAAGGATAGCAGTCCGCCACCCTCCGTGTGGCCACTTCCGTACAGCCGTTATCCACAGCCTGTAACCACAGTGCTGTGGATAGCGGCTGTGGATTTTCCGGCAGAAAATCGCTGCCGAAGTTTTTCTTCCGCACAGCTAGTGGATCATATTCACGCAGCTAGATGGCGTGTCCCGGTATTTACTCTGGCCATTTCCACAGCTATTTCCCCAGGCTGCGCACAACGTAGTCGGCGTGTTTGCACACCTTGTCCACACCGCTATCCACCGGGCGAGTGGTGCAGCGCGCCGAGGGCCGGCAAAATGTCAGAGCTATCGGCTAGAACAGAGTCAGGCGGAGGCAGGAGGGCGTTCGTGCCTCGTTCACTCACACGCGGGAGGGAGGTCACGTGAGCGTTGCCGAGATCCCTCGGAATGACGACTTCGAGCGGACCCCGCCGCACGACGTTGCGGCGGAACAGTGTGCCCTCGGCGGCATGCTCCTCTCGAAGGACGCCATCTCGGACGTGATCGAGGTGATCCGCCCCGCTGACCACTACCGGCCGGCCCACCAGCTGATCCATGAGGCGATCCTCGACCTGTACGGCCGGGGAGAGCCGGCCGACGCCATCACCGTCGCCAACGAGCTCGTCAGGCGCGGCGAGATCGCCCGGGTCGGCGGCGGACCCTACCTGCACACCCTCATCGCCTCCGTGCCCACCGCCGCCAACGCCGGCTACTACGCGCGCATCGTCAGGGAGCGCGCGATCCTGCGCCGCCTGGTCGAGGCCGGGACCAGGATCGTGCAGTTTGGCTACGCGGGCGACGCCGAGGCCGACGAGCTCGTGGACCGGGCCCAGGCGGAGGTGTACGCCGTCACCGAGCGCCGGTCGGGCGAGGATTACCACTCGCTGTCCGAGATCATGCCCGGGGCCCTCGACGAGATCGAGTCGATCAGCAGCCGCGGCAACCACCTCACCGGCGTCCCAACCGGCTTCGCCGACCTTGACGCCCTCACCAACGGCCTCCACCCGGGCCAGATGGTAGTCATAGCAGCCCGACCTGGCGCCGGCAAAGCCCTCGCGCTCGATACGCCACTGCCGACACCGACCGGCTGGACGACCATGGGTGAGGTCCAGGTCGGCGAGTACCTGATCGGCGCGGACGGCAAGCCGACGCGGGTAGTCGCGGCGACCGGTGTCATGCGCGGCCGACCCTGCTACGAGGTGGAGTTCGACGACGGCACCGTCATCGTCGCCGACGCGGATCATGAATGGAGAACGTCTACGCGCGCGGCGCGCCGCCAGCACTCAGAGACCCGAACTCTGCTGGCCGCGATGGTCCAACTGGCCGATCGCCCCATGAACGCCGCCACCACCGCCGTGCACCAAGACGTGGTGACTACCGCGCAAATCGCGGACACACTCCGCCACCCGACGGACGGGCGCCTCAACCACGCGGTCGCCGTTGCTAAGCCCGCGGATCTGCCATCTGCTGACCTTCCGTTCCCGCCTTACGCCCTCGGCACCTGGCTTGGCGACGGGGTGAGCCAATCAGCGCGGTCCCGGGCCTGCCGTGATGATCACGGAACGGCCCAGGCGATCCTCCGCAGTATGGGAGTTCTTGGCCATAAGCACATCCCCGGTCAGTATCTACGCGCGTCAGAGAAGCAGCGTCGTGCTCTGCTCGCAGGATTGCTAGACACCGACGGCACGGTCAGTCCTGGAGGCTCGGTCCAGTTCAGCGTGACTTCCCGGCGATTGGCCGCCGATGTGCGAGAGCTGGTGCTATCGCTCGGCTACCGGTGTGGCTGGTCGGAGAAACGCGTTTCCGGCGCGACCGAATCTTCCTCCGTTGCCTACACACTGTCTTTCACGACGACCGATGACGTCTTCCGCCTGGAGCGGAAGCGAACCGCTCACCGGGAGCGCGGGCAGGGGAAGACCTCGCCGCGAGCCCGTGAGCGCTTCATTACCGCCGTGCGCCCGGTCGACAGTGTTGCTGTCCGGTGCGTTCAGGTCGATAGCGCTGATCACATGTACCTGGCCGGCCGGTCCATGATTCCCACTCACAACTCGACCCTGGCCCTAGATTTTGCTCGCACCGCCACCATAAAGCACGGCATCACTACAGCGTTCTTCAGTCTGGAGATGGGGCGGAACGAGATCACGATGCGGCTGCTGTCGGCGGAGTCCCGGGTGCCGCTGCAGACGATGCGCACCGGCCAGATGAACGATGACGACTGGGCCCGGCTGGCCAGGCGGATGAGCGAGGTCGCCGATGCGCCGCTGTTCATCGATGACTCGCCCAACATGTCGATGATGGAGATCAGGGCCAAGTGCCGTCGGCTGAAGATGCGGCACGACCTAAAGTTCGTCATCGTCGACTACCTGCAGCTAATGTCCTCGCCCAAGCGAGTGGAGAACCGCCAGCAGGAAGTCTCCGAGATGTCCCGCTCCCTCAAGCTGCTCGCCAAGGAACTTAACGTCCCCGTGGTTGCGCTGTCCCAGCTCAACCGGGGCCCCGAACAGCGAACCGACAAGAAGCCCCTGTTGTCCGATTTGCGCGAGTCGGGCAGCATCGAGCAGGACTCGGACATAGTGATACTTCTGCACCGGGAAGATCTGTACGAGAAGGAGTCGGCGCGGGCTGGTGAGGCGGACCTCATCGTGGCCAAGAACAGGAACGGCCCGACCACGGTCGTGACCGTGGCGTTCCAGGGTCATTACAGCCGCTTCGCCGACATGGCTCGCGGATGAATTCTCGCCGCGTAGTGTGGGGTCTCACGCTGTGTGCCGTAATCTAACGACGGATGTCGTATGCGACATCGTGAGCCTTGTAGGTTCTCATCTGAATTGGCCAATTTTCAAATTCAGCTTCATCTGTGCTGCAATTGTTCAGATTGAGTAGTACGCGTCTTGGGCGAAGAGAAGGCTAACTGTCTGGAGCATGACCTGAGGCCTGCTGAATTGGAAGAGCTTGCCAAGTCGCGGTGAACCGCAGCCAGTATCCAGCCGTTTCCCTAGGAGGACATTCGATACTGGCCTAGTGCCGCTAGATGGGTGACGCGTGCGGATCGATAGGTCAGACCCGGCCGACGTGCCCGGCAGCAGCCATTTGGCCCGCCGTGTCCGGGCGGCTCCCGAGGATCCGGACTCCGCTGGCAAGGACCAAGGCAAGGCAGTCGGCGGTGACGGTCCCCACGACTCATCTCGTGTCTCTCTGGAATCAGCCTTGCGTATTGACCGGACCGCAGCTTACCGTGCTGCCGTCGATGCCGCCTACCGGCAGGATGCCATCGACCACGGCTATGCCCGTATGGAAAAACTCGAACGCGAAACGTTCATCCCAGCGATGCGCCGCACCGAGACCGAAGGCCCGGAAAGCCACCTGGTGGGCCCAGAAGACCGCCTGAAGGGCAAGGACCGGCCGACTGAGGCCGCCGAGCTGGAAAACCTCCAGGTCCCCACCGGGACTACTGAGTACGACGGCAGGATGCGGGACCGGACGAGCGACTTCTACATGGTCGCTCAACTGGCCAACGACGCGTACCAAGGCGTCGCCGGGACCACACCGGTCTTCGTCCACGACGCCAACGGCCCCGGATACGGGACCAGAGGAACTGCCGCAGAATACGTACTGACGGGCGCCGGGGGGCTGCCTCGGGGCGTGAGTTCGATCCTGAGACGGCGGGAGGGCCGATCCAGCCGTTTGACGCTGGGAAAGAGAGGATAACCAATGAAGGCGTTCAGGAAGCTACGGCTCACCTTCAGAGGTTCACTGGAGGTGGTCCCTTGGAGGCTCCGGAGCAGGCGATGCTTGATCGGCTGACGTCCATTGCGGCTGGCGACATGGAGCCGACGTCATATGATCTGAATTTCTACACTCACGAACTGGATGAAGCGGGTAGGTATGCCCGACTTGGCTTCGGGCCTGAATCAGGCGTGGATATCGGGGGCCCTGAGATGTACGACGTGTGGAATGACGTCCATACCGCGGCACTTGAGGACCTATGGGATCTCTGGGGCGGATCTCTTCTATCCCGGGCTGGCGCCATGGGTGACACTCCTCTTTCCGATCGTCAGATCAAACTCTTGGCGGTCGTCGCCGAGGGGGGCGGGGACTGGGACGCTAGGCGGATAGACCTGGCGGTTGACGCGAGATATGGCCCAGGCGAGGGGACCGTCCTACAGGAACTTGAGGCGCTTCAGCGACTGGGGCTGGTTGTCCGAGATGACAGCCGATCGGGCGTTGGCGGAAGGTGGAAGGTGACTGCCACTGCTCGACCGCACATCCAGTAGCCGCGGGAACCGAACGGCGCTGGAGTGGTTCGACTGCGAGTGGTGGCACGTCACCGTAGAAGTGAGGTTGGCCGACGCGGCCGATCCCACACTGGGGCACGTCACCTGGCCGCCCGTCATAGCAGAGGGCAACGCCCTCACACAGCAGATCTAAAGCGTGGACGCCGCAGATCTAAGCCCTGCGGACGGCAGATCTGAAACATAAAGGCCGCAGATCGAAAACCACGGGCACGGCGCAGCGATCATCGACCTGCGGAGGGGTGTTACCGGACGAACCGGGTTGGTCCCGGACACGTTCGGGGCTTGCTGCTCGGTAGGTCTGCCCGCACCGCCGCGAGCACGATGTGCGCGTAGAGCCTGGCGCCCGTTGGTTGCGGATGGATGCCGTCGGGCCAGAGCAGGTTGGTCCGGTGCCTGATGGCCTGGTTCCAGTTGGCGAGTTCCGCGTGGGAGGTATGCCGGACAGCGTAGGCGATCACCGCGTTGACCTCGGATTCCCACTGCATTGGGCCGAAGGTGTTGATCAGGATCAGGTCCCGGTTGGACCCGATGGCCCGGCGCAGCTGGCGCATCTGCGCGGAGGAAATGTCGCCGTTGGTGCCGAGCCCGACGACGACGATATGGCGGAGCCGGTGCCTGGCGGCCAGGCTCCGTATGACGGCCAGACCGGTCGCCATCTGCCGGCTCACTTTTGCGTCAATGTAGACGCCCGGCATGGCCGCCTGGAGAGCGACGGCCGAGGCGACCATGACGGAGTCGCCGACCGCGGTGACCTGCCGGCCTGAGACGCTTGGCGGCCCGCCGCCGACGTGACACGCCGCGGCCGGCGTAGATGGCGTGGTGGGCTGCGAGGCCGTCGGCGTGAGCTGCGGCGCCTGCGTCGCCTGTGAGGCAGCGCTGACCCGTTGACCCTCGGCGACCTGCCGCAGCAGGCCTGTGGGAGCCACCGGCGCCGGCGGCCGGGCGATGCCGTAGCTGGCGATGACGACAACGGTGAGCACGGTGGCGGCCACGGCCGTCGGCATGAGCTCCCGGCGCCTGCGGGCAGGCTTAGCGTCAGCGCCGGTGAGCAGTCGGATCCAGTGACGGCACGTCACGCGGAACCCGTTCTGCAAGATCGGGCCCTCGACGAACTGCCACGACAGGGCGGCCAGCGCGATCGTCACGGCCGCCTCCACGACCCACAGCCATGGTGAGGAGGCGGCCCGCCCGGCCACGGCACCGGTCAGCGCGATCACTGGCCAGTGCCACAGGTACATCGCGTAGGACCGGACTCCCAGCCAACGCAAGGGCGGCAGGCTAGTCATCGCCGAGATCACGCCGGTGCTGGCGGCCCCGGCGACCAGGCCCGCCGCACCCACTGCGGCCAGGATCAGGCCGAACGGGTAGACCGCGGGGTCGCTGCCGGAGAAGTGCCCGATAGCCCACGCCAGGACGGCGAGTCCGGCGATGCCCACAGCGTCCATGCGCCTGGTCAGGCTGGCCGCGGTAGAGGACAGGGTGGCCAGCGGAAAGGCCAGGGCGAGCGCGGACCCGATCAGCAGCGCGGACGCGTGGGTGTACGTGCCGTAGTAGACCGCCGACGGGTTGCCGCCCGGCGTGTACTCCAGCGCCATGGCCAGCGCCGACAGCCCCGCACCAAGCAACGTCGCTATGATCCGCGCACGCCGTGTGGGCAGCCTGAGAATAAGAAACCACAGGAGGAGGGGCCAGATCAGGTAGAACTGTTCCTCGATGGCCAGCGACCACAGATGATCAAGCGGCGGCATGGGCCCGAGCGAGGCGAAATACGAAACGTGATGCGCGATCTGATACCAGTTACTGGTGTACGTGGCAGCGGCCAGTAGCGCCAGGCGCAGTGAGCTTTCCTGGCTCGGCTCGATGACGGTCGCCGCTGCGGTGACGACGACCAGCATCACGGCCAGCGGCGGCAGCAGGCGTCTGGCCCGCCGGGCCCAGAAATTCTTCAGGTCCATCCGGCCGAGCCGGTCGTACTGAACAACCAGCAGGTCCGTGATCAGGAACCCGCTCAGCACGAAGAAGACATCAACGCCGAGGAAGCCGCCCGACAGCTCCGATGCGCCGGCATGGAAGCCCATGACGGCAAGCACGGCCAGCGCCCGGACCCCATCGAGGCCAGGCGCGCGGGCGTGAGTCTTCGTGGCCTTGCCCCGTTCCTCCGGATGGCTATCCATGTGACCCTTACCGGCAGTAATGCTAACGATCCAGATCCCGATTAAGCGCGAGAAACGCCGCGTAACACCCCATAGGACGCTTCTGCGCCCGCGTAAGTTGGGCCCTCGCTACGATCGATGCGCGCCGCGCCCTACCGTCTGAGGACACGCCATGCTGGAGTCGAGCGATCTAGTGGCCTTCGTGGCCGCGACGGACCTGGACCGGGCCCGGTTCTTCTACGAGCAGACCCTCGGCCTGCAGGTACTCGAGCGCAGCGACTTCGCGCTGGTCCTGGACGCCAACGGCACGATGCTCCGCGTGACGGCGGTGGGGCAGGTGGCGAACGCTGGATGGAGAGCTCATGAACCGATCTCGCAGGCGCGCCGATGTCGCCGCTCCCCAACGGCCGATCACCTTCCGGGCGGCGAAAGACCTGGGCACGTTCGAACTGGCGCAGCTCTGGGCCGACCGAACGGCCTGGCCTATCGAAGAGCGCAGCCAGTACGACGAGCTGGCCGAACTCGCGGTCATGTCTGCACTCGCCACGTGGCTATGTCGGTGCAGCCAATCGCGATTCACGGTGCGATACTCGCCGGAGCGCGTCCTGAAGCAGTAGCGGGCGCTCTTGGTGACACTGTAGAAGTGACATTCTGCCGTTGGCACCACTGGGCACGTGTTCAGCGCGACTTCATCGTCGGCGGGAAACCCGGTATCACGGCAGAGGAATACGATGCGGTCGCTGGCCGCTTCGCGCGCTAGGTATGAGCTCGGCGCGAGCTTGACGCCCCGGGGCCGCATCCCTTAGGGAGCGGTGCCTTGCATGTGCTCATCCTGGCTGCTCTGGGCGACGTCGTCGCGCTTATGGGTTGCGGCCCAGCTGGCGAGGAGCCTGAGTCCGTCGTGGGAGGGTGTGCCGGGCTCGGCGGTATAGGCGGTGAGGGTGAGCCCTTCGTCCGCTTCGAGGGCCATGGCCTCGAACATGAGGTCGAGGAGGCCGATGGCAGGGTGGCGGAAGTGCTTCAGGCCGGTGCGGTGCAGGCGGACGTCGTGCGCGGCCCACAGGGCGCGGAATTCTTCGCTGCGGGTGGACAGTTCGCCGATCAGGCCGGTGAGGGATGGATTGAACGGGTCACGGCCTGCTTCGGTGCGCAGCAGCTCGACAGTGGTGCGGGCGGAGTCTTCGAAGCTGGGGTAAAACTCGCGGGCCGCGAGGTCGAAGAACTGGAACCGGGCGAGGTTGGCCGGGCGGCCAGGAATGGCGAAGACGGGTGAGTACAGGGCGCGGCCGAGGGGGTTGATGGCGAGGATATCCAGGCGTCCGTTACGAACGAAGGCGGGCGTATCGGTCATGCCGTCGAGAATCAGCCTGATGCCGGGACGGACCTCGGGCGCCGGGCGGCGCCGGGCGGCGCGGGCGGGGCTGGTGTTAGCCGTGCGGGCCAGGTCGAACAGGTGGAGCCGTTCGGCTTCGCTGAGCTGCAGCGCTCCGGTGATGGCTTCCAGCACGCTGTCGGAGACGCCGGCCAGGTTTCCTAATGAGTCTTAGCGGGTCCGCCATCCGGCAGACTCGGTACCTGGTGGCCGCCGGCAGGTGAGCACTCTGGTCTCCTGGGCTTCGAGCCCTGAAGAAAGATCGTGCCCCTGCCGGTGACCGGGA
>JBOHCK010000235.1:0-9566 GCA_050698755.1 Streptosporangiaceae bacterium | reverse complement strand
AGCTTGCGCCCGTCTATGCCCCCGGCCGCGTTGCACCAGTCGGTGAACGCCGTAGCGCTGTCCCACATGGGCTGCAGCAGGCCCGGCGCCCCCGGCACGTTGATGTCGGCGATAACCGACACCTCGACGCTGGAGTTGGTGACCCCAGTGGCGGTGGCACCGGTGGCCGATCCTGAGCCGCACACCGTGCCCAGCGTGCCGAAGCTGCCCGACGCCGTGCCGCCCGCCTGGGTGCTGGCGCTGCTCGTCGAGCCGCTAGAGTTCGAACTGGAGCTTGAACTGGACCCTGACGATCCGCATGCCGCCAGGGCGAGAACGGACAGCGCCGCGAGCGCTGCCAATTTGCTTTGTCTATGTCTCATACTCCGCTCCCTGCTGCTACGGATAATGCTGGTTAGTTTGACTAGCTGCGAGGGACCGGGCAACGCACGATCCCGCTGGTTGGCACGCGCTCAGCGAGCGGCGTTGGGCACGCCCGTGTTTACCGGCTCCTGGTCCGCCTTCCCGGCGGCAAGTTCCAGCGCGATGTCGATGAGCATGTCTTCCTGGCCGCCGACCAGCTTGCGCTCCCCCGCGCGAACCAGTATTTCCGCGCCGGAGACTCCATAGCGCGCGGCGGCGCGTTCGGCGTGTCGCAGGAAGCTCGAATAGACCCCGGCGTAGCCCATGATCAGGGCCATCCGGTCGACCACAGGCTCGCTGGCCATGGCCGGCCGCACGACGTCTTCGGCCGCGTCGGCCAGCGCGAAGACATTGATGCCGGTTTTGATGCCGAGGCGATCGCAGACGGCGGCGAGCACCTCGGTGGGGGTGTTGCCCGCGCCGGCCCCGAACGCGCGGGTGCATCCGTCGACCTGCACCGCCCCGGCCCGGATGGCCAGGATGGTGTTGGCCACCCCGAGCGACAGGTTCTGGTGGCCGTGGAAGCCGACCTGGACGTCCGGGCCCACGGCTTCGCGCAGCGCGAGGATCCGGTCGGTCACCTCGTCCAGGATCAGCGTGCCCGCCGAGTCGACCACGTAGACGCACTGGCAGCCCGCATCGGCCATGATCTTGGCCTGGACCGCGAGGTCCTCGGCCGGGATCGAGTGCGCCATCATCAGGAAGCCGACCGTCTCCAGGCCGAGGTCGCGCGCGATGCCGAAGTGCTGCGCGGAGATATCCGCCTCGGTCGCGTGCGTCGCGATCCTGATGATGGACACCCCGAGATCGCGCGCGGCGCTGATGTCGTCCATGGTGCCGACGCCTGGCAGGATCAGGCAGGCGATCTTGATGTCGCGCGCGGTCTCCGCGGCCGCCTTGACCAGCACCTGTTCGTCGACGGCGCTGAAGCCGTAGTTGAACGACGAGCCGCCCAGCCCGTCACCGTGAGTCACCTCGATGACCGGGACGTGAGCCTCGTCGAGGGCCCGCACGATGGACCGGACTTGCTGTTCGGTGAACTGGTGCCGGATCGCGTGCGAGCCATCGCGCAGGCAGCTGTCGGTGATCCGGACGTCAAGATCAGCGGAGTAGGCCATCGGGGAGTACCTCCGAGATTGGTCGGTTCGCGTTCCGGTATGGATTGGTCAGCTCGCTTCCGCTGCCTGATGCCTGGCGATCTCCTCGCCGACCCTGGCGGCCGCGGCGGTCATGATGTCGAGGTTGCCTGCGTACGGCGGGAAGTAGTCGCCAGCGCCCTCGACCTGTACGAAGATGGCCACCCGGCCCTCGTCGAACTGCGGCTTCGCGGTCAGGCGGTAACCCGGCACGTACTGCTGGACCTCGAGTTCCATCGCATGGACCGAATCGGAGACCGCCTGCTGATCCACGTCGTCCGGCACGGCCACGAAGATGGTGTCCCGCATGATCACCGCGGGCTTGGCCGGGTTCAAGATGATGATCGCCTTGCCCTGCGCGGCGCCGCCCAGCTTGGCCACGGCCCCGGCGGTGGTCCGGGTGAACTCGTCGATGTTCGCCCGGGTGCCCGGGCCTGCCGCGGCCGATGCCACCGAGGCGACGATCTCGGCGTACGGGACCTGGGTGACCCGGGAGACCGCGTACACCATGGGGATGGTCGCCTGACCGCCGCAGGTCACCATGTTCAGGTTCGGCTGCCCGATGTGCTCGGTGAGGTTGACCGGCGGCACCACGTACGGGCCTACGGCCGCAGGAGTGAGATCGATCGCGGTGATCCCGTGCTCGGCGTACAGCGGCGCGTTGGCGGCGTGCGCGCGGGCTGACGTGGCCTCGAAGACCAGGTCGGGCAGCGGGTTCTGGCGCAGCAGCCATCCCACGCCCTCGGCGGATGTCTCGAGTCCGAGTTGGCGGGCGCGCCGCAGTCCGTCGCTGTCGGGGTCGATCCCGACCATCCAGCGCGGGGCGACGTACTGCGACCGCAGCAGCTTGAACAGCAGGTCTGTGGCAATGTTCCCGGACCCGACAATCGCTGCATTCAGCACCGTGCGCCCCTTCAGCCACTTTGACATGTTACAGAATCGTTAACATCTAATTCTTTTTAATTCAATCGGCTATCTGCTTATGCTCCAAGCGTGAGTGCCGGTGAGCGGGATACTGCGCACGAGTCAGTGCTAGAACGGGCGAACGCGCTCCTGTCCGCGTTCAGCCCGCGGCACCGCACGCTCTCGTTGTCCGGGATCGTGATGCGCACCGGCCTGCCGAAGTCCACCGCCCACCGCACCGCCCAGCAGATGATCAAGCTCGGCTGGCTGAACTACCGCGACGGCCAGTACTCACTCGGCAACCGCATGTTCGAGTTCGCCGGCCTGAGCCCGGTCCGCACCGAGCTGCGCGAGGCGGCGCTGCCGTTCCTTGAGGACCTGTACGAGGCGACGCACGCGACGGTGCACCTAGGCGTCATGGACGGGTTGGAGATCTTGTACATCGACAAGATCTCCGGCCACTACCGGGTGACCGACCTGTCCCGGGTGGGCGGCCGGATGCCGCTGCACTGCACGTCGCTCGGCAAGTCGATCCTGGCGTTCTCCTCCCACGACGTGCTGCGCAACGTGGTGAACCACGGCCTGCCCCGGTATACCGGCGCCACCATCACCTCGCCGACCATGCTGGAGCGCGAGCTGGTCACCATAACGGCCCGGCAGGTGGCGTTCGACCGGCAGGAATCCAGCATCGACATCATGTGCGCCGGGGCTCCGGTATTCGGGCCTGACGGGCAGGTCGTCGCCGCCCTGTCGGTCACCAGTCCGGTCGGGCGGGTCCGGCTGGACCAGATCGCGCCGCACGTGGCCGCCGCGGCCCGGGGCGTGACCAAGGCCCTCGCCGCCAGTTCGGCCGGCGCGCGGCGCAGCTAGGCGTAAGGCCTGGCGATCGCTGAACCATCCCATACAGCGGGAAGGACCCATCCATCCGACGTCTGCCCTGCGAACGTGGCAAGGTACGCCGAAAACCAGCCGGGTCGGAGGATCGTCCATGCCAGAGCCATCGTCAACCGCTCCCTGCCAGGTAGCTGAGATCCAGTCCTGGGATCTCGAGGCTGATGTGGTGATCGTCGGCTTCAGCATGTCCGGCGCGGCGGCTGCGCTGGGCGCTCTGGAGGTCAGCGGCGACGTACTGGCGCTGGAACGCGGCGGCGGCCCCGAAGGGACCTGCGGCGGGATCATCTACCTCGGCGGCGGCACGCCGATGCAGAAGGCCATGGGCTTCGACGACACCACCGAGGAGATGCACACCTTCCTGCTGGCGGCGCTGGGCCCCGGGGTCGACGAGGAGAAGCTGCGGGTCTACTGCGACGAGAGCCTGCTGCATTTCGACTGGCTCGTCCGGCAGGGCGTTCCGCTGATAACAGGTCCCGACGAACCCGGCTCCATGCTGGCCTCTCCGGAGGACGACGGCTTCATCAACGTGGGCGGGCAGGAGTACGCGGGCGGCGGCCTGGTCTGGACCGGCGGCGAGCAGGCCCATCCGTTCAGCGACCTGGTCCGGCCGGCGCCGCGCGGGCACATCCCCCGTGACCCCGACAGCGACGAGGACCTGTTCGAGGGGGCCGTGCTCAAGCGCCTGGTGCGCTCCGCGGAGCGGGCCGGTGTCCGGACCGAGTACAACCTGGGCGTGCAGCGACTGGTGGTTGACGACGACGGCCGCGTGGCCGGCGTCGAAGCCAGGCGGTTCGGCACTGAGCTCCGTGTGCGGGCCCGGCATGGAGTGGTGCTGACCACGGGCGGTTTCATCTACAACGACGAAATGCTCGCCCAGCACAGCCCGGCCATGCTAGCCGTCAGCAAGCTCGGGCACGGCGGCCAGGATGGCCTCGGCATCCAGATGGCGCAGGCAGCGGGCGCGGACGCCATCCACATGGACACCGCGGACATCACACTGGTGCTGACCCCGCCGATGTCCTACGCACGCGGGCTCCTGTTCAACCAGCTCGGGCGGCGGTTCATCAACGAGGACACGTACTACGGGCGGCTTGGCGCGGAGGCGGCCTTCCGCCAGGACACCATCGCCTACCTGCTCCTGGATGAGTCGACCTTCCTGGAGAGCTCCTGGCGCCGGCCGTCATGGGCCGCGGACTCGGTGGCCGACCTGGAGACCGAGATGGAGCTTCCGGTCGGCGCGCTGGAGCAGACGGTGGCCTATTACAACGAGCACGCGGCGCGCGGTGCGGACCCGCTTTTCCGCAAGGGGCAGCGGTGGCTGCAGCCGCTGGTGCCGCCCTACGCAGTCATCGACCTACGTCAGCAGGCTTTCCCGATGTCGGCCTTCACCATGGGCGGGCTGCGCACCGCGGTCGGCGGAGAGGTGCTGAGGCCGGACGGCTCGCCGGTTCCCGGGCTGTACGCGGCCGGGCGCGCCACGTCGGCCCTGGCTGTCTCCGGGTACTGCAGCGGGATCTCGCTCGGAGACTGCAGTTTCTTCGGCCGCCGGGCTGGGCAATCGGCCGCTTCGGCCCGGTAAGGAGCACGACAACCCATGGCAGGACGAGTAGCAGGCAAGGTCGCCTTCGTCACCGGCGCTGGCCGCGGCCAGGGCCGCAGTCACGCGATCCGGCTGGCCGAAGAGGGCGCGGACATCATCGCCATTGATATCTGTGCGGACTACCAGACGGTGAGCTACACCATGTCGACCGAGGCCGACCTCGCCGAGACGGCTAAGGCAGTCGAGGCGCTGGACCGGCGGATCGTGACGGCAAAGGCCGATGTGCGCGATGCGGTCGGCCTCAAGGAGGCCGTCGACGACGGCGTCGCGCAGCTCGGCAGGCTGGATATCGTCTGCGCGAACGCCGGCATCTGCACCGCCCAGCCTTGGGACGAGGTAACCCCGGCCGTCTGGCAGGACACGATCGACACCAACCTGACCGGCGTGTGGAACACGGTGGTCGTAGCCGCGCCGCACCTCGTCGCGGCTGGCGGCGGGTCGATCATCTGCACGAGTTCCGCGGCCGGGATCAAGGGCCAGCCGTTCCTGGCTCCCTATGTGGCGGCGAAGCACGGCGTGGTCGGGATCGCCCGGACCATGGCCAACGAACTGGGACAGCACAATATCCGCGTCAACACGGTGCACCCGGCGGGCGTCGACACCCCGATGGTCGCCGGCCTCAGCGGACTCAAGAAGCTGATCGCCGAGAACCAGCACCTAGGGCCGATCTTCATGAACACACTGCCGGTCGAAACCGTCGACCCGCGAGACATCAGCCACGTGGTGCTGTTCCTGGCCTCCGACGAGTCGCGCTACGTGACCGGCCTGGAATTCACCGTCGACGCCGGGAACACGATCCGTTGACGGCAGGCCGCGCGTCGGGGTGGTTCACGCTAGGTCGACCTTCCAGTTGGGGGACTCGATCAGGGGCGAGGAGGTGGCCTAACGGGGAGTAAGGAGCGTGCTATCCTCGGGTGTCCCGCGGTCCGGAGAAGGGATCGGCGTGCTCGCAGGCATCTCACGCGCCCGGCTGGTGCGGCGACTGCGAGAGCTCGCCGCGCGCCACCCGCAGTTCGCGGTGGCGTTGGCCGCGGGCGCGGTCCTGCGGCTGATGACGATGATCGCCTACCCGGGCGCGCTGTGGTTCTCCGGCGACTCCTACGTCTACGTGGGCTCCGCGCTGCGGCCGGGCCTGTCCAATGCCACGGGCTACTGGCGGTTCCTGCGGGACGTACTGCCGCGGCCGGACCTGTCCAAGACCACGGGCTACTCGCTGTTCCTGCGGATCCTGCTGCCGTTCCACAGCTTCACGTTGGTGACCGGCCTGCAGCACCTGATGGGGCTCGGCATCGGGGTCATGGTCTACGTGCTGGCCCTGCGGGCCGGGGTGCCGAAACTGTGGGCCACGCTGGCCACGCTGCCGGTGCTGCTGGACGGTTTCGAGATCGAAGACGAGCACATGGTGATGGCCGAGGCCCTGTTCACCTTCCTCGTCATGCTGGCCCTGCTGCTGATTCTCTGGCGCTACCGGACACCGTGGCCCACCGCGCTCGTGGCGGGGCTGCTGGTCGGCATTGCGGTAGACGTGCGCAGTGAGGGCTTGCCCCTGCTGGTCTTGTTTCCCGTCTTCATGATCTACCGCGCGATCAGGCAGGGCTGGAAGAAATGGCGAGGCTGGCTGGTGGCGGTCGCGCTCGCCGTGGGCTGTTTGGCCCCGGTGGCGGCCTACGCGAGCTATTTCCACCACTGGTACGGCTCCTACAACCTGACCCGGTCCGAGGGGTTCTACCTGTGGGGACGGGTCTCCTCGTTCGCCGAGTGCTCGGTCATCAAGCCGCCCGCCAATGAGCTGGGGATATGCCCCACCGGCTCGCCGTCGAGCCGCACGGCGCCGGGTGACTACATCTGGCACGCGCCGCAGGTGCACAGCTTGCTGCCGGGCGGCCCGGTGAGCACCGCCAACAACGCCCTGCTGACGAACTTCGCGATCCGCGCGGTCGAGGCCCAGCCCTTTGGCTACGCGGAGTCGGTGGTCAAGGGTGTCGCGCTCGTGGTGGAGTGGCCGCGGCATGCCTACCCGGACCCGGGCACGGTGTCGTACTACAACTTCCCGCTGAAGCTCCAGACGCTACCGAGCAACCCGAAGATCGGCAAAGACACATGGATCCCCGGCGGTACCGCCTACCAGGACGCGGTGAGCTACGGGCACGCCAATCCGAGCACGATCATCGAGCCGTTCGCAGCCCTGATCTCCCTGTACGAGCACATCGTCTACACCTGGGGGCCGCTGCTCGGGCTGATCCTGCTCGCCGGGCTCGGCGGGGTGGTGCGAATCGAAGGTCTCCGGCAGCGCCAGCCCCGGCTGACCTGGTCTCGCCGCACCGGCAGCATGATGCCGTGGGTCACCGGCATCGTGCTGCTCGTCTCCCCGATCGCGGTCGCCGACTTCGACTACCGCTACCTGCTCCCCGTGCTTCCCCTGGCCGGCTTGGCCGCGGGCCTCGCGTTCGCCCCCGCCCGCGCCCGGCCCGCCGCCCCCTCGCCGGTCGTCGAGGAGCCGGCTGACGTGCCTACCGAAGTCCCAGGCCCGGTCGGCTGAGGCGGTTACGTCGGCGGCTGATCCTGCTGCTTGCGGCGCTTGAACCATCTCACTATGGCCCGGATCAAAAAGTACACGTCATCACCTCCCGTCACAGCGCGGCCAGGAGCCTAGCACGCGTCCTGGCCGGGCCCGCCCGCGGCGTATCCTAAGTGCGGGTGAGTCGGCCGGGCGGTCGCACCGGGCGCAAGCCCGGTGAGGAAGGTCCGGGCTCCACAGGGCAGGGTGGTCGGTAACGCCGACCCGGGGCGACCCGCGGGACAGTGCCACAGAAAACAAACCGCCCCGCGTCTGACGCGGGGTAAGGGTGAAACGGCGGTGTAAGAGACCACCAGCGCCACAGGTGACTGCGGCGGCTCGGTAAACCCCACCCGGAGCAAGGTCAGAAGGGGAGCAGGTGCTCCCTGCGCGAGCGATTGAGGGCGGCCCGCCCGATGCCCGCGGGTAGACCGCACGAGGCTGCCGGCAACGGCAGTCCCAGATGGATGACCGCCGCCCCGCGCAAGCGGGCGCACAGAACCCGGCCTACAGGCCGACTCACCCCTTCACTTGCCTGCCGCCTCGGCCTGGCGTCTGCGTGAACCTAGCGCAAGTCGGCCCTGGCTAGCATCGCGTCGGCTAGCTCGGCCGGGGTGAGCCTGTCAGAGCGCAACATGAGCGTCCCGTCAGGCTGGCGGGCAGCGGCAGCCGCCATCTCATCCACGCCGGTCACGCCGCACTCGCGGACCGCGTCTGGAAGTCGCCGGCGGAGTTCCTTCGCGAGGATCGTCTTGCCCGCGCCGAACCCGCCGTTGATCCAGATGATCACCGGCACAAGCTACCCGGTTAATCCTGGGCCGTGCTCTACGGACCGAAAGCTATTGGATTGGATGGGTCATTGATCCATTCACTCCAGGAACCGGGATACAATTTAGGGAATTTGGATCTGACGTGAACAACAGCAAGGATATTGTGCGCTGCAGTTACGCCAGAACCGCAGTAGAACACCGCATCTTCAGTAGATTCGCTTGGAAGTTCCGGAAAGCGAGCGGCTAGTTCCTCTTCTGGCAGGAACCTCCCGCCGGAATCGACATTTTCAGGATAAGGTATTGATCGAGCAGTCGGTATATGCCCGGCTACGCGATCGACCGTCTCGTTTTCGCCGCGATACCTATCAGAAGTGCGCGAGTCTACTACTATCCCACTATTTCTTATCATCGCACAAACTTGAGGCCCGCTAGCAACCAATTCCGGTCTGAAATTACCTATGAACGTCCGGGGTGCGACAGTCTCGAGTCCTTTGCGGGTGGGTAGACCTTCACTTTGCCACGCTGCAAAGCCGCCATCTAGTACGGCCACTGACTCGTGGCCGGCCCATCTGAGAAGCCACCAGAGCCGTGCGGCCGCCATGGCACCTGACGATTCATCGTAGGCGACTACCTGAATAGAAGAGTCAATGCCGAGACGGGACATGGTTGCGGAAAAGGCAGCTTCATCTGGCAGCGGATGACGACCTGACACTCCTGCCTCAACCGGACCGGAGAGATCTCTCCCAAGATCCGCGTACACTGCTCCTCTAATGTGGTTAGTCAGGTAGCGTTGATTCCCTTCCGAAGTGCGACCAAGAACGAA
Source organism: Streptosporangiaceae bacterium (assembly GCA_050698755.1). Lineage (GTDB taxonomy): Bacteria > Actinomycetota > Actinomycetes > Streptosporangiales > Streptosporangiaceae > Palsa-504. Next base: position 481 of record JBOHCK010000235.1, on the reverse strand, counting down.
TCGGCAGTCAACAAACACCCATCGGCGATCTGAAAGGTGGCCAGCGGCCTGAGTCGAAGAAATCAAGGTTGAAAAGGACACGCCCTTGTTCTCCCATCGAGTAATAAAGTTGACGCATTCCTGGCTAAGTTCACCGACGGTCGTTTGCTCCAGTATGCCGCAAGATCTCTGACGACCATTAAAGTACAGCGACATGACCTTCCTGCACCTCGTTCACACCGTGGGGGACCGCCAATGAATGACGTCGACGTGCTGATCGTGGGCGCGGGGGTGCTGGGCACCTCGCTCGCCTGCCACCTGCTGGACCGTGACGCCGGCCGGGTCATGGTCCTTGACGCGGCCACCGCGGCCGCTGCTACCTCGGGCGCGGGCGCGGGTTTCGTCGGCCTGTGGGCCGCCGGGTACGCGCACTTCCTCACCGCGGCGGAGCTGGAGCTGGAACGGTACAGCATCGGCTACTACCGCGCGCTGCCAAACGCGG
>JBOHCK010000234.1:0-9587 GCA_050698755.1 Streptosporangiaceae bacterium | reverse complement strand
ACGTCATAGTCAGGGAGCCAATGTTCCTGGTGCCGCGGGCCTCGGTCGGCCGGGCAGCGGGCCCCCGGTGACGGCCGGACTGGCGGGCCGGGTGGCGGTCGTCACCGGAACCGCCCACGGCATCGGAACCGAGATCGCCGATGCGCTCGCCGGCGAGGGAGCAAAGGTCTACCGGGTCGACAAGGACACCGCCGACCTGGCCGCGCCAGCTGCCGTGCGGGATTTCTTCGCCGCCGTGGGCGCGGTAGACATCCTCGTCAACAACGCCGGCGGAGTGTGCGGGCAGACCGGGCACCCGCTGGAGGAGGTCGGTGACGACGACTGGCACGCGGTGGTCAACGCGAACCTGACCACCGCGTTCTTGTGTACGCGGGCCGTCGTGCCAGCGATGAAGCAGCGCCGATGGGGCCGGATCATCAACATCTCCTCGGCGGCGGGCCTGACCGTGAGCAAGACAGGCATCCAGGCGTACGCGAGCGCGAAAGCCGGTCAGATCGGCTTCACCAGGCAGATGGCGCACGAACTCGGCCCGTTCGGGATCACCGTCAACTGCATCGCCCCCGGCTTCATCCTGTCCAACCCGACCACCCAGCGGCAGTGGGAGAGCTACGGCGAACAAGGCCAGCGCGACCTCGTACTCGGCATTGCGATGCGGCGGCTCGGGCACCCCTCGGACATCGCGAACGGCGTGCTGTTCTTCGCCGCTGAACGGTCCGGGTGGGTCACCGGCCAGGTCATCGCCATCGACGGCGGCAGCGCGTTGCTATGACCGGCACCGCCGCACCCCGCCTGAAGCTCGCCCCCGCGGACACGACCTACATCGACGAGCTGAGCGGCTTCGTCGCGGTGCCGAGCATCAGCCGGGACGCCAGTCAGGACACGATGCAGGCCGCCGCGCAGTGGCTGGCCGACCGACTCGCCTTCGCCGCAGGCCGGGTGCTGCCGACCAAGGGCCATCCGGTGGTGCTGGGCGAGTGGCTCGGCGCGCCGGGGGCACCCACCATCCTGGTCTACGGGCACTATGACGTGCAGCCGGTCGGCGACCCAGGCGAGTGGGTTACTCCTCCATTCCAGCTCTGCGTGGACGGCGAGGTCATGCGCGGCCGCGGCGCATCGGACGACAAGGGACCGGTCTACGTCGCGCTCAAGACCGCTCAGGCGTTCATCGAGCAAGAAGGCCGCCTCCCGCTGAACGTCAGGTTCCTGTTCGAGGGCGAGGAGGAGATCGGCAGCCCTCACCTGCCGGACTTCGTCGCCTCGCACGCCAGCCAGCTCGCAGCTGACCTGGTGGTGTCCGCCGACGGCGCGATGTGGCGGCCTGGCGAGCCGTCCCTGGCCCTGGCCTCCAAGGGACTGGTCAGCCTCGACATCGTCGTCTCGGGGGCCCGCGCCGACCTGCACTCAGGCCGGTACGGGGGCACCGTCGCGAACCCGCTGCACGCGCTCTGCGAAATCGTCGCCAGCCTGCACGATCACGACGGGAAGGTCGCCGTCGCGCGCTTCTATGACGGCATCGGAGAACTCGCCCCGTCGCGCCGCCAGCAGATCGCCTCGGTTCCCTTCGACACCACGGACTACACCCGTGAGCTCGGCGTGCCGCAACCCCACGGCGAGCCCGGGTACACCACGTTGGAGCGGCTGTGGGAGCGTCCCACGCTTGAGGTCAATGGCGTCGCCGGCGGCGGGAAGTACACGGTAATCCCCCATCAGGCTACCGCCCACGTCTCGTGCCGCCTCGTTTCCGGTCAGAACCCCGATGCGATCCTCGGGGCGATCGCCGCACACGTGCGCCTGCAGGACGCGCCGGGCGTGAGCGTGCAGGTGCGCGCCGATCAGGCGCGAGTGCCGGCCTACACGATCCCGGCGAGCCACCCGGCGATCAGCGCGGCGACCGCCGCCCTGGAGGCCGTCTATCCGGGCCAGCCGGTGCTGCTGACCTGCATTGGCGGCACGCTGCCAGCAACTGACCTGTTCGAGCGAGCGCTCGGCGCCAAGACGTTGTTCTTCTCGTTCTCCACGGCCGACGAGAACCTGCACGCCCCCAACGAGTTCATGCGGATCAGCAGGCTGCGCGAGGGGATGCGCGCCTGGGAGGTACTCTGGCGGCTGCTCGCCGCCGGACCGGCCGACCTGCTCGCTGCCGGACCGGCCGACCTGCTCGCTGCCGGACCGGCCGGCTAGCCCGCGGCCGGCTGGTTGGGCAGTGACGGGCTGAAATCCGTGAGCAGGTTGGTGTCGTAGACCATGACCACGTACCGGCCGACGTCATAGGTCTGGGCCGCGGGCCCGAACCGGTCGAGGACCTCCCACATCGCGATCTCGTCCAGTGGCTGCGGCGGGTTCATCAGCACGATGAAGCTCGCATCGTGCGTCAGCGGGTTGTACCAGTTCTGGTTGAACTCGTAGGGCCCGGCGGCCACGTTGGCGTTGTACCAGGTCACCGGCCGCAGGTCGACGGCACCGCCGCTGGCCAGCGTGGTGGTGTTGGCCAGCCCGTAGCTACTCAGGCCGTAGGTGAGGTGATGCGCCGTGAGCCAGTCGGCCAGATCCTGGCTGATGGCGGGGACGGTAGGCTGCGCGACCGTGTAACCGAGGGCCGCCACGTAGCAGGCGAGGACCACCGCCATGGCGGGCACCAGCCGGCTCACCCGGAACCGGCCCGCGAGCATCCGGCCCGCTAGCACCGCGCCGGCCGGCAGCACGCCCGCTATCTCGCGTGCGCTCCAGTAGGTGGTCGGCGTCGTGCTCAGCAGGTAGGCGACCAGGTTGATGAGGATTCCGAGGGCCAGCACCTGGGCGATGAGGTCATCGCAGCTGAAGAACCGCCTGATCACCAGCCATAGGGCCCATACGGCCAGGGCCAGGCCGACCAGGTGCAGCCCCGCGATGGCCGCGTTGAGCCCCGGCGACGACATGCCGAACACGTCTGCCCCGTACAGCCCGGTCACGCTCTCGACCATCAGCCACAGGTGCGACGACATCTCGCTGACTGGGGCCAGGCCGTTGGCCACGGGGAGCACGGAAAAGCCGCCGTGCTCGCTGATGCGCTTGACCACGATCGAGGAGATCTCCACCGAGGCGCCGGCCGCCGCGATCAGCGACAGTTCGTACCAGGCGGACCGCAGCCGTTCGCGCCGCTGGACCACCGCCCGGTAAGCGCGCACGGCGCACACCGCCGCCAGCGGGGCCACGCCGATGAGCACGACCAGCCGGTCGGCGACCTCGACCCAGGCCAGCAGCGCCGCGACCACGACCGGGACGCCCCATCGCCACCGCCCCCGGGCGCGGTCGATCACCAGCCAGGTGGCGAGCAACGGCACCTGCGTACCGGTGTGGTCGGGCTGGAAGATCAGGATGAACGCGCCCGGGCCGAGCTGCGGGGCGACCATGATCCCGGCGGCGATCAGGAACCGCAGGACGCCGTCGCGCCCCTTCGCGCGCCCGCGGGCCAGCAGGCCGCCGGTCAGCACCAGCAGCGTGTAGGTGACCGCCGCCGACACGTGCAGCACGTCCGCGTGCAGCCCGCGGATCGCCTCGACGATCATGTACTCGGGCAGTTCGGTCGTGTAGAAGGAGACGTCGGTAAGCGTCCAGCCGTGCAGCAGCAGGTTGCCGTGCAGCATGTCCCAGGCCTGCAGGGCGTTCGATGCGCCGTCCGAGGAGACCGCTTCGGTCCTGGAGACCTGCAGGTAGCACACGAACAGGACGACCACCGCCTCGATGAGGCCGATCGGCCACGCCAGCCAGGCCAGCCACCTGCCCCGATGTCGCCAGCGGCGTTCGCCGGCGTCCGCGACCGCCGTGGCGGGCTCGGCGCCTCCGGTGACCTGCTTCCTGGCCACGCCCTGTGCGTCGGCGACCGCGACCAGGCCAGTGACTGGCTTGTCGTCAGTTGGCGTGGCCATGCTCTCCCGTGCCGGTCGGTCACGTTTCCCAGTGCGGGGCCGGGTCGGTATCCGCACCACCCGCCCGCGTCGATGCCCGCGGCGGCAAGCCGCCTAGCCATCGTAACGCCCCCGGCCCGCCGCGGGGTCCGGGCCGTCGCAGCGGGCCGTAACAACGGGCCGTAACAACGGGCCGCCGTGACGGCGGGCCGCCGGGGCGCCTCGCTAATGCGAGAAAGTCAGTGGGGAACGTGCATAATGACGGACATGCGACTGTCAGCCCGGGCCGACTACGCCTTGCGCGCCGCCATCGAGCTTGCCGCGGCCGACGGGCACGTCACCGCCGACCAGCTCGCCCGCGCACAGCAGGTCCCCGGCAAGTTCCTCGAGACGATCCTGACCCAGCTCCGGCGGGCGGGGCTGATCCGCAGCCAGCGCGGACCGGACGGCGGCTTCTGGCTGGCCCGCCCCGGAGCGGACATCTCCCTCGCCGACATCATCCGGGCCATCGACGGCCAGCTACTCGGCGTGCGGGGCGAGCGCCCGGAGAACGTCACTTATCCGGGGGTAGCCGAGCCCCTGCAGCAGGTCTGGATCGCGCTACGGGCCAACGAGCGAGCGGTCCTCGAGCAGGTCACGCTGGCCGACATCGTGTCAGGGAACCTGCCGGACACGATCCGGCACCTGACGGAGAACCCCCGGGCCTGGGTTTAAGTTCAGACGGGCACCATGTCCGTCAGGCCGAATCCGGGCTCTTCCCCCGCGAAATCCAGCGATCCCTGCGCGTCCGGGCTGATGGTGCTGATCGGGACGAAGCCGCGCTCGGGCACCATGGAACCCACTGCCACGCCAGCCTCGGTCTGCACCCGCAGGCCAGGCTCCCTAGGCATGCCGAGCACGGGCTCGTTCTGCAGCTCGGCGAGGGCGAAGTTATCGGAGACCTCGCGGAACACCTGCGAGAGCGGAGTGCCCAGGGCGCCGCAGATGGCGGCGAGCAGCTCAGACGAGGCTTCCTTCTGGCCGCGCTCGACCTCGGAGAGATAGCCGAGGGAAACGCGCGCCGAGGCCGACACCTCACGCAGCGTGCGACCCTGCCGCAGGCGCAGCCGACGCAGCACGTCACCTAGCAGCTGGCGGAGTAGAACCATAGTCGCACTCCCTTCCCCGATGGCCGACGCCCACACTTCCACCGTACCTGGCATTACGGTAAGTTCGCGAGATCATGTCCTCCCGTGTTCGCTGCCAACGTAACGCTGTAATCAGCCGCTATCTTCCCTAAGCCTGCCGAGCAGCAACCCGAGGGCGTGCTCTACGGTCAGTCTACGTATGTCGTGCCGATCTCCCGTGAGCGCTATGGTCCGCACCACCGTGTCGTCCTCGGCGCTGACCGCGATGTGCGCCGTGCCTACCGGCTGGCCGTCGGCCGGCTCGGGGCCGGCGACACCCGTGGTGGCGACCCCGTAGGTCGCGCCGAGCCGCTGCCGGACGCCCGCCGCCATCGCCGCGGCCACCGGCGCGTAGACCGCACCGTGCCGGGCGAGCATGACCGGGTCCACTCCGAGCAGCGCCGCCTTGAGCTCGGTGGCGTAGGTCACCACTCCCCCGCGGAACGACGCCGAGGCACCGGGTATGTCGGTGAGCGCCGCGGCGACCAGGCCGCCCGTCAGCGACTCGGCCACGGCGACCGTGTGGCCGCGGGCCCGCAGCCGGGCCAGGATCTGCCCCGCCAGGTCGTGCGCCGTCTCGCCGACGAACCCGGCCGGCCCGGGCGAACCCGTTGACGCGGCCACCGTCAAGCCACCCCGCCCCCTGGTTCCGAACGCCGCAGGCGCATCGCCCGCAGGACATAGTCCACCCCGGTCACCAGGGTGACGACCACCGCCGCGCCCATGACCAGGCCGAGGACGATCCCAGGCGGCCGCAGCGTGGCCGGTAGTACGTACAGGCAGATCGCGATGACCTGAAGCAGGGTCTTCGCCTTGCCGCCGCGGCTGGCCGCGATCACGCCGCGGCGGATGACCGAGAACCGCAGCGCGGTCACGCCGAGCTCCCTAAACATGATCACCCCCGTGACCCACCAGGGCAGTTCGCCGAGCCCGGACAGGCAGATCAGGGCCGCCCCAGTCAGCGCCTTGTCGGCGACCGGGTCGGCGATCTTGCCGAAGTCCGTCACCAGCCCGCGGCTGCGGGCCAGCTGCCCGTCAAGCAGGTCGGTCACCGACGCGACGCAGAACGTGGCCAGCGCCGCGAGCCGCCAGCCCGTGCCCCCCGCGAGCAGGCAGGCGACGAAGACCGGGACCAGGACGAGGCGGATCACGGTGAGCCCGTTGGCCACGTTCCAGACCCTGGCCTGGGAGGTCACCGCAGGCTCGGCAGGATCACGTCCGCCGTCAGATCCACTCCGTCCGAACCGGTCACGACCGCGCGCACCATGTCACCGGCCGCGAGCGGCGCCTTCGCGGCGACCATCGTGATCCCGTCCACCTCGGGCGCCTGGTGGGCGGCCCGGCCGGTGAAGCCAGGGTGCCCCTCGCGAGGCTCCGCATCCTCTTCGATCAGCACGTCGATCGTCTCGCCGACCCGGTCGGCGGCCCGCTGGGCCATCAGCTCCTCGGCCAGGTCGGCGAAGTCCTCGACCCGGCGGGCGATCTCCGCGTCGTCCAGCTGGCCCGGCAGCAGCGCGGCCGCGGTGCCGTCCTCGTCGGAGTACCCGAAGATCCCGATGGCGTCCAGCCCGGCGTGGCCCAGGAAACGCTCCAGCTCGGCCAGGTCGGCCGCGGTCTCGCCGGGGAAGCCGACGATGAAGTTGGACCTGACCCCGGCGCCCGGACTGGCCTGCCTGATCTGGTCGAGCAGGGCGAGGAAGCGATCGGTGTCCCCGAACCGCCGCATGGCCCGCAGTACCGGGCCGCTGGCGTGCTGGAACGACAGGTCGAAGTAGTCGGCCACCCCCGGCGTCGAGGTGATGACCTCGATGAGGCCCGGGCGCAGCTCCGCGGGCTGCAGGTAGCTGATCCTGATCCGGTCGATGCCCTTGATCGCGGCGAGGTCGGGCAGCACCTCCTCGAGCAGGCGCAGGTTGCCCAGGTCCTTGCCGTAGGACGTCGAGTTCTCGCTGACCAGGACCAGCTCGCGCACGCCGCCCTCGGCGAGCCACCGCGCCTCGGCCAGGAGCTCGTGCGGCCGGCGGGAGACGAACGCCCCGCGGAAGGACGGGATCGCGCAGAACGAGCACCGCCGGTCGCAGCCCGAAGCGATCTTCAACGGCGCCACCACCCCACCGGAAAGGCGCCGCCGGAACACGCCGGCGGCCGGGCCGGACGCGGCGCCGAGAATCCAGGGGGCGGCGGGCCCATCCGACGCGGAACCTTCCGGTACGGGCCCTGGTGCCGGGCGCGCCTGGCGCTCGACCGGGGCGATGGGCAGCAGCGTGCGGCGGTCCCGCGCGGTGTGCGCGGGACGGCGCCGGCCGGCCAGCACGTCGTCTAGGCGGGCGCCGATGTCCGGGTAGTCGTCGAAGCTGAGGATCTGCGCCTCGGGCAGCTCGCCGGCGAGTTCGGAACCGTACCGCTCGGCCAGGCAACCCACGGCGGCCACCTTCGCGCCGGATTCGGCCGCGGACAGCAGCTCGTCGATGGATTCCTGCTTGGCCGCCTGGATGAAGCCGCAGGTATTCACCAGTACCACGCTGGCCTCCTCCGCGGAGGCCAGTTCCCAGCCCGAGGCGGTCAGCCGCGCGGCGAGTTCCTCGGAGTCAACCTCGTTACGCGCGCAGCCGAGCGTGACCAGGCTGACCGTCCGCGGCGCGGACTCGGCGACGGGTGAAGACCCCGAAGGAGAAGGCACACCGAGAGCCTATGCGACCCGGCGCGAGCCAGGCTCAGCCTGACGGCGTGGAGCCCGGCTGGACCGTGGTCGTCCCGGGGCTGAAGCTGAGCGTCACGGGCACCACGCTCTTGATGGGCTGGCGGTGGCCGTTCACCGTGAGGACGACCGTCGGGGGGTTGCCCAGGCGGATGTTCACCGCTTCCTGCTCGGTCCACGTCATCGTGGCGCCCGCCGGGAGGGTGCCCATGTAGATCTGCGACCCGTTACTGGCCTTGGTGAGCAGGACCCAGCAGGGCTCCTGCCCGGTGGCGACGTTGATCACCACGTCGGTGAGGGAGGGCGTCGGGGACACCGTGACCGACGGCGTGGTGGACGGCGTCGTCGGGCTGGCCGGAGGCTCGGTGAAACTGTTGGTGTTCGAGGCGGTCGGGTGGTTGTGCTTGCCGTGCGTCGAAATCAGGTGATAGGCGCTGTACCCGATGACGGCGAGCAAGACCAGGATCACGATCGTCCCCAGTCTCGGCGAACGCCGGCGCTCGCGGATCTTGATCGGCGTGGACGGCTCGAAGACGTCGGCCGCCCGCAGCGCCCCGGGCGGCCCGTGCACGGCGTCGTACTCGCTGATCAAGGGCACCGGGTCGGTGCCCACGACCCCGGCAATGCTGCGGATGTGACCGCGCGCGTAGAAATCGCCGCCGCACTGGGAGAAGTCATCTTGCTCGATGCCCCGGATGATCGCTTCCCTGATCCGGGTCTCGTGGCTGACCTGGCTTACGGTGAGGCCGGCGTGGCGTCGCGCTTCGGCCAGGGATTCACCGATGCTCACGCTGCGCCTCCACCTGCATTGGTCTGAATGGGCTCGGGTGGCGATGAGGAAACCCGCGAGTGCGGGGACTATCACCAAGTGTAGACAGCAAACAGCCCATGATCGCCCGTGCCACGATGAGGATTAGGGCGCCAGACTACAGCTTCGGGACGGCTGCCCGCGCCCTCATCCGCTGCGCAGCGAGCTGAGCGTCTCGTCGAGGTCATCTGGCCTGACCAGCACGTCACGGGCCTTGGAGCCCTCACTCGGCCCGACGATTCCCCGGCTCTCGAGCAGGTCCATCAGCCGGCCGGCCTTGGCGAAGCCGACCCGCAGCTTGCGCTGCAGCATCGACGTCGACCCGAACTGGGTGGTGATGATCAGCTCCGCCGCCTGCATGAGCAGTTCGAGGTCGTCGCCGATGTCGGAATCGATCTGGCGCGAGCGGTCCGGTGCGGCGGCGACGTCCTCCCGGTAGGTGGGCTCGGCCTGCTTCTTGCAGTGCGCGACGATGTCGCGGATCTCCTTCTCCGACACGAACGCGTTCTGAAGCCGGATCGGCTTGGACGCCCCCATCGGCAGGAACAGCGCGTCGCCCTGCCCGACGAGTTTCTCGGCCCCCGGCTGGTCCAGGATGACCCGGGAGTCCGTCAGGGACGACGTCGAGAACGCCAGCCGGGACGGGACGTTCGCCTTGATCAGGCCGGTCACCACGTCCACACTCGGCCGCTGGGTGGCCAGCACCAGGTGGATGCCCGCCGCCCGGGCCAGCTGAGTGATCCGGACCACCGAGTCCTCGACGTCGCGGGGCGCCACCATCATCAGGTCGGCCAGCTCGTCCACGAGCACCATGAGGTACGGGTAGGGCAGGTAGACGCGCTCGCTGCCCGGCGGCGGGGTCAGCCGCCCGGCCCGCACCGCCTTGTTGAAGTCGTCGACGTGGCGGAACCCGCTGGCGGCCAGGTCGTCGTACCGGCGCTCCATCTCGCCGACCACCCAGTCCAGGGCCTCCGCCGCCTTCTTCGGGCTGGTGATGATCGGCGTGATCAGGTGCGGGATCCCGTCGTAGA
>JBOHCK010000233.1:0-9659 GCA_050698755.1 Streptosporangiaceae bacterium | reverse complement strand
GCACGGCGACCAGCGAGGCGATGATCGCGCCGACGCACAGCGCGGTCAGGTAGATGCCGATCAGGAATCCGGCCCGTTCCGGCCAGCGCCGCTTGGCCATGCTGGCCAGCAGCACGTTCAGGATGGCGATGGCGGCGGCCGCCAGCGCCGTCCCCGGGAACAGCAGGACGCCGGGCGCTGCGCCGCGCAGCAGCAATCCCGCAGCGAGCACGCCCAGGGCGACCAGCAGGACACGCTCCTCGCCGTGGCGCCGGTTCAGCCAGGCCGCGAACGCGGAGGCGATGCCGAAGAACAGCACCGGCGTGGCCCCGAGCAGTGACAGCGCCACCGTGGACAGGTGCTCCTTGGCCGCCAGATCAGGGAAGAGCGGCGGGAGGTTGGAGATCGCGATCCGCAGGTTAAACCCGGCTGCCGCCATGGCGACGATGAGCAACGTGGTCTGGTGGGGTCGGCGGCCGCGCGGCGGTTGGGCGTCGGTCACGGTATGAGCAGCAGCTTGCCCGTGGTGCGCCGGGCGGCCAGATCCTCCTGCGCCCGGGCGGCGTCGGCCAGCGGGTAAGTGCCGCCGATCCTGACTTCGAGCGCACCGCTGGCGACCAGGCCGAACAGCTCACCGGCGCGCCAGCGCAGTTCCTCGACGGTGGCGACGTAGTCTCCCAGGGTGGGCCTGGTGGCGAACAGCGACCCTCCCAAGTTGAGCCGCTGCAGGTCGATCGGCGGGACCTGCCCGCTGGACGCCCCGTACAGCACCATCATCCCGCGCCGGCGTAGCGCCGCGAGGCTGTCGTCGAAGGTGTCCTTGCCGACCCCGTCGTACACCACGTTCGCGCCCGCGCCCCCGGTGGCTCGGTCGACGGCGTCGCGGAAGTCGTCGTAGCCAGTGACGTAATCGGCGCCGGCCGCACGTGCGAGCGCTTCCTTCGGCCCGCCCGAGGTGGTGGCGACCACGATCCCCCCGCGCCGTTTGACCATCTGGGTCAGCAGTAGCCCGACCCCGCCGGCGGCCGCGTGCACCACGACGACATCGCCGTCGCGCACCGGGTACGTGCTCGATACCAGATAATGCGCGGTCAGCCCCTGCAAGATGACGGCCGCGGCGATATGCAGGCTGACGCCCGCCGGGACGGGGACGGCCCGGCTGGCGGGCAGGATCACCTGCTCGGCGTAGCTGCCGGGGGCGCTCGCCCAGGCCACCTGGTCGCCGGCGGAGAGCCCGGTCACGCCCTCCCCCACCGCGGTGACCGTGCCCGCGCCTTCCCCGCCCAGGACCAAGGGCGGCTCACGGCGGTAGTTGCCGATGCCCTCGCGTTGGTAGATGTCGATGAAGTTCACCCCGGCCGCGGCGACCTCGACCAGGACCTCTCCGGGGCCCGGTTCCGGGGCCGGACGCTCCGTCACGGTCAGCACCTCAGGTCCGCCGTGCCGCTCGGCCACCACTACGCGCATGCCCGCACCCTCCGTTCCGCCGCTACCAGCCTGACACAGGCCTGTACCGGGCCAAACCGCGAGGAGCGGATTTGAACGCGTTCAAGATTCGCTCCCACATGTAGCAGGGATATCGGTACATTGCCTGATATGGCCAACACCGCCAGGGGCGAGCAGACGCGGGCCGCCATCGTCGAGGCCGCGCTGCGGCTGTTTCGCGAGAACGGCTACGAGGCGACCACGATGCGGGCCATCGCGAAGGAGGCCGGCGTCGCCACCGGAAACGCCTATTACTACTACGCCTCCAAGGAGGAGCTGGTCCGGGAGTACTTCGCCCTGCACCAGGCCGAGCACGCGGCGGCGTGCCGTCAGGTCCTCGCGAAGGAAACCAGGCTCGGACGCAGGATCACCGGGGTGCTACGGGCGCTCGTCGACGTGCTCGCTCCGTGCCGCGGTTTCGCGGCCAAGCCGTACTGGCAGGCGGCCGAGCCCGCCGCGGTCGGCCTTTACGCCGAGGTGATGGGGGGTGCGCGCGGCCGGATCCCGGCCAGCGGGCGCGGCAGGCTCCCGGAGCTGCTGTGGCTGTACTCGATGGGGATCGTGCTGTACTGGGTGCACGACACCTCACCGGGGTGCGTGGCGACCTATCGCCTTATCGACTCGACGGCCCCGATCGCGGCGCGGCTGATCCGCCTGGCCTGGCTGCCGGGCCTGCGGTCCGTCCTCCGCCAGCTGCTGTCCGCCGTGGACGCCGCCCGGCGCCCGTTACGCAGGCGCGCGTCACACCGGCTTCGGCGCCGGGTTGTGCGGGTCGCCGGCCGGGTACTGCCGGGAGATCAGCTCGGCCTCGACACCCTGCAGGTGCGAGACGGTGTTCGCGGAGGGACCCGGGCCTGACGGGGGCGGGACGGTCACGACGTCGAGGACATCATCGGTACGCGGCGTGGTGAGCGTGAGCACGTCACCGAAGGAGGGCGCCGCCTTGTCGCGCGCGGTCAGCGCGGGCAGGTTCCAGCGCTCCTCCACCGTCTTCAGGACCGAGGTGTGATCGAGGGGCGTCCCTCCGGCCGGGACCCGGTACACCGTGCCCGGCGGGATCAGGGGTGACACGAGCACGGCGGGCACCCTGATCCCGAACCGGTCGAAGTTGAATCCGAACTCACCCGTGTCGCTGTCGGGCGCGACCGCACCCCAGGGCGGCGGCACGTGGTCGAAGCACCCGCCGTGCTCGTCGTAGGTGATCACCAGCAGCGTCCCCGGCCAGCCCGGTCCCGTCCGCAGCGCCTCGTACACATCGTGGATGAGCTGCTCGCCGAGGGCCACGTCGTAGTTGGGGTGCTGGTTGTTACCCGAGGACCCCCAGCTCGGCTCGAGGAACGTAAACGGCGGCAGGGTGCCGGCCTTCGCCGCGGCCTGGAAATCGCTGAAGTGCCCGAAGTGGCTGGCCACGGCGTTGTTGATCTGCGTGAACGTCGACTTGGTCAGCGGCTCGGCGTCGTAACCGTAGATCGCCCAGCCGAGGCCCGCCGCGTCGAGCAGCCCGAAGATGGTCGGCGAGCTGAACGTGTGCGTCTTGTCGTCCATGTGACCCTGGCTAGTCGCCGCGCAGGCGAAGGCCCGGTTCGGCAGCGTCTCGGTGGGCACCGACGCGAACCACTGGTCACAGACCGCGTACCCCTTGGCCAGCGCGGACAGCACGGGCAGGGCCTCGGGCGTGTAGCAGCCCATGATGTCGCCCTCGACCGTGCCGGGCTGGATCGGCCACTGCGTGGGCTCCTTGGACTGCCAGCCGAGGGTGTAGCCGAAGTTCGTGACGAAGCCCTGGCCCGGCGCAGCCAGCCCGGTCGACGCCGGGCCGTTGTTGTTGCCGTAGAGCTGGTCGTTGGCGGCCATGTACCCTTCGCCCGGATCCGAACCGGGCATGAAGTACGCGTGGGGCGTCGTCGGCTCGATCCGGAACACGGTGACCGGCTGCCCGTTCGTGCCGGGGTTGGATTCGCTCCCGGTCAGGCCGTCGAACGGCTGGCCCGACGTTGACACGTTGCCGGGGTACAGGAACCCGAGCATGTGGTCGAAGGACCTGTTCTCCAGCATCAGGAGCACCACGCTGTTCACCGCGGCCAGGCCACTGCCGTTAGCCATCTCCTGCCCCCTCCGAGTCGCCAGGAATCCGACGAAACCTTACCGCGCGCATCCGGCCATATGCAGGGAATTGCGGCTTGACGCGGCCAGCCGCCGACCCGGCCTCTCTTTAGTGAAAAATTATCCACTGAACTAGCATTGGTCCATCTAATGGGTTATTGTGGGACTCGATGAACAGTGATCCATCACCTCGCCTGAAGGCTGTGCACCGGGCCCTGGCCGACCCGTTGCGGATCCGGCTCTACGAACTGCTCGTCGGCCGGCCGCAGTCGGCCAAGGAACTCGCCGCGCGCGTCGGCATGCGGCCCGACCGCCTGTACCACCACCTCGGGCAACTCGAGGAGGGCAAACTCATCGAGGTCTCCGATTACCGGCGGCTCCCCGGCGGCAAGGTCGAACGCGTCTACGCCCCGGCCGCCATCGAGCCCTCCGACGGGGTCCCCACCCCAGCCGACGTCGCTCTGCTGCTCAGTGCCGCGCTTGAGACGACCAGGGCCGACGTTAACGCGGCCGCCCTCGCCCAGGAAGCGGGCGAGGACCGCCGCGTGGGGCTCGGCCGCACCGTCGCGCGGCTCAACGAGCGCCACCTTGAAGAGCTGAAGTCGACGCTCGAAGCGCTCCTCGCGGCTGCGGAGCAGCATCCCGATGACGACGGTGTGTGGACCACGGTGGTCTGGACGACCGTGGATCGCCAGGACCGCCGGATGGTCACAGCTCGATCCGCCAAGAAAACCAGGGCGAAGAGCCCGCCAGCAGACAGGGAGTAACCGCAATGGTCATGAACAAGAACTGGGGCGGCGCTGCCGCAGGGGGTGGCTTCTTCCGGATCCTCGGGATCATCTACCTCATCAAGGCCATCAGGAAGCGCCGAGAGCAGCGCCGGATTCGCAACGACCCAGGTCCGGCCGGCATCTAAGGCGAGGGGGACGCCCCCGGGCTGGACGCGGTCGCGGGTCCGGGTCCGGACCCTTCGGCCGGGGCGGCGGGCTTGGCGGTCAGCATCCGGGCGACCAGTCCGGCGGCCGCCAGCGCGCCGCCCACCGTGGCGGCCACGGCGAGCCGGCGGGGCAGCACGGGCCCGAGGCGGAACCTGCCTGGTCCGGCCGCGGCCAGGGCGGCCGCCGCCGCCAGGTTGGTCAGCGGAAGCTCGAACCCGCCCTTGGCGGCCAGCGGGCCCTTCGCCCGATGGGTGGTGGCAGCGACGCTCATGGCCCCCATGATGGCCAGGGGGCCGGCCGGGTCGGCGATGCCCGCCGCGGTGAGCAGGCCGCCGCCGAGCTCGGTGATCCCGGCGGCCATCGCCATGGGCCGGCCAGGCCGCAGGCCCATCCTTTGGAAACCGGCGCCGACCCGGTCCAGCCCGGCACCGCCGAAGCTCCCGAACAGCTTCTGGGCTCCGTGCACCGCCAGATAGGCGCCGAGCACGAGCCTGGTGCCGAGCAGGGCAGCGTCGCGCATCATGTCCGTTCCTATCGTCTCGAGATCATGTAATGCGGCCTGGCGCGCCTTGAGCATGAGCGCGTCCGCCGCAGCCGCGCTCGGCGGCCAGCCGGATCATGGCCCTGGTCATCTGGACCGTGGTGGGTGGCTCCGGCAGCCCGGGCGAGTCCTGGCACCTGAACGCATCCAGGGCCAGGACCACGAAACGCCGCCAGGCATCAGGCGCGTCGGCGCGGGTGACCTGCATGACCGCGGCCGTCGCGATCAGCAGGAGCAGGAGATCCTCGCCGACGAAGTCATCCCGCAGCGTGCCGCTGGCCTTGGCGCGCTCGATGAGCGTGATGACGTTCTCGTTGGCCGTCCTGCGGAGCTCCTCGATCTGACCGCCCGCGGACAGCGTCATCGACAACAGGTCGCCCAGACCGCGGTCGCAGGCCTGCAGTTCGCAGATCCGCTGCACGAACCCGGCAAACCCGGCCCAGGGATCCGGGACCTCCAGCGCCTGCTCGGCGGCCTGGGCGTACTGGGCGACCTTCTCGACGAGCGCGGCGGCGACGAGCTTCTCGCGGGTGGGAAACCGCCGGTACAGCGTGGCGATCCCGACGCCGGCCCGGGCGGCGATCACCTCGAGCGGAGCCTCCAGCCCGTGCTCGGCGAAGACGTCCCTGGCTACCGCCAGAATCGCGGCGCGGTTGCGGGCGGCATCGGCGCGCAGCCCGCGCACTCCTTCGGATCCCGGGGCATCGGGTCCTGGCGGGCTGCAAGCTGTCATCCGCTCATGGTAGGCGATCTGGAGGCGCCCCTCCGGAACCTGCTAGCATCTGGCGGGTCCTGCCCGCACCGCGAACGGAGGAAGCCATGGAACCAGTCCTGGGCCATGGATCGGCGCCCTCAGGCACTCTCACGACCGGCTGCAGGCCATCGTGGAGCCCCTCGACCCAGGACAGCTTGAGCAGCCGTCCTACGCGAGCAAGTGGTCGATCGCCCAGGTGCTCTCGCATCTCGGGTCCCAGGCCGAGATCTTCGGCCTGTGGCTGGACGCCAGCCTGAGCGGGGAGGAGCCGCCCGGCCGGGAGGCGTTCGGCCCCATCTGGGACTCCTGGAACGCCCGGAGCCCGCAGGCCCAAGCGGCGGACGCCCTGCACGCGGACCGGGTCGCGCTCGAGCGGATGGAGTCCCTCGACGCGGATCAGCTGGCCCGCGTGCACCTGAACCTGTTCGGGATGGACCTGGATGCCGCTGGATTGGCGCGGATCCGGGTCGGTGAGCACGCCGTCCACACCTGGGACGTCGCGGTCGCGCTCGACCCGGCGGCGACGGTCGCGCCCGACGCCGTGGGGCTGCTCATCGACACGATCGGCCAGTTCACCGGCCGGGCGGGCAAGCCGGACGGGGTGGAGCGCCGCCTGCGCGTGTCGACGACCGCACCGGAGCGCGACTTCATCCTCGCCACCGGTGAGTCCGTGACTCTCACGCCGGACGACGGCGAAGCGGGCCCGCCGGAGCTGCGGCTGCCTGCCGAGGCGCTCATCCGCCTGGTCTACGGACGCCTCGATCCGGCCCACACCCCGCCGGTCCACGCTTCCTCGGGCGTCGACCTGGACGAGCTGCGGGCCATCTTTCCCGGAATCTAGGACGTCGGGGCCCGCTCAGGCGGTGCCGATGACGACCGTGGCGTTCAGGTCGGCGGAAGATTTCACCCGCGCGGCTAGGCCGCCGGCCGTGAAGGCCGATACGGCCAGCGCCGCCTGGCCCTCGCTGGTCTCGATCAGCAGGTGGCCTCCGGGCACGAGCCAATCCGGCGCTCCGGCGGCCACCCGGCGCAACACGTCGAGGCCGTCAGGACCGCCGTCGAGCGCGACGCGCGGCTCGTGCACGCGGGCCTCGGCGGGGAGCAGCCTCACCTCGTCGCTCGGCACGTAGGGGACGTTGGCCACGATGATGGCGACCCGGCCGCAAAGCGCCGGGGGCAGCGGATCGAACAGGTCACCCTCGTAGACCAAGCCGCCGAAGCCCTCAAGGTTACGCCGGGCGCAAGCCGCGGCGGCCGGGTCGATATCGACGGCGTGCACCTCGAGCCGGCTCACGGAAGCGGCCAGGGCGGTGCCTATGGCGCCCGCGCCGCAGCACAGGTCGACGATGGTGTCCTGGGGGCACGCGAGCGCGGCGGCCTGCCGGACGAGAAACTCCGTACGGCGGCGCGGGACGAACACCCCGGGGTCCACGGCGATCCGCAGGCCGCAGAACTCGGCCCAGCCGATGACTTGCTCAAGGGGCAGGCCGGCCACCCGCCGGTCCACCATGACCGCCAGTTCCTCTGGGGTCCGTGCCGCGGAGGCAAGCAGGCGGGCCTCATCCTCCGCGAAGACGCACCCGGCGGCCCGGAGCCGGGTGACGATGACGGCGTCAGCTGTGGTTATCGCCGGGTCCTCGGAGCAGTGAGCGAAGCACGTACTGCATGATGCCACCGTGCCGGTAGTATTCCGCCTCACCCGGCGTGTCGATCCGGACGACCGCATGGAATTCCTTGCCGTCGGCGGTCACCACGACCTCATCAGGAACGGGGCCCGAATTCATGGCTTCGATGCCGCGGATGTCGAAGGTCTCGCGCCCGGTCAGGCCCAGCGAGGCCGCCGACTCCCCCGGCCGGTACTGCAGCGGCAGCACGCCCATTCCGATCAGGTTGGACCGGTGGATCCGCTCGAACGACTCTGTGAGGACGGCGCGGACGCCGAGCAGCAGGGTGCCCTTGGCGGCCCAGTCGCGGGAGGAGCCGGTGCCGTACTCCTTGCCGGCGAGCACGACCAGCGGCGTGCCTTCGGCCAGGTAGCGGCGGGAGGCCTCGTAGATGCTCAGCTGCTCGCCGTCCTTGACCGTCACGCCGCCCTCGGTGCCGGGTGCGAGCTGGTTCCGCAGGCGGATGTTGGCGAACGTGCCCCGGATCATCACCTCGTGGTTCCCGCGCCGGGACCCGTAGGAGTTGAAGTCGCGCCGCTCCACTCCGTGGGAGATCAGGTACTCCCCCGCCGGGCTTTCCGTCTTGATCGCGCCGGCCGGGGAGATGTGGTCGGTGGTCACCGAGTCGCCGAGCATGGCCAGCACTCGGGCGCCGTGGATGTCGGTGACGGGTTCTGGCTCGGTGGGCATGTCCTCGAAGTACGGCGGGCGGCGCACGTACGTCGAAGCGTCCTCCCAGGCGTAAGTGTCGCCCGCCGGGATGTCAAGCCCGCGCCAGTTGTCGTCGCCGGCGAACACGTCCGCGTAGTCGCGGGTGAACATCTCCTGCGCTACCGCGTCGCGGACCACGCCGGCGACCTCCTCCGGTGACGGCCAGAGGTCGGCCAGGAAGACCGGCCGGCCTTCGGGATCGGAGCCGAGCGGCTCGCGGGCCAGGTCGATATCCATGGTGCCGGCCAGCGCGTAGGCGACCACCAGGGGCGGCGAGGCCAGGTAGTTCAGTTTCACGTCCGGGTTGATCCGGCCCTCGAAGTTCCTGTTCCCAGAGAGCACCGCGGCCACGGCCAGGTCGCTGGCGTTGACCGCCTCGCTGATCGCGGGCGGCAGCGGCCCGGAGTTCCCGATGCAGGTGGTGCAGCCGTAGCCGACCAGGTTGAAGCCGAGCTTGTCCAGGTAAGGCAGCAGCCCGGCGCGCTCGTAGTAGTCCATGACCACCTTGGACCCGGGGGCCAGCGTGGTCTTCACCCAGGGCTTGCGGTTCAGGCCCCGCTCGACCGCGTTCCTGGCCAGCAGGGCGGCGGCGACCATGACGGAGGGGTTGGACGTGTTCGTGCAGGAGGTGATCGCGGCGATGACCACCGAGCCGTGGTCCACCGCGGTCGTCGTACCGTCGTCCAGCGTCACCTGGATCGGGTTCGACGCCCGGGTGCCGTCACTGGGAGCGACGGGATCCGATGCCGGGAAGGTGCCGGCCAGGCCGTTGTCCAGGCTGGCCTCGTGCACGTAGCCGGGCAGCACATCGCGAAAGGCGTTCTTGGCGTCGGCCAGCGCGATCCGGTCCTGCGGGCGGCGCGGGCCGGCGATCGAGGGGACCACGGTGGACAGGTCGAGGTCCAGTTCCTCGGAGTATCGCGCCTGCTTGTCCGGGTCGTGCCAGAGCCCCTGCTCCCTGGCGTACGCCTCGACCAGCGCGAGTTGCTCGCGCGGGCGCCCGGTGAGGGTGAGGTAGTCGAGGGTGTTCTGGTCGATGGGGAAGATCGCGCAGGTTGAGCCGAACTCCGGCGACATGTTGCCGATCGTGGCCCGGTTGGCGACCGGGACCGCGGCCACGCCCTCGCCGTGGAACTCCACGAACTTGCCGACCACGCCGTGCTTGCGCAGCAGTTCGGTGATGGTGAGCACGAGGTCGGTGGCGGTCGCGCCGCTGGGCAGCTCGCCGGAGAGACGGAACCCGACCACCTTGGGGATCAGCATGGAGACGGGCTGGCCGAGCATCGCGGCCTCGGCCTCGATGCCGCCGACGCCCCAGCCGAGAACCCCGAGCCCGTTCTGCATCGTGGTGTGCGAGTCGGTGCCGAGGCACGTGTCGGGGTAAGCGACCCCGTCCCGGGTCATCACGACCCTGGACAGGTACTCGATGTTCACCTGGTGCACGATCCCGGTGCCAGGCGGGACCACCTTGAACTGGCCGAACG
>JBOHCK010000232.1:0-9700 GCA_050698755.1 Streptosporangiaceae bacterium | reverse complement strand
TCCAGCTTGATACCCTGCGAGCCCGTTCCCTCCGCGTTGGCGATCTGGCGCAGGGTGTTCACCACCGTGACGACCGTCAGCTCGGCCGGGCGGCCGGCCGCGGTCACGGCCAGCAGTTGCTCAGCAGTCTGGCCCAGATCGCCGGTCTCCCGCACCCGGGCGGCCACAGCCGTGGTCTCGACGCCGGTGGCGGCGGCGACCGCGCGGACGGCCATCTTCTCGGCCATGCCGAGGTCCACCCCGGCGAACTCCGGCGCGATCAGGCCCTGGCCCAGGTAGCACACCACCGGCAGGAGTTCGGCCGGGGTCTGCTCGACGAGGGCGGCGAGCCGCTCGATGAGCGCCAGCCGGCTGCTCACTTCCTCCAGGTCGCGGTAGGCCTCGGCGACGATCTCATACTTCACGCCCTCATGTTCTCACCGGGGCAGACGCCATCGCCGTTCGGGATTAAAGATCTTGATTTTGCCGAACGAGCGGTGTGTTACCGCCCGAGCAGCATCAGGGCCAGCAGTTCGTACGCGACGTGCGCGGCGGCGACCGTGGTCATCTCGGCGTGGTCGTAGGCGGGCGCGACCTCGACCACGTCGGCGCCGACCAGGCGCTTCCCGGCCAGGCCGCGCAGGATGCCGAGCAGCTCCCTGGAGGTCAGGCCGCCCGCCTCCGGGGTTCCTGTGCCCGGGGCGTGCGCCGGGTCGAGCACGTCGATGTCGATCGAGATATACAGCGGCGCGTCGCCGACGCGCTCGCGGATCCGGTCGACGACGCCGTCGACCCCGGCCCGCTCCAGGTCCATCGCGGGCACGATGCGGAAGCCGAGCTCGGCGTCTTCCTCCAGGTCACTCCGGGCGTAGACCGGGCCGCGGATGCCGACGTGCATGCTGGCGTCGTCGAGGAACAGCCCCTCCTCGGCGGCGCGGCGGAACGGGGTGCCGTGCGTGATGGGCGCGCCGAAGTACGTCTGCCAGGTGTCCAGGTGCGCGTCGAAGTGCACCAGCGCCACCGGGCCGAACCGTCGTCTGGTCACCCGCAGCAGGGGGTAGGCGATCGTGTGGTCGCCGCCGATGGCCAGCAGGTGTCCCGCGTCTTTGAGCAGCGCTTCCGCGCCCGCCTCGACCTGGTCGACGGCCTCCTTGATGTCGAACGGGTTGCAGGCGATGTCCCCGGCGTCGGCGACCTGCTGCGCGGTGAGCGGGGCGACGTCCAGGGCGGGGTGCCAGGGGCGCAGCAGGCGCGAGCCCTGGCGGACCGCGGCGGGCCCGAAGCGGGCGCCGGGCCGGTAGGAGGTGCCGCTGTCGAACGGCACGCCGACGACGGCCACGTCGCAGTGCCCGACCTCGTCCCGCCGCGGCAGCAGCGCGAACGTAGGCGGCCCGGCGAACCGCGGCGTCTTGGTGGTGTCGATGGGCCCGCGGATCGGCTCGCCGGTATCGCTCACCGGGCGTCCTCCAGGACGAGCTCGGGGCCCGCGGTCCCGGCCCGGCTGAGCGCGTCGGGCCGCCGGACGTAGACGATGGCCGTCGCTACCGCCGAGACCACGACGATGCCGAGGATCCAGGCCCAGAACACGTTGGCCGGCGGCGGCTGGCTGGGCTGGACGAACTCATAGACCCCGTAGACCAGCACCGCGGAACCGATGAGCGGGATGAGCACGTGCTTGACCGGGGAGAACGCGGCCCGGTTGGTAGCCAGGACGTGCAGCGGCAGGGCGATGTTGGCCAGCAGGTAGACGATCAGGATCGGAACGGTGCCGATGCCAGCCTCGTCGGAGAAGATCGAGACGGCGTTGCCGTGCATGGCGAAGTACGGGATGACCACGAGCAGGACCGTCAGCCCGGTGTAGATGAGCACCGAGGCCCACGGCACCTTGGTGCGGCTCACCGTGGCCATCCGGGGCGGCAGCAGCCCGGCCCGCGCGCCGTTGAAGGTGATCCGGGTCTGGGAGTTCGCCGCGGCGATGAAGCAGCCGAACGAGCTGGTGAAGCCGACCAGGCCGATGAACCAGTCGAACCAGTGGCTGAAGTGCCGGGACAGGTCGAGGAAGGGCGCCGCCTCGTTGAAGCTGCCCAGGAAGTTGACTCCGGTCACGGTGCCCTTCCAGTCGGCGTAGCCGGCGACGGCGGCCCAGCTAGACAGCACGTACAGGACGGTGATGACCGCGACCGAGACGTAGACGGTGATCGGGATGTACCGCTTGGGGTTGCGCGACTCCTCGGCCAGCGCGCCGGAGTTCTCCCAGCCGATGAAGCCGGACACGGCCAGCGCGAAGGTCAGGCCGACCAGGCCCCGGAACCCGCCTGGCGTGCCGCCGTTGGCGTGGAACGGGGCGCTTAGGTGGCTTCCGTGCACCAGCGAGAGCACGACGATCGACAAGATGATCAGGCCGAGCGCCTCGCTGCAGAACATGATGAACGAGGCGCGCGCGGAGATGACCACGCCGCGCAGGAGCAGCGGGACGGCCAGCGCCACGCCCGCCAGCGTGACGGCCAGCCAGCCGGCGTTGCCCCAGTTGAACAGGGCCGCCACCCAGGACCCCATGAACACCACGACCGCGGCCACCGTGACCGGGTAGCAGATCATCAGCAGGTAGTAGGACAGGCCGGCCAGCGCGGAACCGGTCTTCGGGGTCTTGGTGCCGAACCCGCGGCCGATGAAGGTGACGAACGAGCCCGCGCTCGGGATCGTCTGGGAGAACTCCGACATCGTGTTCCCCGTGGCCAGGATCGCGACCCCGGCGACCAGGAACGCCCACGGCGCCTGGGCGCCCATGGCGGCCACGACCAGGGTGATCGACAGGAAGATCCCCTCGACGGGCGCCAGGTTCGCCAGCGTCGACGACAGCGTGTCGAACAGGCTGAGCGCGCCACGGGCCAGGCGGGGGCTGGCGTCCGTACCCGCGGCTAGGGGCTCGCCGATCGTGGCCATGGCCGCTCCCTTGGTTGACCGATTTGGCCCGAGTATCAGGCGGGCTCGTGGGACGGTGCAACAGTGGCGTTCACAAATTGCTGCCTTGTCTTTGGTCTGCCGCACAACCTAGGCTGGTCCAGTGGCTGGCTGCCGGGAACCTGACCGCCGCGGAGATCTTCGCCCGCCTGGAGCGCCTGTCCGGGTACTCGCTGTACGCCTGCACCCTGCGCCGGACCCCGCTGCTCGACGGGCTGCCCGTCCCCCCGCCTTCGTGCGCCGACCTGATCCCGGGCACGGTGACCAGCCCGCCGACGGTGCCCGGCGGGTACGTCCTGCCGGTCACCGGGCCGCGCGGCACCGCCGGCTACATCCTGGCCATGGAGTCCCCGGACGCTGCCCCCGGCGGGGTCTCGGTGGTGCAACACATCGCCACGGTGGCGTCGCTGCAGCTATCCATGGTGGCGCACGAGCGGGAGATGGTCCGCCGTGAGGGCGCCGAGACGCTGGCGGAGATGCTCCAGGGCCTGCTGGAGGGGGCCGTGGTGACCAGGCGCCTGGTGGCCAACGGGTTCAGCGTCGACCTGCGGCTCCGGCTGGCCGTCGTCCCAGCCGCCCCCGACGACGACCGCGACGACCGCGCGGCCGACGCGCTCGCCTCGGCCGGGTTCCCCCACCTGATCCTGCGGCAGCAGGACGAACTGCTCGTCCTCATCCAGGACCGTTCTCCGGACCGGGCGGCCCTGACCGGCGCCCTGGAGGCGGGGGTCGGGTTCAGCCGGCCCTTCGCGGCCGGCGCCTCGGTGGCCGTGGCCAGGCGCGAGGCCCGGTGGGCGCTGGCCCGGGCCCTGGAGGCGGGCCGGGCCGTGGTCAGCTACGGCGACGACCGGACCGAGAAGTGGCTGACCAGCGAGGCCTCGGACCTGCGCGCCCTGGCCGAGCAGGTGCTCGGCGCCGTCCTGGCGTACGACGCGGCTCACGAGACGGGCCTGGTGCCCTCGGTCCGCGTCTGGCTCGAGCACGACCGGCAGACCGACCGGGCCGCCCGGGCCCTGCACATCCACCCGAACACCCTGCTCTACCGCATCCGCCGGTTCGAGCACCTCAGCGGGCGGTCGCTGGCCTCGACGGAATCCCTGGCCGAGGTCTGGCTGGCCATGCGCACGACGGCGGCCGCGCCGGAGGGCTAGGGTGGCCCGGTGACCTCCGACGCTTCCTTCGTGCCTTCCGATTTCGTCGTGCCGCGATCGCTGGTCACCGAGACGTTCCGGCTAGAGCCGCTGGGCCCGGAGCACAACGAGGGCGACTACGCGGCCTGGCAGTCGAGCATCGACCACATCAGGTCTACCCCGGGCATGGTTGGCCGGTCGTGGCCCAGGCCCGAGATGACGCCGGACGACAACCTGAAGGACCTGCAGGGGCACGCGCGGGACTTCGCCAACCGCACGGGCTTCACGTACACGGTGCGGGACACCGGCACCGACGAGATCATCGGCTGCGTCTACATCTACCCGTGGAAGCAAGACCCGGGAGTGCGCATCCTGTCGTGGGTCCGGGCCGACCGGGCCTGTTTGGACGCACCCGTGTACGAGGCCGTCTCCGAGTGGCTGCGGACCGCCTGGCCGTTCACTTCGGTCGCATACGCCCCGCGCTGAACGTTGGTTCCGTCGGCCGGGCCGGGCCAGCGGGCGTTGGGGCACCCCCGTACCCGGAAGACGGGCGTCGGGCACCCTGCACCCCATAGACGGGCGTCGGGGCCCCAACGCCCGAATAGCGCGTGGGTGAATGGGGCTCGTGGGCCACAACCACCGATAGACGGGGCTTGTGGGCCACAAGCCCCAAACGAGGGCAATGCGGGCGTGACTAACGGTGCTTGTGAGCCTGCCGGGAGCGTGGTGACGAGCACGTCCGACACGGGCGAGCCGGGCTGCTCTCCGCGGGTCCGGGCCACCTTGCGCCAGCCCCAGTTCCTGAACGCATTCTGGGCCGGAGCGGCCGCAGGCGAGACGGTGAGGGCTGCGCGCTCCTCAGACCGGTCCCGGAGGATCAGGTCGTGCAGGGCCCGGCCGATGCCCTGCCGCCGCCACGACGTGCGGACCGCGAGTTCGACCAGCGCGAAGGTGCGGCCGGGGTGCTCGGCGGTGACCTCCCCGGGCAGCGGGGTGGTCAGGTACCGCCACCAGTCGGTCGACGGGCGCAGCGGCATCCCGAACGCGTAGCCGACCAGGTAGCCGCCGTGGCGGGCCTCAGCAAGGACGAACCCCGGCTGCCGGCGCCGCACAAGAAAACGGCTGGCGAACGGCAGGGCGTCGTCGTCCTCATCGGCGCAGACCTCGGCGCGCAGGGCCTGCAGTTCGCTCGCGTGCGCCGCGGCCTGCGTCCCGTCGAGCAGCTGGAACGTCAGGTCAGACGCTGGCACCACGACCTTCTCTCCGCCTGGCTCGAGGCACGCACCACAGCTCGTTCGAGATACATGGTGTAACAATCCCCCGTGGGCATTGATCAAGCGCCCAGTTGGAGGTATAAGGAGGGCGACCCAACTAGAACGGGGATTCGGCCGGGCCCCGACTCCATGAGCGATGCCCAGAGGGGAACGCTACCGGCTCCCGGACCGAGGCGTTCTCGTAGGGAAGGGAGACCCGATAATGGTCGACGAGCCAAACGAGACCGGCCTTGGAGCGGGCGGCATGGTGCCGCCCTGGCCGTCCGCGTCGGCGTGGAACCAGCAGCCCATGCCCCCGTGCAGGCTCTGCGGTGCTGCGTTCGCTGCCCACCTAGACGGCTGGTGCCCGCAACCTGCGCAGCCATGGGCGGCAGGCTTTCAGGGCACAGTCCCGACGTACGCCTACTGGGCTCCCCCGCTCGGCGGGCCGCCTCCCGCGCTTCCGATGGCGGGACCCCGGCCGCCTCGGAACGACTGGCGCCGGCGTTTTCCGTTGCTGATGACCGCGATCACGCTCGTCGTCGCGTTGCTCAGCTTCGGGATCGTCCATGAGGTCAGCCACGTCATCGCCCAACACAGCGGCAACGGCAGGGCCTGCAGTGCCTACTGGAACGTAACCAATGCGACCAACGCGTCCGACGTCGCGGCTGAGGTTGCCGGGTGGCGGAACCTTCAGGTCCTAGCGCCCCGGATCGGCGACCCGACGCTCGCTGCCGCGGTACAGGCCTTCGACCAAGATCTCTACTACGCCGATTATGTCGATGCGCAAATCGCGTCAACCGACATCGCAACGGCCTGTACGGCACTCGGATTCGGCCATCCAGGTTCGTGAGCGCCAGCTAGTCGGGTAGGCACCAGGACCGCAGCGGCTCGGCCGGAGCCTGGCCGGCGCGGCGTACGGGATTCCGCCGGCGGGCCTGGTTATGTTCATATGCATGTTCGATGACAGCGACATCCTGGACGGGCTGAACGAACAGCAGCGGCGGGCGGTCACGCACCAGGGCGGCCCGCTGCTGGTCCTGGCCGGGGCGGGGACCGGCAAGACCCGGACGCTCGTGGCGCGGGCCGCCTGGCTGCGTGCCTGCCAGGGCGTGCCGGCCAGCCGGATCCTGCTGCTGACCTTCACCCGCCGGGCCGCGGGCGACATGCTGGCCCGGGCCGAGGCCGCCTCGAGATCGGGCGGGGACGGCAAGCCGGAGCGGATCTCCGGCGGGACGTTCCACGCCATCGCGCACAAGATCATCCGCCAGCACGCGGAGTCTTTCTCGCTGCCGCCCCAGTTCACCATCCTGGACCCGGCCGACATGACCGACCTCATGGACGTGCTGCGCCCGGAGGCCGGGCTGGCCGATACCGGCCAGCGGGCCCCCAGGGCGGCCACTTGCACCGACATCTACACCCGCTGCGTGAACACTTCAAGGCCGGTCAGCGAAGTCGTCACGGCCAGCTTCCCTTGGTGCGCCCCGTTCACCGGCCAACTGTCCGGGCTGTTCCGCGCCTATACCGCGCGCAAGCGCGCCCGCCACCTGGTGGACTTCGACGACCTGCTGCTGCTGTGGCAGGCGGCGCTCGCCGACCGGACGGCCGGGCCGGTGCTGCGCGGCATGTTCGACGCGGTCCTGGTCGACGAGTATCAGGACGTCAACGCCGTGCAGGCGGGCATCGTGCGGCTGCTGCAGCCCGACGGGCAGCAGCTGACCTGCGTGGGCGACGACGCGCAGGCGATCTACGGGTTCCGCGGCGCCGACCCGGCGCACCTGCGCCACCTCGCCGCCGATTACCCGAGCCTGGATGTCGTCCGGCTTGACCGCAACTACCGGTCCCGGCAGGGCGTGCTGGACCTGGCCAACCTCATCCGCCCGTCCGAGCCGGGCCTCGACCTGGTGCTGACCGGCGACCGCGGCGCGGGGCGGCCGCCGCTGCTGGTCCGCTGCCACGACGAGGCCGCCCAGGCGCGGGAGATCTGCGCCCGGGTGCTCGATGCCTACGAGGAGGGCATCGCCCTGCGGGACCAGGCCGTGCTCGTCCGCGCCTCCCACCACAGCGACATCCTGGAGATCGAGCTCAGCGCCCGCCACATCCCGTACGTGAAGTTCGGCGGGCTCAGGTTCACCGACACCGCGCACGTCAGGGACTTCCTCGCCATCGCCAGGATCCTGGCCAACCCCGCCGACGAGCTGGCCTGGTTCCGGCTCCTGCGGCTGCACGAGGGCATCGGCCCGGTGCATGCCCACCGCATCCTCGACTGCCTCGCGGCCGGCCAGGACCTGCCCGACGGCGGCTGGCAGCAGGCCGCCGAGGTCGTCCCGGCCCGATCCAGGGCCGCGCTGGCGGCCACCCTCGGCCAGCTCGCCGCGGCCGCGGAACAGGCCGCCGGCGCCCAGGCCACCGCGATCCTGGCGGTGCTCGACCCGCTGGTCCGTGCCAGGTACGCCGACGCCGCGCCCCGCCTGGCCGACCTGCGCCGGCTCGCCGACGCGGCCGCCGCCCACCCGTCACTGCACGACGCGCTTGCCGAGCTGACGCTGGACCCGCCGGTGTCCGCCTCCGACCTGGCCGGGCCTCCCCGCCTGGACGAGGACTTCCTGACCATCTCCACCATCCACGCCGCCAAGGGCCTGGAGTGGCCGATCGTGCACGTGCCGCACCTGGTCGACGGCGCGCTGCCTAGCGATATGGCTCTCGGTGACCCGGACGGGCTGGCCGAGGAGCACCGCCTGTTCTACGTCGCGCTGACCAGGGCCCGCGACCACCTGTACCTGTACGTGCCGCTGCGGCTGCACCACCGCCGGCGCGGTCGCGACGACCGGCACGGCCTGGGCCAGCTCACCCGCTTCCTCGACCCGCGGGCCGTGTCCGCCTGCGACAGCGCCACCGCCGCCCGCCCGGCTCCGGCGCTGCCCGTGGCCGGTCCCCTCGCCGTTCAGGTCGACGCGGCCCTCGGCTCGCTGTGGGACGCCTGAGCGCCTAGGGCTTCACGAACGTGATCACGATGCGGATCGTTGCCGCGGGGCCTGACCGCTTAGCCGCGATCACGGTCCAGCGACCCGCGCGCTGGGCGGGGAGAAACGGGAACATCTCGAAGCAGACGTCCTGCGACCCGTGAGCCTGGCACGAGCCTGCGTCGTGCGAAGAATCGAGGATGCTCGGGAGGATGGCCCCGTACCAGGTACGGATGCTCACGCCCACGTTGGCGGAAACCGGCGCCGTGACGGCCACGTCGAATGCGTATCGGGCGGGATCGGGGGCCGTGATCCCGTACTGAACCGTAGACCGGCCGGCGGGCAGCGACAGGCTCGCTGCTTGCGGCTTCCCGATGAAGCCGGCCGGACTCGCGGTATTCCCTGCGGAGTGCCCGGTCGCGCCGCCACCGGTACACGCGGCGGCGGAGAGCGCGAGCAGGCCGCCGACGGCTACGCCAGTCAGGCCTCGCCTCATGCCACCACCGTAAGCCCGCCCACGCCGCGGGCGCCCTGCCACCGCAAGCCCTGAGTAACTCGGTGCACTCAGGTCTTGTGCAGCAGGGCGGTGTTCTGCTCGACGTTGTCGGTCCAGCGGTAGGCCAGGTCCGCGCCGTGCCGCGTAAACGTGACGGTCCCGGCGACGCACTGCAGGTTTCCCGGCTCGCTGAAGGTGAGCACGCTGGCCGTCTGGCCGGTCAGGGTGAGTGTATTCACGCAGCTCTGGTTGTTCTCGGAGATGGTCCTCGCGCCGGCCACGAACGTGAACGCGATGGGGTTGGTCAGCCCGATGCCAGGCACGCCGATGGCGGACATCGTCGCCGTACCCGACCAGGTACCCGCGAACGCGGACGGGACCGTCGGCCCCGATGCTGGTGCCGAGGCGGGCGCCGCGGGTCCGTGTAGACCGAGTCCGAGGGCAGCGGCTCGGTGCTCGGTGGTCCAGGGCGGTACGGGGCGGTCAGGGCAGGCTCCCCGGCACCGGCCGCCGGCCGAGCGGGGGCGACGACGGGAAACGGCACCGACGGGTCGACGAGGCGGAGCAGGAGATCGCGGGCGCTGGGCCGCCGCTGCGGGTCTTTCTCCAGGCATTCCCTGACCGCCGGGGTCAGCGACGCGGGCAGCCCAGCCAGGTCGGGCTCGGTGTACATGATGCGGTGCATGACGGCTGGCACCGCTCTTCCCCCTGGCCCGCTCCCCGGCCGAGGTAGACGATCCCCTGGCCGCCCTCGCCGAGCCTGCCGAGCAGTTCAAAGCGGCCCAGCCGCAGGGATCGCCAGGCTCCAGCGGCTTCGGCGCCATGAGGTCTCCCCGGATCGCTAGGTAGCAACGACAACGCTGCCGCAATTCCTGGTGTCCCGCAATGTGGATCATGAACTCGTAGAAGTCCGGCTAC
>JBOHCK010000231.1:0-9738 GCA_050698755.1 Streptosporangiaceae bacterium | reverse complement strand
ATGCCTGCGGTCATGATCCGCGAGCTTGAGGCGCTGGCCAGGATCATGACCGAGACGACGAGCGACGGGCAGCGGAGGGTATTGCTCGAGCAGGCGGCCATGATCGACCGGGCCAGCGAGCGTTCGGCCCCCGAGGCCGCCGACCGGGCCGACATCCGCCGGCGCTATGAAGCCATCCTGACCATGGAGACGAGGTTGACGGCGAGCGGGCGCTCCGGGTGATCCGCGGGGCGTGTCGGGAACGGGGGGCCCGTTCGAGGCTGACGGCGGGCGGGCGCGCAGGCTAATTCGCGGGGAGTGTCGGGAACGGGGGGCCGTTCGAGGTTGACGGCGAGCGGGCGCTCCGGGTGATCCGCGGGGCGTGTCGGGAACGGGGGGCCGTTCGAGGCTGACGGCGGGCGGGCGCGCAGGCTAATTCGCGGGGCGTGTCGGGAACGGGGGGCCGTTCGAGGCTGACGGCGGGCGGGCGCTCAAGCTAATTCGCGGGGTGTGTCGGGAACGGGGGCGTCCCGTTCGTGGAATGGGTACCGGGGATGCCGACAAGGCATCTTGGAACTTTGGAGGAAATCGTGAAGTACGTGATTCTGCTCTACGACACCGAGGGCGCCAGGGGCATGACCGAGGCCGAGGGCCAGCAGTGGTACGCGGAGATCGGGGCCTGGTACGAGAAGGGCGGCGGCGGCTCGGGCAAGCTGGCCGAGGTCGGGCACCAGCTCGCGCCGCCCGCTGGGGCCAAGACGGTGCGATCCGGCGGCGTCACCGACGGCCCGTTCATGGAGACCAAGGAAGCACTCGGCGGGTACTCCATCCTCGAGACCGACACCATCGAGGAGGCCGTGGACATCGCGAAGACCTGGCCGGGCGTCGACCGCGGCTGGATGACCGTCGAGGTCCGGCCCGTCGTGGAGATGTGACGCCGGGCACGGGTTAGAACGGCACGGAGTCAGAACGACAGGCGGCGAGCGAGTAGCTCGCGCTCGGCCGGATTGCCGGCCAGCGCGAGCGCCCGCTCGCTGGCGGCCCGGGCCTCGTCTTCGCGGCCCAGCCCGGTGAGCAGGCCGGCCCGGAGCGCGTGGAAGAGGCGGTAGCTGTCCAGTTCGCCGGCGAGCGGCTCGATCTCGGCCAGCGCGGCCTTGGCATCCAGTACGTAGCGGGTAGCCACGGCCCGGTTGAGCAGGATCACCGGGGACGGGGTCATCTCGTACAGCCGGTCGTAGATCTGCCGGATTTGCGTCCAGTCCGTCTGCTCGTAGTCGGGGGCCTGCGCGTGCAGCGCGGCGATGGCCGCCTGGGCCTGGTAGGGGCCGGGCTCGCGCAGCGCGAGGGCGCGGTCGAGGAGCCGGGTGGCCTCGGTGATCAGCGGCTTATCCCACTTGGTACGGTCCTGGTCGGCGAGGCGGACCATCCGGCCCCACCCGTCGAACCTGGTCGCGGCCCGGGACTCGTGCAGGAGCAGCAGGGCGAGGAGCCCGAGGACTTCCGGCTCGCGCGGCATCAGCCGGTGCAGCAGCCTGGTCAGCGAGACGGCCTGGGCCGCGAGGTCGCGCCGGGCGGGCTGGCGCCCGGCGCTGGCCAGGTAGCCCTCGTTGAAGACCAGGTAGACCACGGCCAGCACCTCGGCGAGCCGGCCGGCCAGATCATCGGGGTCGGGGACACGCAGGTCCGCGCGGGCGGCGCGCAGGGCCTTGCGGGCGCGCAGCAGCCGCTGCGTCATGGCGGGCTCGCTGGCCAGGAACGCGGCAGCGATCTGCGCGGTGGTCAGGCCGCATACGGCGCGCAGCGTGAGCGCGATCTGCGATTCGCGCGGGAGCGCGGGGTGGCAGCAGGCGAAGATCATCCCCAGTAGCTCGTCGTCGGCCGCCTCGTCGCCGTCGGCAGGGCCGTCGGCGGTGTCGGTGTCGGTCATCGTCGCGGCAAGGAGCGCGAGCTTCTCCTGTCCGGCCCGGGCCCGGCGCAGCCGGTCGATCGCCTTGCGCCGGGCTGTGGTGGCCAGCCAGCCGCCGCAGTTGAGCGGCACCTGCTGGTCGCCCCAGTGCTCGATCGCCTCGATGAACGCGTCCTGGACGGCGTCGGCGGCCAGGCCCACGTCGCCGATGCGCGCGGCTAGCGCGGCCGTGATCCGGGGCGCCTCTTCCCGGTAGACCCGCTCGAGCTGCGCCGCGTCCAGTTCACGCGCCGGTGAACTTGGGCGGACGCTTTTCGTTGAACGCGGCGATGCCCTCGGCGAAGTCGGTGGACCCGGCCATTTCGCGCTGAATCTGCGCCTCGAACTCGAGCTGAGCGTCCATCTGGGAGTACAGCCACCGGTTCAGCTGGCGCTTGGTCCCGGCGTACGACTTCGTGGCGCCGGAGGCCAGGCGGTCGAGCAGCGCGTCGGCGCGGTCGCGGAACTCCTCGTCGGGCCAGACCTCGTTGATCAGGCCCCAGTCCTTTGCGGTCCTGGCGTCGAGGCGCTCGCCCAGCATGGCGAGCTGCGTCGCCCTGGTGAAGCCGATCCGGGACGGCACCAGCAGCGAGGAGCCGCCGTCGGGGACGAGCCCGATGTTGACGAAGGCGAGCTGGAAGAACGCGGACTCGGCCGCGACGATCAGGTCGCAGGCCAGCGCGAGGGAGAGCCCGATCCCGGCCGCCGGGCCGTTGACCGCGGCGATGACGGGCTTGGGCATCAGCCGGAGGCCGGTAATGATCGGGTGGTACCGCTCGGTCAGCCGCTGGTACACGTCCATCTCGCCCCTGGGCGCGCTCGCCTCCTTCAGGTCGGCGCCGCTGGAGAAGGCCCGTCCGACGCCCGTGATCTGCACGGCCCGGACCTCGGGGTCGTCGGTGACCGCGCGGATCGCCGCCAGGAGATCGAGGGCGAACTGCTTATTCCAGGCGTTCAGCCGCTCGGGGCGGTTCAATTCCAGCCGAGCGCCGTGGCCCCGGCGGACCATGTTGATGGTCTCGTACCCTTCGTCGCTCACGCCGGCCATGCTAACAGGGCGTACCGTCAAAACGACGACATGGATTACTTGGGCGCAGGGAGACCACCAAGGTGTCAGGCAAGGATCGCGGCCCGAAGCTGCCGAAGAAAATCTACGAGCGTGAGCTGTACCGGCTGCAGGGCGAGCTGGTGAAGATGCAGGGCTGGATGAGGGCCACGGGCGCCAGGATCATCGTGATCTTCGAAGGCCGCGACGCGGCCGGCAAGGGCGGCACGATCCAGCGGGTGGCCCAGTTCCTCAACCCCCGGTTCGCCACAATCGCGGCCCTGCCCGCGCCGACCGAGCGGGAGCGCACCGAGTGGTACTTCCAGCGCTACGTCGAGCACCTGCCCGCCGCGGGCGAACTGATCCTGTTCGACCGCAGCTGGTACAACCGGGCCGGCGTGGAGCATGTCATGGGGTTCTGCACGCCACAGGAGTACAGCAGGTTCATGCACCAGTGCCCGATCTTCGAACGGCTGCTCGTCGAGGACGGCATCCTGCTCCGCAAGTACTGGTTCTCGGTCAGCGACGAGGAGCAGCAGCGCCGCTTCCGTGACCGGCTGGACGACCCGATGCGGCGCTGGAAGCTGTCCCCGATGGACCTGCAGTCGATCACCCACTGGGAGGACTACTCACGGGCCAAGGACGAGATGTTCGTGCACACGGACATCCCGGAGGCGCCCTGGCACGTGCTCGAGAGCGACGACAAGCGCAGCGCGCGGATCAACATGATCGCGCACCTGCTCAGCACGATCCCGTACAGCGACATCGAGCCGCCGAAGCTGAAGCTCCCGCACCGGCCGGCGTCGAAGGGGTACGTGCGGATCCCGCGGAACATGCAGGACTACGTGCCCGACCACGCCGCCGAGCTGATGGCCGATAACTCGCGCTAGTCGTGACCGAATATGCCTCCGACCAGATCGCCTTTTCTCTGTAGGCGCCGGGTCATCTGGAGTTTGGGCACCGTTATCGGCGGGCAGGCGGCAACGCGGACGGCGGGCATGAAACTATGCCGGGGGTAGGCACAACGCGGAGGAGGCAGGACATGGCGGTGACCCCGTTGCCGGAGCGGAAGGCCTGGCAGGCCCTGACCCGGCACCACGATGAGATCGCCGGCACTCACCTGCGCGAGCTGTTTGCCGCCGACCCCGGGCGGGGCGAGCGGATGACCGCGGAAGCGGTCGGGCTCTATCTGGATTATTCCAAGAACTGCGTCACCGACGAGACCATGCGGCTGCTGGTCGAGCTGGCCGCCGAGTGCGGCGTGCCCGAACACCGCGATGCGATGTTCCGCGGCGACCACATCAACGTCTCCGAGGATCGCGCGGTGCTGCACGTCGCGCTGCGCATGCCCGGGACCACCTCCCTCATCGTGGACGGCGTGAACGTGGTCCGCGAGGTACACCAGGTGCTGGAGCGGATGGTGGACTTCGCACTGCGCGTCAGGTCCGGGGTCTGGGAGGGCTACACCGGCAAGCGGATCAGGAACGTGATCAACATCGGGATCGGCGGCTCCGACCTGGGCCCGGTGATGGCGTACGAGGCCCTGCGGCACTACTGCACGCGCGACATCACGTTCCGGTTCGTGTCCAACGTGGACTCAACCGACTTCGTCGAGGCCACCCGCGACCTGAACGCCGACGAGACGCTGTTCATCATCTCGTCAAAGACGTTCGGCACGCTGGAGACGCTGACCAACGCCACCTCCGCGCGGGACTGGGTGGTCGGCTCCTTGGGAACCCAGGACGCGGTCGCCAAGCACTTCGTCGCGGTCTCGACCAACGCCGAGCGGGTCGCGGACTTCGGGATCGACACGGACAACATGTTCGGGTTCTGGGACTGGGTCGGCGGCCGCTACTCGATGGACTCGGCGATCGGCCTGTCGACGATGGTGGCGCTCGGGCCCGACCAGTTCGGCGACATGCTGGCCGGGTTCCACGAGATGGACGAGCACTTCCGCACCGCGCCGCTCGAGCGGAACCTGCCAGTCCTGATGGGCCTGCTCGCCGTCTGGTACCGCGACTTCTTCGGCGCGCAGACCTGCGGCGTCATGCCGTACGAGCAGTACCTGAAGCGGTTCCCCGCCTACCTGCAGCAGCTCACCATGGAGTCCAACGGCAAGCACGTCACGCTGGCCGGGGACCACGTGACCTACGACACCGGCGCGGTCTACTGGGGCGAGCCTGGGACCAACGGGCAGCACAGCTTCTACCAGCTCATCCACCAGGGGACCGAGCTCATCCCGGTCGACCTGATCGGTTTCGGCAAGTCGCTGAACCCGCTGCGCGACCACCACGACATCCTGTCCTCCAACGTGTTCGCGCAGGCGCAGGCGCTCGCGTTCGGCAAGACCGAGGCGGAGGTGCGCGCGGAGGGCACGCCCGACCACGTGGTGCCCCACCGCGTGATGGAGGGCAACCGGCCGAGCAACGTGCTGCTCGCCGAGATTCTCACGCCCAAGGTGCTCGGCTCGCTGGTCGCCCTCTACGAGCACAGCGTGTTCACGCAGGGGACGATCTGGGGCATCGACTCGTTCGACCAGTGGGGCGTGGAGCTCGGCAAGGTGCTGGCCACCAAGATCATCCCCGAGCTGACCAGCGCCGCCGAACCCGCGCTCGACCACGACTCGTCCACCAACGCGCTCATCCGCAAGTACCGCGAGCTCAAGGCAATTTTCTGATGCCCTAGGGAAGGACCGACCAGCCATGCCAACTGACACGCCGATGCAGCTCGGGATGATCGGGCTCGGCCGGATGGGCGCCAACCTCGTCCGCCGGCTGATGCGCGACGGCCACCGCTGCGTGGCCTACGACAACAACCCCGACGCGGTCAAGGCGCTGGAAGCGGAGGGAGCCACCGGCGCGGAGAGCCTGGCCGACTTCGTGGCCAAGCTGGACAAGCCGCGGAACCTCTGGATCATGGTCCCGGCCGGCGTCGTCGAGTCCACCCTCCACGATCTGCGCCCGCTGCTCGACGCCGACGACGTCATCATCGACGGCGGGAACTCCTACTACCGCGACGACATCACTCGCGCGAAGGACCTCAAGCGGGACGGCATCCACTACGTCGACTGCGGCACCAGCGGCGGCGTCTGGGGCCTGGACCGGGGCTACTGCCTGATGATCGGCGGCGAGGACGAGGCGGTGCAGCGGCTGAACCCGATCTTCCTGACCATCGCGCCGGGCAAGGGCACCGCCGAGCCCACCCCGGGCCTTCAGCCCGGCGGCACCGCCGAGCAGGGTTACCTGCACTGCGGGCCGAACGGCGCCGGGCACTTCGTCAAGATGGTGCACAACGGGGTCGAGTACGGCATGATGGCCGCGATCGCCGAGGGCCTGGCGATCATCAAGCACGCCGACGCGGGCCTGCAAAAGGGCGAGGTCGACGCGGAGACCGCGCCGCTGCGCGACCCCTGGGCGTACGAGTACACGATCGACGTCAGCGACGTGGCCGAGGTCTGGCGGCGCGGCTCGGTCGTATCCTCCTGGCTGGTGGACCTGACCGCCGCCGCGTTCGCCAAGTCGCCCGACCTGGACGACTTCAGCGGGCGGGTGTCCGACTCCGGCGAGGGCCGGTGGACCGTGCTGGCCGCGGTGGACGAGGGCGTGCCCGCCTCGGTCATCGCCGCCTCGCTGTACGAGCGGTTCGAGTCCAGGGACAATGGCGCGTTCACCGGGAAGATCCTCTCCGCGATGCGCTCGGAGTTCGGCGGTCACGCGGAGAAGAAGGCCTGATCGGGACATGAACAAGGACGGATCCCCCCGGCCGGAGAACCACGTCATCGTGCTGTTCGGCGCGACCGGCGACCTGGCCAAGCGCAAGCTCCTGCCCGGGCTTTTCCACCTGCACGCGGCCGGCCTGCTCCCGAAGGAGTACCGGGTCATCGGGTCATCGCCATCGTCGTTCGGGATGACTGACGAGCAATTCCAGGAGCACACCGAGGAAGCGTGCGCCGACTTCTGCATCACCAAGCCGACCGATTCCTCCTGGCCATCCTTCGCGGAGCGCCTGTCGTTCGCGGCGGCCGACCCGGGTCACACCGACGGTCTGGTCGCGGCGGTCCAGCGGGCGGAGCAGGAGATCGGCGGATCACTCCGGCGGCTGTACCACCTGGCGGTGCCGCCCGCCGCGTTCACCTCGGTCATCGGGATGCTCGGTAAGTCGGGGCTCGCCACCGAGCGCACCCGGGTCATCATCGAGAAGCCCTTCGGCACCGACCTGGCGTCGGCCCGCGCGCTCAACGAGGCCGTGCACGCGGTGTTCTCCGAGTCGCAGGTGTTCCGCATCGACCACTTCCTGGGCAAGGAGTCGGTCGACAACATCCTGGCCTTCCGGTTCGCGAACGGCCTGTTCGAGCCGATCTGGAACCGTCACCACCTGCGCTACGTGGAGATCGACGTGCCGGAGACGCTGTCGATCGCGGGGCGGGCCGCGTTCTACGACGCGACCGGCGCCTACCGGGACATGGTTGTCACGCACCTGTTCCAGGTGCTGGCGTTCGTGGCCATGGAGTCGCCGGTGTCGCTGTCGGCTAAGCACCTGCGGGACGAGAAGGAGAAGGTGTTCGAGGCGCTGAAGCCGATCGACGTCCGGCACGTGGTGCGCGGCCAGTACGAGGGGTACCTGTCCGAGGACGGCGTGGCGGCCGACTCGCAGACCGAGACGATGGTCGCGGTACGGGCCGAGGTGGACAACTGGCGCTGGCACGGAGTGCCGTTCTTCCTGCGTTCGGGCAAGGCCATGGGCGCCTCGCGCCAGGTCATCACCCTCGGCTTCCAGCCGCCGCCGCTGCGGATGTTCCCCGCGCACGCCAAGGACACGCCGTACGGCCGGCAGAACGAGATCGTCATCGATTTCGCCGACCCCGGCGCCATCAAGCTCAGCTTCCTGGCCAAGGTCCCCGGATCGGAGCTGAGCCTGGGCAACGCCGAGATGGCGTTCTACTACAAGGACTCGTTCGTCGCGTCACATGCGCTCGAGGGCTACGAGCACCTGCTCTTGATGGCCATGATCGGCGACCAGTCGCTGTTTACCCGGTCCGACGGGATCGAGCGGCTGTGGGAGATCTCCCAGCCGCTGCTGGACAACCCGCCGCCGGTCCAGCCGTACGCCAAGGGGGCGTGGGGCCCGGAGTCGGTCAAGCAACTGGTTGCCCCGTACCACTGGCACCTGCCTCACGTTTAGGCGCGCGGTGGCGCCCCGGCACCAGGTGCCGGGGCGCCACCGTACCCTGACTAGTTGAAGTACATAAGCTCCGGCGTGGCGTAGTACTGGGTCAGGTTCTCCCAGGCCTGCGGGTTCACGGCCGACAGCGTGTTCTTCCAGGCCCACACGACGTCCGGGTTGGGCTGGAACTGCACCGGCTGGTTCTCCGTCAGGAACGACGCCTCGTTCTTGACCGCCGCCGGGTCGCCGCCCGAAACCGAGGCGTTGATCAGGGCGTCGGCCGTCGGGTTGCTGTAGTCGCCGACCTGCGCAGGTCCGCCGGTGTTGAACAGGCCGAACGTGGTCGCGTACGGCACGTCGGTCTCACCGCCGAAGTCCTCCATGGCCCACTTGTTCACGTTCGCCGGCGCGGACGGGTCCAGGTAGTTGGCGATGATGTAGTTGAAGTTGCTGCTGGACAGCGTGATGTTGACGCCGGCCTGCTTCGCCTTGGACGCGAAGTCGGCGGCCTGGTCGCCGATCAGCGTCGGCGAGGTGGAGTAGATGTAGTTCCACGCCAGCTTGGTGCCCGCCGGGATGCCCGCGCCGCAGTCACCGGCGGCGGTGCCGGCCTTGGCGCACACGTCGGTGCCGCCCGGGTTGACGGTCCAGCCGTTGGACTTCAGGATGCTGACGGCGGCGGAGATGCTGAACGGGTACGGGTTGGTCGCGGCGTCAGTCGGCAGGTACGGGCTCTGCGGGTCGGCCGGGATCGGCCCGTACGCAGGCGCGCCCGCGCCGTGCATGAACGCGGTGATCCAGCCCTGCTGGTCCACCAGGTGCGCGAGCGCCTGGCGCATGTACAGCTGGGCGATGATGTTGTTGAAGTTGCCGGTCGTGTCCTTGAAGTTGTACGCCGCGAAGGTCAGGCCGAAGTCTGGCTCGCCGAAGTAGCTGTAGCCGAGCCGCACGACGGCCGGCAGTTGCGGGATGTCGTCGTAGGGGACGTTGGAGACGTCGATCGCGCCTGCCCTGATCGCGTTGAACATCGCGACGTCCGAGGTGAAGGGGACGCCCTGGAAGTTCGACATCGGGGTCACGTGCGGGCCACCGTAGGTGGTGTTCGGCACCATGGTGAACCCGCCGGTCGTCGCGTCGTAGGCGGACAGCTTGTACGGTCCGTCGACCACCTGCCACAGCGGGTTGGTCGCGTAGGTGCTGAGCGACTTGGCCTGGCTGGTCAGGTAGTCGAAGATCTTCTTCATGGTGGCGGGGGTCCAGCCAGACGGCGGGATGACCGGGCCGCTGGCCGACTCCTTGGCCCACACCGCGCTCGGCAGCGGGGTGATCGGGCCCTGACCGAGGTAGTCCTCGGTGAACCACGACGGGTTGACCGACTGACTGAGGTTCAGCACCAGCGTGCTCGAGTTCGGCTCCGAGGTGCTCACCAGGTTATCCGGGAAGTGGCCGGGCACGTAGCTCGCCCAGTTCGCCGCGGATTCGGCCCTCGAGGAACAACGGAACGGCCAGTGGCGGTATGGGACCGAGAACGGACGGCACGAGGTTGGCCGTCTGCGGACGGTAGTTCGCGGGCACGCAAGGGTCATCACGTTTCCGCAGTTCACGA
>JBOHCK010000230.1:0-9768 GCA_050698755.1 Streptosporangiaceae bacterium | reverse complement strand
ACCAGTCTGCTGATCGCCAGCGGCGAGTGTCCCTCGCTGGCGAAGGCGCGCAGCGCGTGCCTGAGCTCGCCCATCACGGTCGCCGCGTGCAGGGAGTGTCCCTGCACGTCGCCGATGGCGATCAGGATACGGTCCCGCCAGGTCAGCGCCTCGTAGAAGTCGCCTCCGACCGCAGCCTGATCGCTGGCCGGGATGTACCGGAACGACATGGCCAGGCCCGGCACCTGAGGGAGCCTCGCGGGCAGGAAGCTCCGCTGTAGCGTCAGGGCGATCAGGTGCTCTTCGGCGTAGGAACGCAGCGCTTCCACCGCGAGCGCGACCGACTGGACGAGCTGGCGCAGGACCTGGGTTTCCTCCTCGCCGCGGGCACCTTCCGCGGCCACCGCGAGCGCGACCGGCGGCCGGTCCTGCTTGGTCCGCGCCACCGCCAGGCAGACGTTCTCGCGCAGCGTGCTGTCGGGCACCAGGCGCAGCCATTCCTCCGTGCCGAGCGACGCCACCGCGCTGCCCTGCCCGTCTTCGAGCACGTGACCGGCGACGCGGTCGGCCAGGCCGGGCGAACCGCCGCGCCGCACCGGGTCAGGCCGCTGCGGCGAGGCGGATACCCTGCTGTCCTGGCCGTCGGGCATCTGCAGGACGAGGATGGCCTCGACGCCGAATACCCGCGCGGCGCCGGCGGCTGCGGCCCGGGCGAGCCCGCCGAAGGTCTCGGCCGCGTTGATTTCCATGGTCACGCCCGCCATGACGGACAGCAAGGCGACCGTCCGCTCCGCGCGCTGCCTGGCCCGGGAGTATCGCAGCATGGCCGTCACGGTGGCGAGCAGCTCTTCGGGCTCGCTCGGATCGACCAGGTAGGCGTCGGCGCCCTGGGTGAGGCCGTGCGCCCGGTCGCTGACCGCAATGGCGGTGGCGGAGACCTGGATCACCGGGATCGCGGCCGTCCGCGCGTCGCCCTTGATCGTACGGCAGACGTCGAAGCCGCTCATGTCCGGCAGGTTCACGTCGAGCAGGATCAGCTCGGCCACGCCCGCGATGGCCAGCGCCTCGGCGCCGGTACCGACCTCGGTCACCGCGTGGCCGGCCCGACGCAGCCAGGTGGCTATCACGTAGCGCTTGGCCTCGTCGTCGTCCACCAGCAGCACAGTGCCCCGGTCGTCGGTCATCGCGCCTCCCTGCTGACCCGCCGGATGGTAAACGCCAGCCGCTCCCAGGTCAGGTCGTCCTTGCGCAGCAGGGCGGCGGCCCGCGGCGGCGGCTCGATGTCGAGGCCGGTGATGAGGATCGCCGGCAGGGACGCGGGCAGCCGGTCCAGCAGTGCCTCTCCGTCCAGGCCGGGCATCCGCAGGTCGGCGAGCACCAGGTCGACGTGGTCCTCCGCCACCGCGGCCAGCGCCGCGTCACCGTCCTCGGCCTCGATGAGCCGGCCGGCGATCCCGGCGAGCATCGCGCAGAGCACCCCGCGGAATCCGGCGTCGTCGTCCGCGACCACGACCGTGCCGACTGACGGCGGGCCATCCGGCAGGCTGAGCACCACGGTGGTTCCCGCCCCGGGCTCGCTGGTCAGCGTCAGCGTCCCGCCGAGCAGCCCGGCGAGCCTGCGGGCGTAGGGCAGGCCGAGTCCCGTCCCGCCCCGGCTCCGGCCGGGCACCTGGTAAAACTCCTCGAACACGCGTTCCTGGTGGGCGGGCGGGATCCCGGTGCCGGTGTCCGTCACGCGGAACTCGACGGTGTCGCCGGCGGACCGGCGCACGGATAGCCGCACCTCTCCGCTGTCGGTGTGCTTGATCCCGTTGGCCAGCAGGTTGCGCAGGATTGCGGTCAGCGCGATCTCGTCGGTCAGGACGCTGGCGGGGGCGTCCTCGGCGCTCACCACCACGGTCACCGGCTTTCCTTCGGCGAGCGGGCGGACGAGCCCGCGCAGCGTGCTAAGCACGGCGGGGAGGGCGACATCCGCCGGGTCGATGCTCAGGCGTCCCGATTCCGCCTTGGCCACGTCGAGCAGGTCGTTGACCAGGGTGAGCAGAGTGCCGGTGGAGTTCTTGATGAGCTCGACCTGGCGCATCTGCTCGGTGTCGAGCGCGCCAGGCGAACCAGGATCGGCTAGCAGGAGGGCCAGTCCCTTGATGGAGTGAAGTGGCGTGCGCAGCTCATGGCTGACGTTGGCCCAGAACCTGTCCTTGGCTTCTGACGCCGCCCGCAGCTGCTCGGATTTCTCGTCAAGCTCGGCGTAGAGCGCGACCACGCCACGGTTGGTCTGCTCCAGTTCCTCCGATAGCTCGCTGTACAGGGCCATGACACCCCGGTTGGTTTCCTGGAGCTCGGCGTTGAGCAGCAGCAGCTGTTCCTGCTGCTGTTTGAGGTCCTCCAGCGTCCCGATCAGGTCCTGGTTGTTCCGCCGCAGCTCATCCAGCGTGGACTGGGGAAGCAGGCCGG
Source organism: Streptosporangiaceae bacterium (assembly GCA_050698755.1). Taxonomy (GTDB): domain Bacteria; phylum Actinomycetota; class Actinomycetes; order Streptosporangiales; family Streptosporangiaceae; genus Palsa-504. The sequence continues at coordinate 7,335 of JBOHCK010000230.1, read as the reverse complement.
ACAGCTGTGCGCTGACGGCGGCCAGGTCGGGCCGGACCAGGGTGGGCCGCGGCTTGGTCATCCTGACCTCCCGGCCGCTGACCCCCACCTTGTCCATCAGCCTCGCCGCCGCGGCGACGCCCTCCGCCGGCGGTTCGCCGTTGACCGTGACGGTCAAGACCAGGTCGGCCTCGTCGGCACCGAACACGACGACCGCGGCTCGGCCGGCGACAAGCGCGCTGCGGCATATCTCGCTGAGCGCGGTGGCCACCCGGACCTGATCCTGATGCTCCAGCGCGAGTCCGCTGGCGAGTTCGCGGCCAATCTGACGGGCGGCCAGCACCCCGGATATGTCGCGCACCTCAAGGGTGGCCAGTTCGGTCAGCACGGCTTGAGCACCAAGATGCTCGCGTCGTCGCGCCTGGTCCCGGCCTCGGCTAGCAGGGCCGCCGCGATGACCAGCGGGTCCCTGGAGGCCAGACCCGGCAACGCGCCGGCCTCCCAGCGGCTGCTGAGGCCGTCAGAGTGCAAGATGACCGCCGTGCCCGGGCCGGCCACGTAGTCGAACTGACGGATGGCGCGCGCCTGGTGTCCGGCGATGCCCGGTACCGAGAGCATGCCCTTGCGGCTGCCGTCGGCCAGGATGGTCGCGGTGACGTTGCCTAGCCCCGCGAAAAGGACGGTCGTCCCGGTCACCTGGACGATGCCGATCGCGCCGCCGCGGGTGTGCCCCATCCGGCTGTGCGCGCGTTCGAGGAGCGCCGCGGGCTCGGGCGTGGTGTCCTCAAGCACCGCGGCGATCGCCGCCGCGGCCGCGGTCGCCGCGAGCGGGCCGTGACCGAGCCCGTCGCACAGCACACCGGTCACGGTGCCGGCGGTCGTGGTGCCGGTGGTGGCCGCCCCGAAATGGTCGCCGCACTCGTTCTCGCCGGTCATGGGCCGGGTCAGGCCGGCGTACCTGACGGTCATCTGGCGCCGGGCTGGCCAGAACCGGGCGACCAGAACAGTGCCGTGGCCGGGTACCGAATACAGGTCGTAGAAGTCGGCCAGCCGCTGGATCGCCCCCAGGCCGATGCCGAGCGTGCCAGCGGTGGAATGACCGTCGCGCAGTGCCGCGCCGACGTCACGCAGACCCGGGCCCGCGTCGACGGTGATCAGCTCGATGCCTGGCGGGTCGCAGTCGCGGCTTATGCGCACCAGCAGGGCTCCCTGGCGGGCGTGCTTGTGCAGGTTCGACGCGGCCTCGGTGACCGCCAGCGCGAGCTCGTCCACGCGCGGAGCGGGGAACCGGAGCCGGGCGGCCAGGGCCAGGGCCGCGCTGCGGCACGCGGCGGTGGCGCTCGGGTCCTCGACCCAGAGCCAGCGCATGTCGCCGGGTGCCGGGGCACTCAGCGGCCAGTTCAGCGCGACCACTTGACGACCACGACGTTGGTCCCGGCGCCAGGCTGCGAACTCAGCTCGAACTCGTCGACGAGCCGACGGGCCCCGGACAGGCCCAGGCCCAGTCCGTTACCGGTAGTCCAGCCGTCGGTCAGCGCCTTAGCCACGTCAGGGATGCCGGGTCCCTCGTCGGTGAAGCCGATCCTGACGCCTTTGCGCCCGTTGCCGACCTTGACCAGCTCCACACGGGCGGTGCCGCCGCCGCCGTGGACGAGCGTGTTGCGGGCCAGTTCGCTCGCGGCGGTCACCACCTTCGTCTGGTCGACCAGTGACAGACCGCTGTCCGCTGCCGCCGTCCGGACCTGCTGCCGGATTCGTACCACGTCATCGCCGGACCGGATGGGCAGTTCGTCCATCAGGCGGAGCCGTTCAGGAGCGCCAGCCCCTTCTCTGCATTGAGCGCCGTACGGACCCCGCGCAGCGACAGTCCGAGTTCGGTCAGCGTGATCGCCACGGCCGGGCGCATGCCGACGATGACCGTCTCGGCGTCGAACAGGCGGGAGATGGAACCGATCATGGCCAGCATCCGGCCGATGAAGGAATCGACGATCTCCACGGCGGTGATGTCGATGATGACCCCGTTGGCGTGCCTAGAGGTCAGCTCGTCGGCCAGATCCTCCTGGAGCCGCACGACGCTCTCGTCCTCCAGGTCGATCTGGATGGACACGAACAGCGTGCGCCCGATCTTGACGATCGGCACCCGCTCCATCAGGCCGGCACGACCTTCAGGCCGGCCTGGGTCAGCGCGAGCGCCAGCGCGTCGGAGAGGTTCGCCTTGGTCGCGATGTCTCCGAACTCGATGCCCAGCGACACGATCGTCTGCGCGACCTGCGGCCGGATGCCGGAGATCGTGCACTGCGCGCCCAGCAGCCGGGCTGCCCCCACGGTCTTGAGGAGGTGCTGGGCCACCTCGGTGTCGACGGTCGGCACGCCGGTGATGTCGATGACGGCGTGGTCCGCGCCGGTGGCCACGAGGGTGTCGAGCAGCTTCTCCATGACGAGCTGAGTGCGGGCCGAGTCCAGCGTGCCCACCAGCGGGACCGCGATGATCCCTTCCCACAGCCGCACCACCGGCGTGGACAGCTCCAGCATGGCCGTCGTCTGGTCGGAGATGATGTGCTCCCGGGTGGCCGAGTAGGTCTCGAAGGTGCGCAGGCCGAGGTCGTCGATCATGCGGGAGAACACAAGGAACTCCGGCACGAGGTCGGCGGCGTCCGCCACCAGCTCGTAGACCGTGTCCTTCAGCGAGAACACGGCCAGCGCCGTCTCGCTGGGAGTGAAGCCGTTCACGGCGCGAGATCGTGACATCTCGTCGAGCGCCGCGCGCAGCTCGCCGGACGCGTGCTCGTCTTCCTGTGACATCACCCTCATCAGCAGGGAGTACAGGTCGTCCAGCTCGTGCCGCAGCTCGTCGGGCGAAATCCGCCCGCGGACATCCGTTATCGCTAGTTCGCACCAGCGGCCCACGACCTTGTCGTGGTGTTCGCGCAGATACGCGGTCATGCGGGCCTGTCCGCTATATTCGTCCATAGGTAAACGACCTACCAAACTTCGCAGATGGGAAACGCAGGACCCAAGGTTACATCCGGCCAGAACCCCAAAGCCATCCCTTCACGAATGCACATTGCCTCAGGCGGCTCCCGCCCGGAGGGTGTCGGCCACGGGCCGGCGGGCGCCGACCCGGGCGGGGATGGCCGTGAGCCCCGCGACGGCGATCACAGTACCGAGCACCGCGGCGGCCAGCCACCAGGCGGGCGGCTGGGCGGCGCTGCCTCCCCGGCTCGCGACCGTGAACAGGCCGAGGCCCCCGGGCAGGCCGACGATGGCGCCCGCCAGCGCGGGAAGGACCTGCGCGGCGGACAGCCCGGCGGCAAGCTGCCGGGGCGTAGCGCCGAGGACGCGGGTCACCGCCGCGGTATGCCGGGCATCCTGAACGGTGGCCCGGGTGATGGAGATGGCGTTCACCGCGGCCAGGGCGACGAGCATGATCGCGACGATAAGCAGCACCCGGTCTTCCCTGGCCGCCCACGAAACGAAGCCCACGTCGAACAGGTCAGGGTTGGCCGCACCGGCCGACGGGCCGGACTGTGATACGGCCAGCGTGGCGTGGGCGAACAGCAAGGCGACGATCCCGCTGACGGTGACGGCGATGCTGAGGGCGCACAGGACGACGCGGCGGGGACGGCGGGCGGCCAGCCGGACCGCGATCAGCAGGGGCACGGGCAGGCGGGCCGAGCGCTCGATCAGCCACGCCCGCCGGCGCGGCTGGCGGGGCGCGTCGGCCAGGGCGCCGACCGTGCTCGTGCGCGCGGCGCGCAGGGTGGGAACGAACGTGGCCAGGGCGGCCACCGCCACGGCCGCGCCCACGACAATCGCCACCGTGGCGGCGGAGAGCCGCGGCGCGCCGGCGGTCCCGAGCAGGCCGGCCCCCGGGCTGGTGAGCAGCGGAGCGAGCAGGCGCCCGGCCGCCAGGCCGATCGCGGCGGCCACCAGGGCCAGGGCGAGATACTCGGCCAGGAGCACCCCGGCGATCAGTTCCGGCGTGCTGCCGACCGCCTTGAGCAGGCCCACCCGGCGCAACTGCTCGGCCATCCGCCCGCCCGCCAGGATCGCCAGGCTGCCGATGGCCAGCAGGGCCAGCAGCCAGCTTCCCACCAGCAAGATGCCACGCTCCTGCTTGACCGCCTGGCCGTCTTGCTGGCTGATCTCCTGCCACGGGATCAGGTACGGGTTGCCGACGTTGTTCGTGTATTCGCCGCCCGCCGTGAACCGGTTAGCGAACGCCTCGGCCCCGTCCGGGCTGGCCAGCTTCAGGTCCAGTATGTAACCCAGGGGGGCCGCGGAGGTGGCCAGGCTGCGGGCATCGGCCTCGGTCAGCCAGACCAGGCCGGGGTTGGGCCACTGCGGGTTGCCTTCGAGGAAGCCGTCGCCGTCGGTCGGGAGGGCGGCGCTGACGGCCACCCCGGCCACGCGGAATGACCTGCCGTTCAGGGTCACCCGGTCCCCCGCCTGGAGGCCGAACGCGTCGGCGAAGCTCCGCTCGACCACCACCGCACCGCTGCTGACCCAGGTGCCCTGAGTCAGTTCCGGCTGGTCGACCGGGGCGGCGGCCGGGTCGCGCCCTTCGGCCAGCACCGCGTCGGCGTGCCCGCGGACGCGCAGGACGGGGAAGGCGACGGGAAACGGCCCGCTGTACCTGCTGACCCCGGGCGCGCGGGTCAGCGGCGCGACCTGGGTCAGAGCTTTGAGGTTGGCCGACGGCCCGCTGCTCAACGGGAAAGCGGTAGCCACCACGTCCGGGCCCTGCGTCGCTGCCCGCGTGCTCTGGTAAGGCTGGGCCGTCACCCCGTACAGGACCAGCCCGAGCGTGAGCGTGGTCGTGGCGGCCGCGATGACCACCAGGAGCATGGCCGCCTCCCCCGGGCGCCGGCGCAGGTCACGCGCCGCGAGGCGGCAGGCGAGCAGGAACCGGCCCATCGGCTCAAACCTCCCAGTCCTGCCAGCGGGCGGCGAGACGCCTGTCGGGGCATCACGCGCCGCAGCGCCGTGCTGGAGATAACGGCTAGCTAGCTCTATAGCTAACTGTTATCCGTCGCCGCTGTCAAGTTCGCTGATACCGGCCGAGCTTGCGCTTAGCTCACCAGCCGCACCGGGTCAGACCGGCCGAGCACGTTGCCGCTCGCGTCGTTGGCGGTCACGGCGAAGTACGGTCCGGTGGAATTCACCGTGATCATCGTCTCGAAGCCGGTGCGCCGCTGCGACCCGGCCTCCTGCAACTGGGTCGCCGTGCTCCCGGCCAGGACCGTCCAGCTGCTCAGCTCGGTCGCCCCGTTCCAGCTGGCGTACACGACGGAGCCGCCGGCCTGGTTCACCCGCGCGGCGACCGCCGGTGAGTCCGTCGGGTGGCCGGTCCAGCCTGCGGTGAACGCGCGGTACGACTGGTCGCCGATCGGGAACTGGCCGTCAAGCAGCAGCGCCCCGTCTTCTGCGAACTCGGTGAAGTAGGGCAGGTTGCCCCAGCCGACCAGCATCCGGCCGTCGGCGAGCAGCTGCGTGCTGCCCTGATTGGCGGCCAGCAGTTTGGCCGGATGGGTGTAGCTGCGGCTCAGCGTCGCGCGCATGGCGCTGGTGTCCAGGTCGAGCAGGATGGCGCGGGACTGCGGCTCCTTCTGCGGCGGCGACCCGGCGTCGTCGAACAGCGACAGGCTCTGCGTTCCCCGCGGGCGGGCATGGTGCTGGAACCAGAACGTGGCGCCCGGGCCCATCTGGAAGCTTGACCGCTTCCCGCCGAGCCGCCACAGCAGCTTGCCGCCCGGGCGGGCGATCTTGTAGACGGCGCAGGTATTGCGCGCGGAGATGATCAGGTTCCCGTCGGGCGCGACCGCGATCGAGTTGATGTGGAAGTAGTCGAACGGTGCCTTCGCGGTTCCGCCGGAGAACGAGGTGTAGGTGTCGGTGACGGGCACCCAGTCCAGGCTGTTCCATTCGAACACGACCGCGCCGGAGGCGATGTCGACCTCCAGGACAGAGCCGGTCAGCGCCGTTCCGTTGGCGGGGCCGCCGAGCGCGGACAGGTTAGCGGGCCTCGGCCGGACGGCCGTGATCAGCGCCGTGTCCTGCGGGCTGATGACGAACTCGTGCAGGTCGGCGGACAGGCCGTCGCCTCCGCTGATGGTGGCTATGGTGCGGTAGGAGCTGTCCGCGATCACCGCCTGGCCGTAACCGACGCCCTTCTCCACCTGTCCTTCCCACCAGGTGAGCACCGGCTGCCCCCGGTATGTCTGCGTCTGGAGGTCCATTCGGCCCATGCCCTTGGCCGCGGGGAAGCCGGTGTTCGGGGAAAACCAGACCAGGTTGCCGTACCGGTCCAGGATCATCAGGCCCGGCTGGCCGGGCCCGGTCAGGGGATAGCCGGCCGGGGCCAGGATGAAATACGGCGGATCACCGGCGGCCGGAGGGCTGTGGCGGGTGACGGTGATGGCCGGCGGGGTGAGATCGGGGCGGGTCACGAAGTGCAGCACGCCGCCGCCAGTGTCCGGCGTAACCGGTGCGGCCGGTGCGGCCGGCGTGCTCGCCTGCCCGGTCGCGGCCGACGCGGGGTGCGGCCAGGCGTACCCGCCGACGCCTGCCAGCGTCAGCCCGGCCGTGCCCATGACGGTCGCCCCGCCATACCGCATGATGTCCCGGCGAGTCAGTCCGTCGCGCGCCATGTGTGAGCCACCTCCATGTGAGCTAGATCCAGACTCGCCTGCGTGTCTGAAGGAAGCGGCAAGGAAACCGCCGCGTTCCCGTTGAGAAACCGTAGAACTCGCTGAGGGTCAGGCGAGGTCGGCCGCGCCCGCTGATAACCCCTATAGTCACATCGTTGACCTCAACGGGAGGGCGGATCGATGTCGGGCGAGACGGCAGGATCGGGCCGCGGAGGCGGCGCGAGGCCAGACGGGTCCGGGCCGGTCATCGACACCAGCGTGGCCCACAGCGCCCGGGTGCACGACTACTGGCTGGGCGGCACGAGCCACTTCGCCGCCGACCGGGCGGCGGGCGACGCGGTGATGGAGGCGTACCCCGGGATCGTCATGTCGGTGCGCGCCAACCGCGCGTTCCTGGCCCGGGTGGTCAGGTTCCTGGCCGCCGAGGCCGGGATCAGGCAGTTCCTGGACATCGGCACCGGCCTCCCGGCCGCGAACAACACGCACGAGGTGGCGCAGTCCGCCGCGCCCGGCTGCCGCGTGGTCTACGTCGACCACGACCCGATCGTCCTGCTGCACGCCCGGGAGTTGCTCACCGGTTCGGCCGCGGGTGCGGTCGACTACCTCGACGCCGATCTGCGCGACCCGCGGGCGATCCTTGAGCGCGCGGCGCGCACCCTGGACTTCTCCCGTCCCGTCGCGGTCATGCTGATCGCGGTTATGCACC
>JBOHCK010000229.1:0-9821 GCA_050698755.1 Streptosporangiaceae bacterium | reverse complement strand
GTCGAGCCGACCCCCGCCCACTCCGACCCCAGAGCGCACACCCCAGCCGACTCGACCGCGCCAACCTCCGCCGACTCGACCGCGCCAACCTCCGCCGACTCCACGGCGCCGACCCCCGCCCACTCCACCGAGCTTGTCCCCGGAGCCGCCACTGAGCTCGCTCCCGCACCATACGTCACACCCGCATCATCCGCCCCTGATGCTCTCTGGGACGCCGCACATCACGTCACGAGGCTGCGGGCGACATATGACAACTACGCTCCACCCGGCCTGCTTGAGGCGGCGGCCGCGCTGCAACTCCTGGCCTGCGATCAGGCCTCGCCGGGGGAGCGGGCCCGTCGGATCGCTGCCCTGGAGGATCTTCAGCGCGGCCTGCGCCCGGTGGTCATGACCGCGAAGAACGGCCCGTACCTGGTCACCAACGTCCCGGCCCTGCGCGAACCGCTCGGCGAGCGGGTCGCCGTCCCGCCGCAGGTGGCGCTGTGCCGGTGCGGCGCGTCGGCGATGAAGCCGTTCTGCGACGGGACACACGCCACCAGCGGGTTCACCGATGACAAGGATCCCAACCGGGTGCCCGACCAGCGCGACACCTACCCGGGCCAGCAGGTGACGATCTTCGACAACCGGGGAATCTGCCAGCACTCGGGCCTGTGCACCGACCGGCTGCCCATCGCGTTCCGCACGGATAAGGAGCCGTTCGTCGCGCCCAGCGGTGCCCGGATGGACGAACTCATCCGCGCCGTCCGCGACTGCCCGTCGGGGGCGCTGAGCCTCGCGTTCGACGGCGAGGAGGCCCGCGGCCTGGCCGACTGGCACGGCCAGCGCGAGCGCGCCATCGAGATCACCCAGGACGGCCCCTACCGCGTGACCGGCGGCGTCCCCCTGATGGGCGCGGCCGGCGACGACGTGCCCCGCGCCGCGGGCTCCTCCCGCGAGCACTACGCGCTCTGCCGGTGCGGGCACTCGCAGAACAAGCCGTTCTGCAGCGGCATGCACTGGTACATCGACTTCCGGGATCCGGTCCGCGCGCCGGGCGCCGAGCCGACCCTGTTCGACTGGGCCGGTGGCTTGCCCGCGTTGACCCGGATGACTCGCCTGCTGTACGAGAAGCACGTCCCCGCGGACGACCTGCTCGCCTCGCTGTTCGCCACCATGCCGCCCGAACTCCCGCTGCGCGAGGCCGCCCTCATGGCCGGCGCATTCGGCGGACCTGCCCACGGTAACCAGGCCGCCGTGCGTCAGGACTTCACCGAACCGCAGCGGGCCAGGTGGGTGGCCCTGGCCACCCGGGCTGCCGACGAAGCCAAGCTGCCCGCCGACCCTGAGTTCCGCGCCGCCCTGGCGTCGTACTTGGACTGGACCTCGCGGACCCCGGTCGGCGTACCGATGCCCACCTGGGACTGGAGCCCGACAGGCCCGCCCGCCGAAACACCCGCCCAGACCAGCCCGGCGGAGGAAGAGGTCAGCTTGCCCGGACCCGATGAGACGGTGAGTTTCGAAGCCCACGTCAAGCCGCTGTTCCGCGAGCACGACAGGAAGTCCATGACGTTCGCGTTCGACCTGTGGTCCCGCGACGACGTCCAGGCGAACGCGGCTGCCATCCTCGACCGCCTCCGCAACGGCACGATGCCCTGCGACGGCGCCTGGCCGGCCGAGAAGGTTGAGGTCTTCCAGCGCTGGACGGAATCCGGCTTCCAGCCTTAGCGGCCAGCTACTGGCCCAGCTTCCCGTCGATCCGTTCGCGTAGCAGGTCGGCGTGGCCGTTGTGCCTGGCGTATTCCTCGATCACGTGGACCAGCACCCAGCGCAGCGACATCGGCCCGCGCCACGCGTCGGGGATCTTTCCTGTCACGTCGAGGTCGGGCGCCTCGTCCACCAAACGGTCTGCGAACGCGGCCTCGGCCCGCCACACTTCCCATGCCTCGGCGACGAGGGCCGGATCGGGCACCGAGCCCTCGAAGTCCCCATCGGGCTCGGCTGGCGACCGAAAGTGGGGCGGCGCATCCTGCCCCGCCATGATGCACCGGAACCAGCCGCGCTCGACGTCGGCCAGGTGGCGCACCAGCCCCAGCAGCGACATCGTGGACGGTTCCACCGAACGCCGCGCCAGCTCGCCCGGGTCGAGCCCCGAGCACTTCAGCTCCAGCGTCGCCCGCTGCCAGCGCAGGAATCCTACGAGCGTGGCGCGCTCGTCCCCCCGCGTCGGCGGGTCATCTCGCGGGTCGGTGCCGAGATCAATGAACATGTCCGCTCGACGGCTGCTCATACCCGCCATCATCAGCAGCCGCGCGCAATCCCGCCACAGGTTTTCGGCACCCTTGTCCGGATGGGCGTCTCGGCGGATTACACCGGATAGGCGGTTGGGGTGCTGGTGTACCGGCGCCCGGCCGGGGTCTGCCACTTCAGCACGCCCGGTTCCGGCTGCTCGAGCCGCCACCCTTCGGCCTGCTTCGCCCGATGGTGGTGCCGACACAGCGGAGCCAAATCGCATTCACACGTGAGCCCGCCCTGGTCCCAGGCCAGGGTGTGGTCGAGGTCACAGCGGGTGGCAGGCCGCCCGCACCCAGGCGCGGTGCACCGGGTGTTCCGAACCTTGACCAGGTGGGCCAGAGCCCGGCTGGGCCGGTACCCGTTCTCGGCGTGGGCGTGGTCGCAGTGGCCGCGGGCGATCGGAGTCATCCGGACCCGTAGCCCGGCCAGGAAGTCTCGCACGTCACTGCCACGTGGCCGGTCGGGACCTGGAGGGCCGCTGTCGGCCGTGGTGCCAGGCGGTGGGTCCGGGCCGGGAGGCCCGCCAGTCGCGGCGCTAGGCGGTGAATCGAGGCCTGGAGGGCCGGTATCGGTCACGTTACTGGGCGGTGGGTCCGGGTCCGGCGGGTCGCCGGCGGGGCCTGCTCTGGGCGGCGGAGGATGGCGGCCGCGGGCACAGCCGTGCGCGGCCGCCGTTCCGTCGGAGTGGAGAGCGGTCACGCACCACCGGGTGTCCGGGTGCCGGGCCGCGGCGGCCACCAGGTCGCGGGCGTCGTCGGCGTCCAGCATCCCGAACCCGGCCGCCTCCCCAGGTGTGGCGGACAGGCCGAACATGGTGTCCAGCGGCACAGTGATGTTGATCATCGCGGCCACGCTCGGGCCCTGGTCCTGCCCGGCTCGGCGGGCGGGGCCAGCCGGGCCGCCCTGCGGGCCGGAGCCTGAGTCGCCGTTCCCGTCCGGACCGCCGCCGTCTCCGGCTGGCGGACCGGCGGGTCCGGGGTGCCCGTCTGGCGGGTCGTCGCCGCCCGGTCCCGGCGGACGGTCCATCTCGCCGGTGCCCTGGCCGGCCAGGACCAGCCGGCTGTCTCGTTCTTGCAGCAGGTCCAGGTAGGCGCGGATCCGCAGCTCGCGCAGCGAGCCGGTCATCCCGGCGGCCCGCAGGTCATGGGCCCGCTGGTCGACGTGCTGCCACGATGCGAGGACCTCATCGCAGGGCAGTTCGCGGGCGATCATCCCGGCGTTCCCGGAATCCTCCCGGAACCTGCGCACCTCCGCATCACGCTTAGCGGCGGCCTCCTTGCGCTTGCGGGCCGCGTCCGCGTCGAGCTTCAGGACCAGCCGGTGCGCCGCGTATCGCAGCTCCCCGAACGTCTTCGACTGGGCCGCCTCGGCCAAGATCTCGTCGGCCGCCGCGGCCAGCTCCGGGGACAGGACCCGGGTCTCGTCCTCGATGATCCGCAGGTGGACCGCGTGGATCTTGCCCGCGGCCAGCGCCGCGAAGCTGCACGGGAGCCGGTCTTCGACCGCCACCGCGTACATCATCTGCCCGGCCGCGGACTGCACGCTCACCCGCAGCTCATCGGCTACCTCGTCCGGGGCGAAGTCGCTGAACCCGTACCGGCCGGTGTCGTCGGGATCCCCGCTGGCCGGGCGGCGGCGGGCCAGCTCGGCCAGGGCGGCCATGAAGGTCCAGGCGGTGCGGGACTCCATCCGCCGGGCGGCGGAGATGATCCCGATCAGCTGGTCATCGGCCAGGGCGGCCAGGCCGGAGCCGTCCTCGCCGACGACCGCGTCCAGCACGGTGGCCAGCAGCGCGCCCGGAGCCATGGTGTCGGACCGGCCGTTCTGGGCGAACCCTTCCAGGGTCAGCTCCTCCGCCGGGAGGCACACGAACAGGCCCTGCTCCGGACCTGATGCGCTGTCAGCGTCCGGCACCCAGCGGCCGTCCTCGGGAAGTTGGCCGGCGTCTCCCCGCGCGTTCCCTCCGCTGGGCAGCGGTCGGTAACCCTCTGGCTCCTCGCCATCTTGCCCGCGTCCGGGGAACGAATCCGGGGTCATTCACCACCGCCCGTTCGGAAGAAATCTAGCTCGATCATAGCATATGCGCGCCACATCATAGGCATTTTAACGAAAATATGTTCAAGATCTTTACCTAGGCCGACGACCGGGCAGCGGCTACCACAGCCGCCCGCCGATCATGGATCCATGACCGACTTCCTGGCTGGCAATGTGGGTGCAAACGCCGCCGAGCGTCAGCAGACCGATGAGCACCACAGCACTCGGGTGGTCCCGGAAACGAGCCCTCACGGGTACGGGCAACCCGGGCTGCGGTGGCCGCGTCTGATGTACGTGCGTAGATCACTCACGGTCATCACGGTCATCGCGGGAGTCGTCCTCGCAGGCTGCGGCTCGCCCACATCCAGTCCCGGCCACCCGGCATCGTCGCAGGCGGCTGCCACCGGTGCCGCGGCCTCCGGAGCGTCGGTCGGGGAAGCCTGCGACGCCGGTCGCCCAACAGGGGCCGGCTCCCCGGCGGCCCGGCCCGCCGTGAACACCGCGGCCTTCGCCGGCCGAGGTCAGCTCGCCTTCGTGTCTTCGGGACGGCTCTTCGTGCTGGACGGCTCGTTCGCCGGACGTCCGGCCACGCTACACACCGTGGCCGCACCCGGCGGGGCCACCGCGCCCGCGTGGTCGCCCGACGGGCGCTGGCTGGCCTTCCTCGTCGTCCCGCCGCCCCCGTACCCGGTCGTGTCCGATCCCACGGGGACGCTGTGGCTGGCTCATGCGGACGGGAACGCCGCCCACCCGGTGCTGGCCAACGCCGGGCCGTTCTCCTGGTCTCCGGCCACCGACGTGCTGGCCGCCACGGTGACGAACCCCGCCAGCGGGCGTTCCTGGCTGTGCGAGCTAAAGCCCGGCATCCCGCCGCACCTGGTGCCCGGAGTCACCGGGCCTGCGGTCTGGTCGCCGGATGGCCGGCAGCTCGCCTTCACCACGATCCTGTCCAACCCGCAGCGCGGCTTCTACGGCAGCAAGCTGGAGACCATTGCCGCAGGGGGCGGCACCCCCGTGGTGCGGCGCAGCTCGAGCCAGGCCGCGCTCCTCGTCGCCGGCTGGTGGCCCGATGGGCAGGGGCTCATGGCCTGGGCCGACGAGCAGGGCTCGGCCTCGCTCGCCGCGGACGGCCAGTCCCTGCTCTCCTTCCCGCTGGAAGGCGGACGCCCTGCGACGCTGGGGTTCACCCTGCTGTTCTCGCCGTTCCTGGCCACCAGCCCCGCGCAGCGGCTGGTGGCCGTCGACAACGGCGGCGACCGCGTGCTGTGGGATGACAAGACGATCCTGCTGTGCGCCCCGGCCGGCGGATGCACCGGACTGCCGGGCGGGGTGCCCCGCGCGACCAACCTCGACCCTGCGCTCTCCCCGGCCGGCCCGGCCCTGGCCTTCGTGCACGCCGACGCCGCCCTCTCACGTGCGCAGACGTTCGACCAGAAGTCCATCGCGGCCTGGTACGCGACCCGCAGCCTGTGGGTGTACGTCCCGGGCGGCCTGGCGCACCAAATCTCCAATGCAGGCACCGGCGTGGCGGACCCCACCTGGTCGTCAGGAGGCAAGCTCCTGCTATACGTCCGCGACGATGGGCTGTGGCTCATCGGCCCGTTCGCGGGCTCCACAAGGGCCATTCAAGTCGTGGGCAGGTTGTTCTCAGGCGCCTGGCCGAACTACTACGCCTACATCGACTGGCGAGATCAGTTCGCCTGGCGCAGCTGATCGCACTGGCCGGGATGCCCTACCGGTGAGATCGTGGTGATCAAGGCCGGAGGGAAGGGCGCACCCATGAGCGTGTTCACGGTGGATGTGAAGAATCAGCCAGGTGAGCTGGCCCGGCTGTGCGAGGCGCTGGGCAGCCGCGGCGTCAACCTGGTCTTGTCCGCGACGGCCCACGGCGACGGCGCCACCGTCGTGTTCATCGCCGACGACGAGGCCAGCGCCGAGACCGTGCTGCAGCAAGTCGGCATCGGGTACACGATCCGCCCCGCGCTAACCATCCGGATGGAGAACCAGCCCGGCACGGGTGCGGCCACCTTCCGTAAGCTCGCCGAAGCGGGCGTCAACGCCGACCTGCTCCTGCCCGTCCGCGTCTCCGAGGACCTGTTCCTGGCCGTGCTCTGCGTCGACGACGACGACAAGGCCCGCCGCGCGCTCGGAGCTCAGGTCATCCCCTACACCCCGGCCCTGTAGCGGCGCCTGCTCAGCGGCGCCTGCTCGGCGGCGCTTGCTCAGGTGCCGAGGGTACTAGCCGAGGCGGCGGCCGCCGCGGGCGGGGCTGGCGGGGCGCCTCGCCCCCGCGGGCGGAGGGCGATGACCGCACAGGCCGCCGCGACCACCGTGGCGAGCGTGGAGGCGCCCGATTCGATCGCGCCGAGACTGGATCCGGTGGAGGCTTGCGGCACGCTGACGATCCTGGTCGCGGTAATCGTGACCACCGCGGGGCTGCTCGGGACGGGAGAACCGGTCTCCCCGCCCGCCGGAGAACTAGGTACTGGCGGGGTCACGGTGACTGCGGTGGTCACCGGAACGGAAATATTCGTAGAGCCGCCCGGCGTAGGACTCGTCTCGAAGTAGGCCAGCGCGCCGAACACGATGGCGATAACGAGGAACGCCCCGGCCGTGCCGAGTACGACCATGCGCCTCCGGTCGATATGCAGATGCAGTGACCTGCCCACAACGGTGCCCTCATGCAGTGGGGACGGAGGGGTCATAGCTGACAACGTTAGACCTTCCGGTCACGCCGCAACAGGAAGGCGCGGCCCGCCGCCTGGGGGCCTGGGTTGACGACTATCGCTGCAGGGTATCCCCGCTAAACTGGCCCTGCTGGCGGTGCAGTGCCGCTGAGGGAGAACAGCATGGGCGGACGGCACACCGCGCCGAAGCCAGGCACCGACTTGTTCATGGCCCTGATCATCCTCGCGCTGCTGGCGATCCTGGCTGCGGTCGTCATACCCGCCGCGCTCGGCGCGTGACGTTCAGGCGTCACCCTCGCGGCTTCTCGGCCCAGGCCGACCCGTCGGCCTGCAACATCCGGGTCGAGGGCGTGGCCCCCGGTGCCAGCCTGGTCGGCCTCGACGTGTTCAGCGAGGATGCGAGCGATGCGCTGAGCACCACCACCTCCAACTTCCTGCAGGCCATCAACTACGCGGTCCAGACCGACCACGTCAACGTGATCAACGAGTCGTTCGGCAGCAACGGGTTCCCCGCCACTTCGCTGGACGCGATCAGGCAGTTCGACGACGCAGCGGTCGCGGCGGGCGTGGTGGTAGTTGCCTCCACCGGCGACGCGGGCTCGACCAACACCATCGGCTCGCCCGCGACCGACCCGAACGTCATCTCGGTCGGCGCCACGACGCAATTCCAGGGGTACGCCCAGACCAACTACGCCGCCGCCCGCTACTTCGCCACGACCGGCTGGCTCAGCGACAACATCAGCTCGCTGAGCTCGGGCGGGTTCGATGAGACCGGCGGCACGGTGGACCTGGTCGCGCCCGGCGACATAAGCTTCGCCTCCTGCGACGCGAGCACGAACTACTTCTCGTGCGTCAACTTCCAGGGCCAGTCCTCCGACCTGGAGGAGGCTGGCGGCACCAGCGAGTCCTCGCCGTTCGTGGCGGGCGCCGCGGCGGATGTCATCCAGGCCTACCGGAAGACCCACTCCGGCGCCACCCCGACGCCCGCGCTGGTCAAGCAGATCCTGCTCAGCACCGCCAGCGACCTCGGCGCCCCCGCCGACGAGCAGGGCGCCGGCCTGGTGAACGTCTACAAGGCCGTCCAGCTGGCCGAGTCCTACCACGCCGCCTTGGGCCTGTTTGCGGCCAGCAGCAACACCCTGCTGCTGTCGAGCAGCCAGCTGAATGGGGTCGGCAACCCCGGCAGCAGCCAGACCTTCACCGATACCGTCACCAACACCGGCCGGAATATCCAGTTCGTGCAGCTGAGCGGGCGTAGCTTCGGCCCGAACCAGAACGTGCAGACCGGCAGCGTCACGCTGAACGACTCCACCAGCCCGCAGTTCGCGAACTACCAGGGGCTGCAGAACAACTACGGCGTCTTCCACTTCAACGTCCCGCCCGGGCAGTCTCGGCTGTTCGCGTCGATCGCCTGGCCGGGCAACCCGGACGGCTGCATCCTGGAGTTCTGCCAAGCCGGACAGAATGGCCGGGTCCGGCTGATCCTGGTCGATCCGCTCGGCCGGTTCGCCGCGCACTCGCTGCCGCAGGGACCGGGGAACTACGGCAGCGCGGAAGTGCGCTTCCCGGCTCCCGGCAACTGGACCGGCGTCATCTTCGGTGACACGGCCGCCAACGGGGGCACAAACGGGACCGTCCCGTGGCAGGTGGACACCCAGCAAACCACCCCGTTCGCGTCGGTGACGCCGCGCACCCTGCTGCTGGGGCCCGGCCAGAGCAAGAACTTCACCGTCACCGCGACCACCCCGTCCTCGCCCGGCGACGCATCCGGGTCGATCGTGGTGAGCTCGAACCTGAGCTGGGCCACGTCGATTCCGGTGACGCTGCGCAGCATGGTGGACGTCGCCAGCGGCGGGGCGTTCAGCGGCGTGGTGACCGGCGGCAACGGCCGGGACAACGGCGAGGGGCAGGCCCAGGACTACGAGTTCACGGTCCCCTCCGGGATCACGGACATCACCGCCAACGTGCAGCTCGCCAACGACCCGAATGACCCCGTGGGGGCCTACCTGATCAGCCCGGACGGCGACACCCTGGGCTACGGCCAGAACACGCTGAACGGGCCCCTGTCCGGGACCGGGGCGCTTGGGCTTAGCGCCTACACGCTCGACCCGGTGGCCGGCACCTGGACGCTGATCGTCGACTTTGCCGAGCCGGTGGAGGGGAACGAGGTGTCCGACCCGTTCACAGGGAACATCCTGTTCAATAACACCAGAGCCAGCGTGGCCGGGTTGCCGGACAGTGCGAGCACGACGCTGGCGTCGGGCGTGCCGGTAACGGCCCCGGTGTCGATCACGAACACCGGCGTCGCGCCGGAGTACTTCTTCATCGACCCCCGGCTCGACACCATCCAGACGATCACGCTTGCCCCGCAGACCCAGTTCGGGTCCTCGGACACCGTGCCGCTGCCGATGACAGCTTCGACGGTCCCCCCGGTCTGGGTGGTCCCGCCGCAGACGTCAAGCGTGTCGGTGACCCAGACCTCGACCCCGGCGGCCATGTTCGACCTCAGCCCCGCGAGCGGTGACCCGGACCTGGCCAGCTCCAGCCCTGGGTCCGGGCCACTGTGCGCCACTAGCGAATCGGCCTCCTGGGCGCCGTCCGGCGGCGCTGTGACGACGGGCTTCTGGGAATCGGCGCCCACCGAGTGCGGGCCGTACCCAGCGCCGGCGCCCGCCGGCACGGCCACCGACAATGCGACGGCGCAGACCCAGGCGTTCGACTCGTCGGTGACGTCTGCAACCGGCGACGTCTGGCTGCAGGCCGTCAACCGTCGGCGGCGTTCACGCCGGTGGTCATTGACCCCGGCCAGACCGCCACCATCAACGTGAC
>JBOHCK010000228.1:0-9842 GCA_050698755.1 Streptosporangiaceae bacterium | reverse complement strand
TTGCGGGCGACTGGGACATGGAGGTGTCGGAGGCCTCGTTCCTGCCGGACCCGGACGCGAAGCTGCGCGGGCCGGTCACCTTCGAGTGGACCGAGCAAGGCGCGGCGCTGGTGATGCGCATGGGGGGGCGCGGGGACTCCCACCGCGACGTGGATCATCGGCCGGGATGACGCCGAACCGGGCTACCACGTCCTGTACGCGGACGACCGCGGAGTCTCGCGGGTCTACCGGATGAGCTTCGGCGACGGGACCTGGCGGATGGGGCGGGACACGCCCGAGTTCTCGCAGCGCTTCGACGCCGAGGTCAGCGACGGCGGGACGGAGATCAGCGGCTCCTGGCGCAAGTCGGTCGACGGCGGCAGGACCTGGGAGCACGACTTCAAGGTCCGCTACACCCCCCGCGGTGAGCCGGGGTAAGTCCGCCGCGGGCCCGGAGCGTGCCGGGGGAGGCACCAACGCTCGTTCGGCAAAAAAAGAAGTTCTGGTTTCCGTCTACAGCAGCATGATCAGCATGTAGCCCATGGTCAGTCCCATCGCGAGCTGGCACAGGGCCGCGCACCGCGGCGCCAGGAAGGAACGGGGATCGGGGCTGGCGCATCCGGGTGCCGGCTGCTGCGCGGCCGGCCCGCTGGCCTCGGCGCGGGGACCGCTTGCCGGGCTGACTGCGAGGGCGCGGTGGCGCGCCGCGGGAAACGCGAGGGCCGGCGCGCGGGCGCTGAGGCGGTCGCCGAGCCAGACGACGTAGCCGAACATGAACAGGGCGAGCACCAGGGCCAGGAGCGAGAAACGCGACCCGGCGGCCGGCGCGCTCATGCCGCCCATCCCGGCGGGCGTGCTCCGGGCCGCCAGGGACGCGGGCAGCACGAGGAACATGTACAGCATCGCGGCGCATTCGACCAGGTGGGGCGTGGGGTGCAGGCAGCGCCACGGGCTGGAAGGCGCGCCGCGGCGGGCCTGCAGCACCCGCCAGCCGAACCAGATGGCGCCGGCCGCGAAGACCGCCTCCCAGGCTCCGGCCGGCAGGACGCGCAGCCGCTCGACGAGCATCCCGGCCATCGCGAGGCCCATCGCGACGTGGCCGCCGT
Organism: Streptosporangiaceae bacterium; assembly: GCA_050698755.1. Classification (GTDB taxonomy): domain Bacteria; phylum Actinomycetota; class Actinomycetes; order Streptosporangiales; family Streptosporangiaceae; genus Palsa-504. The sequence continues at coordinate 8,757 of JBOHCK010000228.1, read as the reverse complement.
CGGTGTCGAGTTCTGTGGGACGCCGCCACCGGCGCGCCATGACCAGGCGGCCCGAGCAGTACACGGCCACGGTGATCATGACGGCCGCGAAGATGCCGGTGAGCCAGACGGGACCGGCCATGTCAGGTCTCCGCACCGCGGGGGGCGGGCCAGAAGGCGAGCGCCAGCAGGACCAGCAGCGGGCCGGTGTCCGGGTCGGTGCCGGAGCCGGAGAGGATGCCCCCCAGGCCCTGGGCCAGCCACAGCACGGAAGCGATCGCGATGGCCAGGACGACGGTCGCCCGGACGGCCTGGGCGGGGAGGTAGCCGCCGACGGCCACGAGGAGCAGGGCTGCACCCAGCACGACGGACGCGAGCAGGCCCTGGCCGCGGAGCGCGCTGGCCGCGTGCGCGTCGATCCAGGCCAGCCAGCCTGGCTGCCCCGCCGCCATGCGCGCGATCAGACCGCTGAGGACCTGCGGCGCGCGGGAGGCCGGGAGCAGGGCGAAGACCGCCATGCTCGCCCACACCGCCAGCCAGAGTGCGCGAGCGACCCGCGGGCCCACGGCGCGGGCGGCGGCGAAGGACGCCGACGCCGTGGGGGCGCGGTCGGCTGGCCACAGCAGCACCGCCAGCAGCGCGTACAGGAATACTGCTCCGGGCGCGCCTGCGACCGGGCTGGCGTTCCCGGCCAGTACTCCGCCGAGCCCTTCGCCGACCCACCACACGCCCAGGGCCCACAGGACCGACGCGCCCAACGCGAGCCTGACCGTGGGACGCCACGCTATCCCCAGCCCCAGGGCCAGCTGGATGAGGGCGAAAACGGCGTTCAGCACGACCAGGTGCTGATCGATAAAGCCGGCCGACCAGGTAATCGGACTCGCGACGAAAGCGGGATTGCCCGACGCGTTTCCCGCGAGCATCTGCGGGAATCCTTTGCCGAACATGAATGGCTGCAACTGCAGGATGCCGTCAAGCAGCCAGATCACGCCGAGCCCGAGCTGGAGCTTCCTGCGCGGGTCCAGCGGCACCGACTGGACCTGCGCGTTGACACCCGGGCTCGCCGCCGCGCCGACCGCGAGGCTCTCGCTCATGTCCGGGTCCTCTCCCCCTTGCCGAACTGATAGAACGCTATTGGAAGGCTCGCATATCCGGCAAGGGAGCTGGTATTAATTGCCGACTCAGTAAACCCCGGTGAGGTACCGGATAAACCCCATTGGGGTATTGGCTAAACCCAGGCGGGGTAATGGGTCAGCTCGTGAAGGTCGGGTCCCCGCCGCGGCCGGGCGCGACCCGGCCCTTGGGCTCTTCCCAGTCCTCCTGGCGGCCCAGGGCGGTCAGGTCGAGAAGGACGTAGGTGGGGCCGACGTATTCGGCGCCGCGGGCGAAGGTCGAATAGGTGTGGAAGATGTCCTCGCCGTCGCGCAGGAAGCAGCTGTAGCCGGGCATCTCGCTGGAACGGTCGCCGCCGAGGAGTTCCGGTTCTGGCCGGTAGTTGTACTGGACCTGGCCCTGTGACTCATCCAGTGAGACCTGGAAGTCGTAGTTGAAGTCGCTGCCGTAGGCCGAATACCACGGCACGGACCAGCCGCGCTCCTTGGCCACCGCGGCGATCTTGTCGTAGGGGGCGCGGGAGGCCAGCACGAAGGCCGTCTCCCTGGTCTGCAGGTGATCCAGCACGGCCGGCGCGAGCTCGTCGAGGGAGGCCGAGCAGCCGGGGCAGGGCTGCTCCCAGTCCGGGCCGAGCATGACGTGCTGGATGATCAGCTGCCGGTGGTCGCCGAACAGGTCGGCCAGGGTGACGGGGCCGTCCGGGCCCTCGAAGACGTACTCCTTGTCGATCCTGACCATCGGCAGCCTGCGCCGGTCGGCGTTGAGCGCGTCACCCTGGCGGGTGAATTCCTTCTCTCGCGTAAGCAGCGCCAGCCTGGCCTCGAGCCACTGCTCGCGGGAAACGACGTCGGGAAGACTCATATCGGAACCTCCTGGGAACGGGTGGGACTTCGTCCCTTCTCCAGGTACGACGAACCGCCGCGCCGAAAATGAGCGGCAGGCTCCGAGCTGTTACACTCAGTTAGTCAACGTTGCCATGTGTAGTAATCCCTGCACAGGGAATCATCGAGCGGACATGTTCGGAGGCCCAGTTACCGCCTGACAGGCGGTGGATAGGTGATAGCAATGCGACGTTCCCTTCGCATGCTGGCTGCAGTGACGGTTCTCACCGGGGGCCTGGCCCCCGCCCTCATCGCCCTGACGCCGGGCGCGGCGAGCGCCGGCGCGTGCGGTACGTCGGTCCCGGCCGGGACGACCTGCAGCATGACCGGCACGCTCAGCCTGACAGGCGGCGCCTTGACCCTGACGTCCCCGTCCTCTGTGAACTGGAGCGAGACCCTCACCGGCCTCGATCAGAGCGTCGTCGACACGACGGCGCTCGACCAGCAGTACACGGTCAATGACGCGACAGGGTCCGGGGCCGGCTGGCACGTCGCGATGTCGGCGACGACCTTCACGAACGGCAGCCACACGCTCGCGAATACCGGGACCCTCTCGACCGATGGCAGCACTACCTCGATCACGGGCACGACCGCGCCGACCGCCACGTGCACCGCGACCTGTAGCCTCCCGACCGACACGACCACCTACCCGGTCGCCATCACGACTGCGGCAACCTCGCCCACCCCGGTCCTCATCTACGACACCTCCGCGAGCACCGGCCTCGGACAGATCGTCATCGGCGGCAGTGCGCAGACGAATCCGGTCGGATGGTGGCTCCAGGTCCCGGCCAGCGTCTATTCAGGTTCGTACACCTCCACGGTCACCCTGGAGGTCATCTCTGGGCCGTGATCCGCGCGCAGCGGGCCTGCGTTCTGCTGCCTCGAAGCTTGCGCTGGTGCTCGCGCTGGTGCTCGGGTGCGCCGCTGGCCTGGTCGCGGCGGGCCCGCCGGCGAGCGCGGCCACCCTGACCGGCGCCGCCTGGTCTGCGTCGGCGACCACGGACGGAGCCACGGGCGCCAGCTACGCCTACAGCTTCACCGCGGCGACCTCTGCGGCGCTCGACGAGATCACCATGACCGTTCCCACCGGGACGGCGGGTACCCCGTCCGTGGGCACGGCCAGCCCGGCCAGCATCGCGAGCGGCAGCGTGACGCTGTCGGGGACCACGCTCACCTATTCCTTCACGTCGGCCACGATCATCTCTAACGAGGCGATCTCGGTGCAGGTCAACGGGCTCACCAACAGCATCACCGCCGGCAGTTCCACCTCGACGATCACCACCGAGGGCAGTTCGGGCGCGGTCGACACCGGCACCACGGGAACGGTCACCTTCACCGCCACCGCGCTCACCACTCCGGGCTGGTCCGCCTCGTCCACAGCGATCGGCGCCACGGGCGTGAGCTACACGTACACGTTCACCACGGCGTTGCTGGGCGTCATGACGTCGGCCACGATGACTGTTCCGCCGGGAACGGCCGGCACCCCTACGCTCGGCACCGTTAGCCCCGCGTTCCTCGGCGAATCGGTGACGCTGTCGGGGACGACGATCACGTTCTCGGGCATCTCCCTCACCTCGCTCCTACCCGGTACGGCGGTCTCGATCCAGGTCAACGGGCTGACCAACACCGCTACGGCCGGCGTGTACCCCGCGGAGATCGTCACAGAAACCGTGGGCACTGGTCTCGCCTCGGGTGTCACGGCGGGCGTGAGCCTCACCGGTCCGCTGACCGTAACCGCGCCTGGCTCACTGACCTGGGCCGTCACCCTGAACGGGATCAACCAGAGCGTCGCCGACACGGTCTCAGGCGACGAGCAGCTCGCGGTCAGCGACGAAACCCTCACCGGCGCCGGCTGGGACGTCACGATCTCCGCCACCACCTTCACCAACGGCGCGCACACCTTGCCCGATACGGGCACCTTCGTGCTGACCGGGGCCGTGTCGTCGATCACCGCGAGCACCACACCGAGTCTGGCGTGCACGTTGAGCTGCCTACCGCCGGACGACGCCGTGACCTATCCGGTGGCGGTTACGACCGCCGCGTCGTCCCCGTCGCCGGTCAGCATCTACGCGGCGTCGGCAGACAGCGGCCTCGGGGGAATCCTACTCGGCGGCTCAACCGCAGCCGATCCCTTCGGCTGGTGGGTCAAGGTTCCGGGCAACGCCTGGCGGGGCGCCTACACCTCGACGGTGACCGTGGCCATCGCGTCAGGACCATGAAAGAAGGAAGGTGTGTCGTGCCCCGGCTAGCGGGAACTGTCCATCGGCGGCGCCGCGGCGTTCGCCTCGGCCTGGCTGCGGTGGTCGTCGGGGTCGTCGGGGTCGTCGGGGTGACCGGGCTGGCGCCCGCTAGCGCCAGTCTGGGGAGCCCGCCCGGCGGCGTGTCGTTCGGCCTCACGCCGGTGCCCACCGCGGCCGGCCAGCCGCGCCCGTACTTCAACCTGACCATCGAGCCCGGCGGGTCGGCCCAGGACATCGCGATCGTCAGCAACGAAGGAAGCAGGACCGAACGGCTGAGAGTCGGCACGTCACGCGGTATTACCGCGGCGAACTCGGGCAGCGCGTTCGGCAGCTTCTCGCGGACGTGCACGGGCGTCGGCTGCTGGGTGACCGGGCTGCCCGCCACGGTCACGCTGGTCCCTGGCACCGGCCGGGCTATCGGGTTCCGGGTCGCGGTTCCCGCCGGGACGCGGCCTGGGCAGTACCTGGCCGGCATCACCGTGGTGGCCGCTGCCCCGCCGCACTCGGTCCAGCTCAGGTCGCACGGGCACGTATCGGTCAACGTCATCGTCGTCGACCAGGTCACCGTCGGCGTGGCCATCACCGTCGGCTCGCTCGCGCGGCTGCGGACTCGGCTGGTGGTTCCCACCGTCACGGCCGGCTCCATCGGGTCCCTGCCCCGCCTGTACGTCCACGTCCGTAACACGGGCCAGACGTTTGCCCGGGCCAGCGGGACGGTCTCGTGCCGCGTGGCAGGCCAGGACCGGCGGTTCCGGGTCATCATCGACACGGTGCTGCCCGGCGGCCAGGCGGTGCTGCCGATCAACGCACCCGGGCTCGGCAGCGGGGAGTTTCCGTGCACGGTCAGCCTGCGTGATGACGCCGGGCATACCGTGACCTGGTCGGGAACCGTCGGTGCCATCGCTCCGACTCCGGCCAAGACCATCCACACGGGCAACGGCGCGTACTCGACGCTGCCAGACAACGGGGTTCCCGCGTGGGCCATCGCGCTGATGGTGCTCGGCGGACTCATCCTCGCCGCCCTCGTCGGGGTCCTGGTCCTCTACCGGAGGGCTAGCCGCCGGTCGGAGCCGCGGGGTTGATCGCGGCTCCGACCGGCGAGGCGGGATGGTCAGGTGACGACCATGCCCGCGGGGGTCGCGCCGGCGGGCAGCGAGGTCGGGGAGCTGGCCAGCTGGGCCAGGCTGCCGCCGCGTACGGCGAACGCGGCGACGACGCCGGCCGCGCTCTCATCGACATACAGGTACCGGCCATCGGGGCTGAGCCGGGCGTCGACGGCACCGGCGCCCTTGGCGGACACCGGGGTGCTCCCGAGCAGGGTCAGCTCGCCGTCCGCCGCGATCCGGTAGCTGGAGAGGTTGCCGGACCCGGTGTTCACGGCGAACAGGAACTGGCCGTCGTGGCTGATCTCCACCCAGCACGGGGCGGTCTGGTCATTAGGGTCGCCGACGGCGCTGAGGTTTTACGGTTTTTGCGCCCGGCGGAAAACAGCCGACGGTCAGGGGACGCGAGAGCAAAACAGAGTGCGGCTGTTAGGGTGGCGTTTCATCCATGGCGTCACGTGCGGCGGAGGTGATCTGATGCGCCTTCTGCTGATCGGCGCGCCTGGGTCCGGCAAGGGCACGCAGGCCTCCAAGCTGGCCGAACGGTTCGGGATCGCCCACATCTCCAGCGGTGACCTGCTGCGACAGCACGTCCGGGACGAGACCGCGCTCGGGCGGACGATCAAGTCCTACCTCGACCGCGGCGATCTGGTGCCCGATAGCGTCGTGATGGACATGCTGCGCAAGCCCGTCGTTGCCGCGGTCGAGGCGGGCGGGTACGTCCTCGACGGGTTCCCGCGCACCGTGGAGCAGGCCGAAGCCTCCTTCCCGACGGCGCGTTCCCTCGGCGCGGAGGTGCAGGCGGCGATCCACCTCGACGTACCCCGCGCAGAACTGGTCCGCCGGCTGCTGGCGCGGGGCCGGGGCTCGGACGATACCGAGGCCATCATCGAGCGGCGTCTTCAGGTCTACCTGGACAAGACCGTGCCGTTGCTGGAGTACTACGCCGACCGGGAATGGATGTTCGCGGTCGACGGGACACAGGCGCCGGACGTGGTGCACGAGGACATCGTGGCCGGGCTGAAGAAGCTGGCCGTGCCCGGATAGGTTTTAGGCGGCCAGGCGCAGGGGCCAGAAGGGCACGGTTACCTCGAGGAGGTAGCTGCCGCTGCCGTCCACGGCGGCGCAGAAACTCCAGGCCGCGCATGACACAGATTCGAGAGCGGTGCTGCCGTCGATGCCGGCGGCTTCGCTCCAGGCGGAGCCGCCGTAGGTGAGCGCGTGGCCCTCGTCGTCTACCGCCGTGCAGAACCTCGTGCTGGAGCACGACACCGCGTTGATGGCGGTGCGGCCGTCGACTCCGATGGCCACGCTCCAGGCCGAGCCGTCGTAGGTCACCGCGTTGCCGTCGTTGTCCACCGCTACGCAGAACCTCGCGCTGGGGCACGACACCGAGTTGAGCTGGTTGCTGCCGTCGATCTGGAACCCGGTCCAGTTGCCGACCGACCCGCCGCCGAAGACCATCGTTTTGCCCTGGCCGTCCGCCGCGGCGCAGAAGGTGCGAGTGACGCAGGACACCGCGAGGTTGGCGCGGTCGCCGTTGATGTCGCCGGTGCTCCAGGTCCGGCCGTCGAACAGGGCCGCGCTGCCGTCGCTGCCTACCGCCATGCAGAAGCCCCGGCTAACGCAGGACACTCCGTTGATGGGGTTGTCACCATCGGCGTTAGGCGTCGTCCGCCACGTCCTGCCGTCGTAGACCAGCGCGTTGCTGTGGTTGTCCACGGCGACGCAGAACCTGGCCGTGACGCAGGACAGCGCGTTGAGGCGGCTACCGCTGTCGATGGTGGCGCTGCGCCAGGTCCAGCCGTTGTAGGTGAGGACGGTGCCCTGGTCGTCGACCGCCATGCAGAACACCGGGCTCACGCACGATATGGCGGTGAGGAGGTTGCTGTCGCCCGTCGCGGCGGCAGGCGTCCACGTCACCGCCGCGTTCGCGCTGGCCGGCGGCCCGAATATGGCCAGGGCCGCCGCGGCGACCGCGACGGCCGGACCCGCGAGGCGCCTTCGGTGACGCATGCTGCTCCCCTGTTGTCGCCACGTAGAGTAGTGCAACATTACACGGAGTAGCAGACGTCAGGAGAACTCTCAGGACCGAACGAGGCGGGCGATCACCTCGGAGGCTTCCTTCACCTTCTCGGTGGCTTCCGGGCCGCCCTCTTCGATGGCCTGGGTGACGCAGTGGCCCAGGTGGTCTTCCACCAGGCCCAGCGCGACGGCCTGCAGAGCCCGGGTTACGGCCGACACCTGGGTCAGGATGTCGATGCAGTAGGTGTCGGATTCGACCATGCGCTGCAGGCCGCGCACCTGACCCTCGATCCGGCGCAACCGCCTGAGGTAGGCGTCTTTTTCCTGCGTATAACCGCGCATGAGCCAACTGTACGGTCTGCCCGCCGCTCCAGGTAATCTCACGGGAATGCGCGACCAGACCATCGAGGACTTCCTCGGCCAGCTTGCCGACCGGGTGCCCGCCCCCGGTGGCGGCGCCACCGCCGCCCTGCACGCCGCGCAGGCGGCGGCGCTGCTCGCCATGGTGGGCAGGTACAGCGACGGGGCCAAGTACGACGCCGGACTCATGGGGCGTGTGGTGACCCAGGCCGACAAGCTCAGGGACGAGGCCCTGACGCTCGCCGAGGCCGATGCGGCGGCGTTCGGGGCGGTGGCCGAGGCTTACCGGCTGCCGAAGGACACCGGCGAGGAGAAGGAGGCGCGGTCGGCCGCCATCGCGGCGGCGGTGGCCGGGGCGGCGTGGCCGCCGGCCCACGTGGTGCGGCTGGCGCGCCTGCTGGCCGACCTGACCGAGGAACTGCTCCCGGCCGGCAACCGCAACGTGATCACGGACGTGGCCGCGGCCGCCGAGGCCGCGCGGGCCGCCGCGGTCACCGCGCGGGTCAACATCGAGGTCAACCTGCGCGGCATCAAGGACCCTGCGCTCGCCGCCGAGTTCAGGGCCACGGCCGCGATCACCGACGAGATCATCGAACGCGCCGACCGGGTCGTCGCCGCGGTCCGCGAGGAGATCAGCCGATGACGCTACTGTCCGGGCGGGAGCTCGCGGCGGACATCCGGGCCGTGACCGCCGAGAAAGCGGCGGAACTCACCGCGCTGGGGCGCGCGCCGCGCCTGGCCGTGGTCATGGCGACCGCGGACGAGGCCACCGCCTGGTACGTCAGGCAGATCACGACGGCGGCCGGCAAGGCCGGTATCGCCTGCGACGTCACCGACCTCACCCCCGACGCGTCGGAGAGCGCGGAGGCCACCGCGGCCAGGATCGAGGCGGCCCTCGTCGCCCTGAGCGGGGAGCCTGCGGTGCACGGGATCATCCTGCAGACCCCGCTGCCGGGCGGGGCGCGGCTGGCCGAACTGGCCGCTGCGATCGACCCGGCCAAGGACGTGGACGGCGCCAATCCCGTCTCGCTCGGGCGACTGATGACGGGGCTGCCG
>JBOHCK010000227.1:0-9881 GCA_050698755.1 Streptosporangiaceae bacterium | reverse complement strand
ACGGACTTGTTCAGCTTGCCGTTCAGCCAGAAGTAGGTTCCGGCGACGCCCGCGATCAGCACGACCACCACCGTGCCGAGGATCAGCGCGATCCGCCGGCCGCGCCGCCCCGGCTGCCCCCAGAACCGCCAGCGGCGCCCCCGTCCACCGCCCCGGTCCGACCGTTTTGGCTCGAGCTCGCCTGGTATGGAGCGGGCCGGCGGCTGGCTCGGCCACGCCCCGGCCCGGCCCGTGGCGGCCGTGCCCCCCGCGCCACCCTGCTCAGTCTCGGTCGGCTGACCACCGGACTGGTACCAGCCCTGCCAATCGTCACTCATCGAATCCTGGCACCGTCACGTAGAGATAGCGGAAATGACGACTTCACGATATGTGGTCATCCACCGCTCCACTCCATCCCAGACCGATCTTCCAGAAACCTGGAAGACGCGAGGTCCAGCTACCTTATGGGGGTGGTGATGGATTCTCCTGGAGTGTTTGCGGACCCGGCCGCGCAGCGTGCGTGCTGGCATCCCGTCGCGTTCGCCGGTGAGGTCGCTGACCGCCCGGTCCGCGCCGACCTGCTCGGTGAGCCGCTGGTGGTGTGGCGCGGAGCCGGCGGAGCGCCGCGGGTGATGTCCGATCTGTGCGTGCACCGCGGCACCGCGCTGTCGCTGGGGTGGATCCAGGGCGACGAACTGGTGTGCGCCTATCACGGCTGGCGGTACGCCGCCGATGGCCGGTGCGTGGCGATCCCGCAAAAGGAGGATCCGGCGGTGGTCCCGGCCAAGGCCAGGGTGCCGGCCTTCCGCGTACAGGAACGGTACGGGCTTATCTGGGTCGCGCTCGAGGAGCCCCGGTGGCCGCTGCCTGAGGTCCCCGAACTGGAAGCCGGCGAGTGGGTGATCGTCGCGGCCGGGCCGTACCGGTGGCGCTGCGATGCGGCCCGCCAGGTGGAGAACTTCACCGACTTCGGGCACTTCCCCTGGGTTCATCCGGGGCTGCTCGGCGATCCGTCACGGCCGGTGGTTCCCCGGCACCAGGTGGACGCCGACGGGCACGTGCTGCGGTATCAGATCGTCCGCCCGGAGGCGGTCAACAGCGAGGAGTTCCCGGTGTTCGGCAATGAGCAGGCCGGCCCGCCGGACCGGCGCAGCCGGTACGAGCTGCACCTGCCCTACACGATCGTGCTGCGGCTGGGCTGGGGCGGGCCGCGCGGCATGGTGTATTTCTTCGCCTCGCAACCGGTTTCCGCCGACGGCCAGCGCCTCGGCGGTCCGGTCGGCCCAGCCGAGGGAGCCGCCGTCGGGGCGCTTGTCGTTGAGCCCCTCGGTGAAGCTGTCGCCAAGGGCCGCAAAGGAACCAATCGTCTCCGCCATTGGCCCATGATGCCAAGTACCGCGGTGCCGTCGACGTGCGCCCGGATCCTGGCGGCGTACATGTGCCTGGCCATCGGATCGAGTCGGCACCTTATGCTCGAACTAAGGACTCACAGGTTGGACGGCGTTTACCTACCTGTCAGAGACATGGAGGCTGCGGGACCGAACTTGACCTGTCTGTCGGAAGTAAAACTCTCGAAAGAGGGTGAGGCTGATGACCGCTCTGGTCGGTCGGCGCGAATCATTCAATGCTGCTCACCAGTTGTATGACCCGGACCTGTCCGATGCCGAGAACCTTCGCCTGTTCGGGAAGTGCGCGAACCTGCACGGGCACAACTACGTCCTCGAGGTAGTCGTGGCCGGCGAGATCGATCAGGCCAGCGGCTATGTCCTGGACCTGAAACTGCTGTCGGACGTCATCACCACGCAGATCCTTCGCGACGTGGATCACCGCAACCTGAATACCGATGTCCCGTGGCTCAAGGGGCGCGTCCCGACCGCGGAAAACCTGGCCGACGCGTTCTGGGAGCGGCTGCGGCCGGAGCTCCCCGATGGGTTGCTGCGGTCGGTCCGGGTCTGGGAAACCGACAAGAACTGGGCCGAGGTCGTTGGCCAGACCTGAGGCTCCGGCCCGGGAGGGCCCGTCCCTGGAGTTGCGGAGGCGGTATACGGCCGCAGACCTGGGCGTGTTCACTCCCGAGGAGGCGAGCCGGTTCCTCCCGCAAGGGGACGGTGATCCGCAGAACGACGTGATCCTGGCCTGGGAGCTGCTGTACCGGCTCGAACCGGAGCTTTATGACCGGCTGGCCAGCGCCGAGCGGCTCCATCCCGGGATCGTCGGCTGGCTGCCGTGCGGCGTGGACCGGATCGCCGAGGTAGGCGCGGGCACCGGGCGGCTGACGATGGAGCTCATCGGCCGGGGGCAGCACGTGGTGGCGGTGGAGCCCGCCCGGCCGATGCGCCTGATCCTCAGGCGCAAGCTCGCGGCGGCCGACCATGGCCAGCGGGCGCGCGTAGTCCACGGGTTCTTCGATCAGCTGCCGCTGCCCGACGATTCCGCCGACCTGGTCGTCGCCTGCTCGGCCTTCACCCCCGCCGCGGGACACGGCGGCCAGACCGGGCTGGCCGAGATGGAGCGGGTGTGCCGGCCGGGCGGCTGCGTGGCCATCCTCTGGCCGAATCACCTCGGCTGGCTGACCGCGCGCGGCTACAGGTACGTCAACTTCCCCGGGCCGATGTCGGTCGAGTTCGGCAGCTACCGCGAGGCGGTGGAGCTGGCCGAGGTCTTCTTCCCCAGGGCGGCCGGCGAGGTGCGGCGGCTCGGAACGCGGATGGTCCCCTTCGAGGTACTGGGCATCAACCCCCCGCGAGACCTGGCGTTCAAGGTGCAGCCGGGATGAAGGTCGCGATCATGGCGCCGCTGGTGACGGCCATCCGTGAGCCGCAGCGCGGCGGTTCGCAGGCCTTCGTGTCGGACCTGGCCCGCGGGCTGGCCGGCCGCGGGCACGACGTCCACGTCTACGCCGCCGCCGGATCGGAGATCCCTGGCGTCGAGGTGATCGACACCGGAATCGATCCCCGGTCTCTGGCGGGCACGCTCTACCGGGCGTTCGGGCCAACCGCAGGCCAAGCCGGTGATGAAGCTTCGGCGGCTTCGGCGACCTCGGCGGCCGAATCGGCTTTCGCCACCGCCTATATGGCCATGCAGGCAACCAGGTATGACGTGATCCACAATCACGCCTTCGACGCTCCCGCCGTGCGGCTCGCGACTGGGCTGCGGGCACCGGTGGTACACACGCTCCACCTGCCGCCCGACGACGCCTTGTCCGCGGCGCTCCGCCAGGCAGCGCGGAGCGGTAGGCCGCCGGCGGTGGCCGCCGTATCGAGTTCGCAGGCCTGCGCCTGGCGCCGGGTCGTCCCCGTCGACGCCGTCCTGCCGCCGTACCCGTCCACCCGCGTCATTCCCTGGTCGGACACGGCCGGCCGGGGCGCGCTGTTCGCGGGCCGGCTGAGCCCGGAGAAGGGCGCCGCGGAGGCCATCGACATCGCCCGCGCGGCAGGCGTGCCGATCGACGTCTACGGCGATGTCTACGACGCCGGCTACAACCGGGAGCAGATCGACCCGCGGCGAGGCTGGCCAGGGGTAACCGTGCACCAGGGAATACCGAGGACCTCGCTGTGGCAGGCCATGGCCCGGGCGGCCGTGGTGTTGTATCCCGCCCGCTGGGACGAGCCCTTCGGGCTGGCCGCCGCCGAGGCCCAGGCGTGCGGGACTCCCGTTGTCGCGTTCCGGCGCGGCGGCCTCTCCGAGGTGATCGCGGACCACGTCACTGGTTTCCTGGTGCCGCCCGATGACATCCGGGCCGCCGTCGAAGCGGTGGCCCAGGTGCCCGGGATTTCACGGGCAGCCTGCCGTGAGCACGCCGAGACCCGGCTCGACCTGGAACTAAGCCTCGACGCACACGAGCGTCTGTACCGGAGGGTGAGCGATGAGTAAGTTGTGGCTGACCGGACGGGTGGCGGTAGTCACGGGTGCCAGCCGCGGGATCGGGGCGGCTACCGCTGCGGCCGTGGCGGCGGCCGGCGCTCACGTCGTGCTGGCCGCCCGGAACGGTGAGGCCCTGGACCGACTGGCCAGCCGCATCCGGGACGCGGGCGGCCGGGCCACGCCGATACCCACAGATGTGAGCGACGAAGCCGGCGTCGGCCATCTGTTCGCGGAGGTCGAGCGCATCGGCCAGCTTGGCGCGCTAGTCTGCGCGGCCGGGGTGCTGACGCCCGCGCGGTTCGCCGAAACGACGTCGGCGATCTGGCACGAAACGCTTGGGGTCAACCTGACAGGTACGTTCCTGTGCTGCCGGGCGGCGCTCGCCGCCATGACACCCGCTCATGAAGGCCGGATCGTCAACATCGCGTCGCTGTCCGGCATATACGCCACCGAGAAATTCCCGGGGCTGGCCGCGTATAACGTGTCCAAGTACGGGGTCATCGGCCTCACCGAGGCGATCGCGGTCGAGGGCAAGGAGTACGGCATCAGCGCCATCTGCCTGAGTCCGGGCGCAGTCGACACCGAGATGCTGCGCCGGGCTAACCCGGCGCTGCGCCCGGGGCTGACCCCGGATGACGTCGCGGAGCTGATCGTCGCGCTGCTCGACAGCCCCCTGGCTCCGGTCAGCGGGGCGAACATCCCGCTGTTCTCGAACGCCTAGTTGGCGTCTCAGTCGCGCGCCTAGTTGGCGTCTCAGTCGCGGGCCAGCGACCAGAGGTCGGTGTGCTCGCCGGCGAGCACGGCCGGAGCCGGCCGGGCTTGCGCGGCGACGAGCCGGGCGCAGGCGGCCATCTCGCCGTCGAGGTCCAGTTCGGGATCACCGCCGCGGTCGAGGCCGACGGCGGCGCGCACGACCCCTTCTACCAGGTAGAAGCCGATCAGCTTGGCGTCGGCCACGCTGCCGCGGATAACGAACTCGTCCCACCTGTCGGCGTGACCGACGTACTCGATCTTGTGCTCGTACTGATCGGACCAGAAGCTGTACAGGTAGTCGTAGGGGGCCGAGGAGCCGAGCATGGACCGGGCCGCAGCCTTGCCTTGTTTCTCCGCGTTGTTGTAATGCTCGACCCGGACCCGCCCGAACAGCGGGTGGAGATGGTTCGCCACGTCGCCGGCCGCGTAGACATCGGGCGCGCTGGCTCGGCACAGCTCGTCGGCCAGGATCCCGTTGTCCTGCGCGACCGGCACCGGCGGGATATCGGGCTGGATACCGATGCCCGCGACGACGAAATCGCACGCGATACGGCGACCGGTGCCGGTCACGATCGCCTCCAGTCGTTCGGCGCCTTGGAAGGCGGTGACCTGGTCCCCGGGCAGCAGCTCGACGCCCTTGGTGCGGTGGATGCCGCCTATCAGCGCGCCCACCTCGCCGCCCAGGACCCTGTCCAGCGGGTTCTGGCCCGGGAAGACCGTGGTCACCCGGACGCCGAGCTGGGTTAGCGAGGCAGTGACCTCACACCCGATGAACCCCATGCCGATCACGACCGCGTGCCGGCCCGGCACCGCCTCCTGCTTGATCGCGTCGCACTCGGCCACCGTACGCAGGTAGTGGATCCCGGGCAGGCCAGCCCCGGGGATGCCCAGCCGCCGGTTGCGTCCTCCGGTGGCGATCAGGACCTTGTGGTAGCCAAGCTCTCCGCCCGAGTCGAGGGTGACGGTGTGCGCGGCGGGATCGACGGCCGCCACGGTACCGCTGCAACGCTCCACATCGTGATCGGCGTACCAGCCAGCCGGCCTGACGTACCAGCCGTCAAGCTCCTCCTCCGACCGCAGGTAGGTCTTAGACAGCGGCGGGCGACCGAAGGGAACAGTCGGCTCCCGGCTGATGAGCACGACAGGTCCGGCAAAACCCTCCTCCCGGAGTGTCACCGCCGCGTTGCCGCCGGCCAGGCCGCCGCCGACGATCACGATGGGATTCTCGGAGGTCTGCTCGGTCATGCAGTGCATTGTGCCGCCCGAGTCCCTGGCGGGACAGGTGAAAGCGCACAGTGTGTTCGGTCGCCGGCAAGATGCTGACCGCATCTGGAAACAGCTGAGTGACCGGGAGCGTTTAGCCCAGTCGAGGAGAGATGCGATGTCGACCGATGTGGTGACGGCAGACGGTAAGGCCCGCGTGCTGGCGGACGGGAACGAGATCCCGCTGGTCGGACTCGGTGTCTGGCAGGTGGCTAACGACCGCGAGTGCGTGGACGCCGTCCGCTGGGCGCTCGAGCTCGGGTACCGGCACATCGACACGGCGCAGGCGTACGGCAACGAAGACAGCGTCGGGCAGGGGTTGCGCGAGAGCGGGGTCCCGCGCGGGGAGGTGTTCGTCACCACAAAGTTCTTCCCCGGGCGGAAGGACCCGGTCGCGGAGGCCCGGCGCAGCCTGGAGCGGCTCGGGGTCGACTATGTGGACCTGTACATCATCCACTGGCCCCAGGGCGGCCCGACCTGGGCGTGGTGGCGGGGCTAACCCGGCGGAACCCGCTGCGGGCCTTGCCCCCTGGCCCGATGGGCCGTGGGCGCCAGGGGTTTTCGTGTCACTGCTGTGCCCGTTCATCGTGCCGCGGGCCGGTCAGCGGCGCTGCAGGAATTTCCTGGTCAGGTCGGCGATCACGTCGGGCTGCTCGTCGAGGGCGAAATGGCCGGCGTCGAGGACGTGCACCTCGGCGTCCGGCACGTCCCTGCGGTATGCCTCGGCCTCCTCGACCTGGAACGAGGGGTCGTAGCGGCCCCATACGACCTGCAGAGGCGGCTGGTTTTTGCGGAGCCAGTCCTGCCAGGCGGGATAGCTCGCGACGTTGGTGCGGTAGTCGTAAAACAGATCGGCCTGGATGTCCTGCTGGCCGGGCCTGCTGAGGAAGGCGAACTCGTCGGTCCACAGATCCGGGTCGTAGTTCTCCGCGTTCGGGCTGGTTCCGACGTGGCGCTGCCGCGTCGCCGCGAAGGAGAAGAAGTTCTCCCGCAGTGCGGCCTCGTGGGTCTGGCGGTCAGCCCAGAACTCTCGCCGGGTCTTCCACAGCGGACCGAGACCGTCCTCGTGGGCGACGGCGTTCTGGACGATGAGCGCTTCGAGCCGTTCGGGATGAGCGATCGCGAGCCGGAATCCCACCGGGCCGCCGTAGTCCTGCATGACGAGGGTGTACCTGGTCAACCCAAGAGCCTCGGTGAAATGGCCGACTACCGCGGCCAGGTGATCGAAGGTGTACGCGAACTCTGTGTGGCTGGGTGCGTCGCTGTGCCCAAACCCGGGATAGTCCGGTGCGACGAGGTGGAACCGGTCGGCGAGCCGGTCAAGCAGCGGCTGCCACATGCGGGACGAGGAGGGGAATCCATGCAGGAGCAAGATCGTGGGCGCATCTTGCGGGCCAGCCTCGCGATAGAAGACCAACAAGCCGTTGACCTCGAGGGTGCGGTACGCCGTGCGATACATGGTTTGTCTCCTGCGGGCGCCGGTCCTACGCAACAAATATCGCTGACCAACCGAGGCCGTCGCACCCGTGGAAGGCCCTGGCCGTTGCTCCTGGGTTCGCCGCGCAGATAGCAGTGACGCCGGCCCCGGGTGAGGGCCGGCGTCACTGGACTTACTCAGGCTCCGGTGCTAGGGAACCGGTCAGATGGCCCCGTAGTCCGCGCCCCACAGCTGGTTTATGTCGATGCTGGGGTAGTTCAGGACCGGCGGGAACCCGGTCGTGTAGCCGGACAGGTTGTCAACCTGCAGCTGCGGGCTCGGCATGCCGGTCGGGACGCCCCTCGGCGGGTAGGTCAGCACGAACGGCTGGCTGAAGTTCGTGTCCGATCCGTTGATCGCCGGGGCGTACCCGTGGAAGAAGAAGTCGACCGGCTGGTCGTACTGGTCGACCACCCACACCGTCTTGGACGAACCGCACTCCTGCAGTGTCACGCCCTCCCCCTGCACGGCAGTGCTGGCCACGCCCACGCACAGGCCGCCGTACATGCCGCCGGGCGTGTACTCGATCTCGAATGCCGGGTCGTTCACCGCGTACTTGGTCTGGCCGAAGCAGTCTGGGAAGTTGACCCCGGGGATGCAGCCGTAGTGCAGCGCGAGGGCCGCGGTCACCATTTTGGCCGCGTACAGGTCGGCCACGGTGCCATCCAACGCCAGCCGGAAGTCCTCGCCCGGGTTGCTAACGCTGACTGAGTACAGGATGACCGGCTGGCCGATCCGCCCCTGACCCTGGACATCAAGGATGTAGTTCGGCGTGGTGTGGTTGCCGAACTCTTGGCTGAAGATGTCGATGCAGGTAGGGCCGCAGGCCGTGGTGGCTGCGGTGGCGGCCATCGCGGTGCCGAGCACACCCGCAGTGCCGACACCGCCGACGGTGGCCAGCGTCGCCACCGTGGCGAGCACCTTGCTCTTGATGGACATAAAGCAGTTCCTCCCGTGGAACCTGAGACAGCCGTACCCTGCGTACGGCTGTCTGAGCTGATCAGAACGGGAACAGCCGCCTGACCTGTTTTGGGTCTAGAGGGGAATCAGACCAGGACGGAGTCCTGGACCTACATAGTGGACGCGGGCCGTAAGCCCAGGGTTTGCACGCAATCGCTCTATGTAATCATATCGAAACGTAAATCGTCCACTTGGCCCCAGCCGAACCAGCAGTACCGCTACCTGTGGCTCGACCCCTCCGGTGCCGTCACTCGGTGTCCGGGGGACTGGCTACCGTCGATGTGAGGCAGTTATGGGTGATCTCGGCATTCACTCGGACTTCTCGGCGGGCGTGCTCGACGGCCAGTGAGCGGGTGACCAGTCGCCGTCTGGGTCTGTGGTCTGCCCTACTTCGATCAGGTGGCCGTCGGGATCGCGGATGTAGCAGCGCTTCTCGTACGGGTGCTGTTTCGGCGGCGTGAGGAATTGAGCGCCCCGGGCGCTCCATTCGGCGTACACGGCGTCTATGTCTTTCACCCTGATGTTGAGGAAGCTGCTGACCCGGTCGGGATCGCGTGGCGTCTCCAGGATGACCGTGGGCTTGTCGTCGGTCGGGTCCCCGCCGGAGTTGATGACGATCCAGCTGTTGGCTAGCGCAACATTGACCGGGTCTCCGGGGAAGGCCACCCTGCCGCCGAGTACTTCGGTGTAGAAGCGCCGGGAGCGCTCGACATCGTCCGAGACGATGAAGTGGGTCAGCACAATTCCTTCTGGGGGCGGTGGGAGCTCGGTCATCTGGAACCTCCGCTGGTTGGGTCTGACAGCCCGTTACCACAGGGCTGCAGCCGGTGTTACTTTCCGTGTCTGTCGGCTACCCGGCGCCGCCCTGCTTGGCGTGGCATAACCATCGCATCCAAGGCGCACGATCACCCCTGGGTAAACCCCTGGTCCGTACCTGGTCGCCGGGAGGAACTGAGTCTCATGGGGCAGGGTCTTCTCGCGGGTCAACCCTGCCCTCCTCCCGGCGCTGATCTTCGATCATGGACGCGACGTGCCGCACGCACACCTCGAACGCCAGCGCGTCTTCCGTGTACATCCCGCGCAGTTTCTCCATGAACATGGCCATGTTGCGGACCGTATGGCCCGGAAGGTCCGTCACGCTTATGAATCTGCCGCCGCCGGCCTCGGCGTAGCCGGGGATCGTTCCGGGCTTGATTCCGTAAAAGTCACCCATACTCGCCCTCTAAATCCCGCCGGATGTTCTCGAGCCTGGCACCGCAGCATGTGCCCGCGCCCGGCGCAACCGGGAAGGCTCGGCGTGCGCGCTGGCGTGGTACGCCGGGCCCTCAGACCGGACGGACGTGCTCGGCCTGCGGGCCCTTGGCGCCCTGGGTGACGTCGTACTCGACTCGCTGGTTGTCCTGGAGGCTTCGGTAACCGTCAGCCTCGATGGCGGAGTGGTGGACGAAGACGTCCGGTGTGCCGTCGTCGGGGGCGATGAACCCGTAGCCCTTGTCCGCGTTGAACCATTTCACTGTTCCCTGAGCCACTGTGCTCTCCTGCCGAGGCGATCATCAGGATCCACGGGGGTGCATCCCGGGCTATG
>JBOHCK010000226.1:0-10172 GCA_050698755.1 Streptosporangiaceae bacterium | reverse complement strand
AGGGTGGCGGAGGTCAGCGCCACCGTGTGCTGGCGGAACAATCGCTCCCGCAACACCGGGCCGACCTCGAGCGGCGCCACGCGGAGCGTCGGGGGTCGACGTGAGTCGTCGCTGAACGGCCGGTCCAGCCAGACCACCTCGCCGCGACCGGCGACGTCGGCGCCGAAGGCACCGAGGATCCGGCCGGAGACGTCGTGCAGCTCCTCGAGCGAGGCCAGGGTCATCCGCAGCGTCCCCATCCGCTGGGGATCCTCCTCCAGGGCTCCCGCGTTAAACCGGACCGCCTTCAAGCACGCGTCGGCCGCCTCGTGCACCGACCTCAGCGTCGCGGCCAGCGCGTCGGACAGCTCGTCCATCCGGCCCGCCGGCGCGTCCGCCAGATCCACGCTGAGCGCGGCCGCCGCGTGGCGCAGGCCGTCGGCTACGGCGGGCGAGCCCTCCAGCGGGGATTCGGTCAGCCGGGCGGAGCGGCGGGCGGCGGTGTCCACGGCGGGGCCGGACAGCTCGCCGGTCGTGGCCGAGGTGACCCGGTCGACCAGGTCGTGCGCCTCGTCGATGATCACCACGTCGTGCGGCGGCAGCACGTCCATGTCCGACGTCGCGTCGATCGCGAGCAGCGCGTGGTTGGTGACGACGATATGCGCCTTGGCCGCCGCCTCACGGGCCCGCTCGGAGAAGCACCGCGAGCCGAACGGGCAGCGCTGCGCGCCGATGCATTCCTGCGCGCTGACCGAGACCTGCCGCCAGGCCGCCTCGGGCACGCCGGGGACCAGCTCGTCCCGGTCTCCCGTCTTGGTCTGCTCCGCCCATTCGTGCAGCCGCTTCACCTGGCGGCCCAGCGGCGACGTGGGGCCGCTGTCCGCGGGCTCGAACAGCGAATCCTGCGGGTCCTCGGGCGCCGCGAGCCCACCGCGCAGCCGGTGCAGGCAGAGGTAGTTGCGGCGCCCCTTGAGGATCGCGAACTCCGGGTCGCGGCCGAGCAGCGACCTCAGCGCGGTGACCAGGCGAGGCAGGTCGCGGTCGATCAGCTGGCGCTGCAGCGCGATCGTGGCCGTCGCCACCACCACGGTGGCCTCGGCGGTCATCGCGTGCCGCACGGCCGGGACCAGGTAGGCCAGCGACTTGCCGGTGCCGGTCCCGGCCTGGACGGCCAGGTGCTCGCCGGAGGAGATGGCGTGCCGGACCGCTTCGGCCATCGCGACCTGGCCGGGCCGTTCGGAACCGCCGATGCCGGCCACCGCGGCCGCGAGCAGCACGGGCACGGACGGCAAGCCCCCGTCGTCCTCACCGGTGCCCGCAGTCTCGCTGAGGTCTGCGGTGGCCGTGGGGTCTGCGTGGGCCTTGGGTTCCGGGGGTGCTTTCCGGATGCGGCCTGCGGACACGTCGGGAACGCTACCTCGTGGGTACGACAACGGTGACCGCGCGGACACGTAGGCAGGTGAGCGCGGCGTGTCCACTCGAGGGTCCTCGCGTCCCCCGGGGGAGCACTAACGCTCGTTCGGAGTAAATTCGCCGATGTGACCACTGCGGAAGTTCTCAATGATGCGTTCAGCCGGGTGCGGGAGGGTGTTCACCACGCAGTCGAGGGGTTGTCTGCGGTGCAGCTGGCGGCCCGCCTGGACGAGGCGGCCAACTCGATCGCGTGGCTGTGCTGGCACCTGAGCCGGGTGCAGGACGACCACCTCGCGGACGCATTCGGGACCGAGCAGGTGTGGCCGTCGTTCCGCGACGCGTTCGGGCTGCCGTTCGGGGTGCTCGAGACGGGCTACGGGCACAGCTCGCGCGAGGTGGCGCTGGTCCGGGTCGCGTCGGGCGACCTGCTCACCGGGTACCACGACGCGGTGCACGAGCAGACCGTGCGGCTCGTGTCCGGCATCACCGACGCGGACCTGTCCCGGATCGTCGACGAGCGGTGGGACCCGCCGGTGACGCTCGGCGTCCGGCTGGTGAGCGTGATCTCCGACGGCCTGCAGCACGCCGGGCAGGCGGCCTTCGTCCGCGGCGTCCTGCTTCGCCAGGGCTAGGCCGATCGCGGAATTAGGCTGACCAGGCATTATCTTCGCCTCCTTTTTAAGGGTTCTATCACTAAATGATAAATACATAGCGTAACCGCAGATCGCCTCGTGACATATTCCTTACGAATGGGCGAGATTCCTTATGTGCCCGGCGGTGAGCGTGGTTATGATGCTCGCGACGCATTTCGAGGCTGCCAATCGCGGTGCTCAGCCAGTCGCTCGGAGTTCATCTCGGCGACCCGTAATGTCGTTTGGAGCAGCCATGAAATTCCAAGGGGCCAGTCTGGCCTCGGCCGTCGCGCTCATATTCGTCGCCGCGGGATGCAGCGGGTCGGGGGGCGGGGCGGGACTGCCTGCCCCTGAGAAGCCGAATATCGTCGTGGACGCGTTCCCCGCCATCGACTCGGCCGGCCTGTACGTCGCCCAGATGGACCACCTGTTCGCCGCGCAGGGCCTGAACGTGACGATCGAGACCGCGCAGACCACCCAGACCGAAATCGACGGTCAGGTGCAGGGCAGGTACGACATCACCACCGGTGACTACGTGACCTACATCAACAACGAGCTGACGGGCCGGGCGAAGCTGCGCATCGTCGTCAAGGCGTCCTTCTTGCAGCCGAACGTCCTTACGCTGCTCGTCAGGAGCGGGTCATCGATTACCTCGGCCGGCGAGCTCAGGGACAAGAGCATCTCGATCAACGCCCCGGACGACATCGGCACCCTGCTGGTCGACTCCCTGCTCGTGGAGCACGGGATCCCGCCGAAGGACGTGAAGTTCGACAGCAACGTGGCGTTCCCCGCCGTGGCCGCTTCCCTCGTGGGCGACAAGATCAGCGCGCCCTTCGCTCCCGAGCCGTTCGTCAGCCTCGACGAGCAGAAGCACGGCATCCAGGAGCTGGCCGACCTGGACCAGGGCTCCACCGTGGACTTCCCGATCCAGGGGTACGCGGTCACGCAAGCGTGGGCGGACAAGTACCCGCACACGCTGGCCGCGTTCCTCCGGGCTCTGTCCCAGGGCCAGGAGATCGCAGACACGGACCGGACTGCCGTGGAACTGGCGCTGGGCAAGTACCTGCAGATCTCGAGGCAGACCGCGGCGTTCCTCTCGCTGCCGAGCTTCCCGACCGGGGTAGATCCCGCGCGGCTTCAGCGCGTGGTGAGCGCCATGCTGAGGTTCGGCCTGCTCCCGCGGTCGGACGGCTCCTTCAGCATCACGAGCATGGTCGGCGCCTGAATGTCGCCGGCGTAATTGAAGAAAGGGTCTGCCCGTTGCGGGTGCGCCGGAATCCCGCTTTTCTGCGGCAGCGGAAGGAGTCGTAAAAGATCATGCATATCCAGGAGGGCATGTCCTTTAACTGCCGTTGCCGCTTTCCAAGTCGGATGACGTTGATTTGGTTGCCAGGAGTCGGCCACGGCCGCGCGCTGGCCCCTGTGTGCACCGCGCGGTCACCGGTCAGTGGCGCCTCCATCGACTGACTGACGGGCCTTCGCTGTTCTGCGGCAGCCCGGGATTGACCGGCTGCGGGTAGCCTGCCGGAACAGCGGCGCCGGGTCAGTCACCTGGCGGACAGATCTAGTGTCGCCTTGCCGACACTGCGCCGGGCGGATTCCAACAGCTACTCTTCACAGAGTTGGGGCGATTTGAGAATTTCGTGGGACCGCTCGGCGGCGGCCTCCTGCCACGGTTTAGCCAGGCCGCCGTACGGTAGATGACCAGGGCGAATCCCGAATCAGATCCCCTCGGCAGCGACCGATGGCTGCCGAGCCAGTTCTGCCCGAGGAGACTGGTATGAGCTACGCCGAGACCGCCGGCGCCTGGCTGCGCCCGGGCGAGCGGTGACCGGCGTGCTCCCGGCTGACCTCAAGGTGGCCGCGGCGCTGGGCGGTGAGATGGGCCAGCGCTTGGCGGCGTTCGACTGGTCCGGGCATCCGCTGGGCGATCCGGCGGGATGGTCGCCGGCGGTGCGGCCGCTGGTGGCGACCACGCTCGCCTCCCGGTTCCCGATCGTGCTGTGGCTGGGTGAGGAACTGCGTCTCGTCTACAACGACGCGTACATCCCGATGCTGGGCGACAAGCATCCGGCTGCCCTCGGCCAGACGGGTGCCGAGGTGTGGTGGGACATCTGGGACGTGGTGGGCCCGATGCTGGACAGCGTGGTGCGCTCGGGGGTGGCGACCTGGTCCGATGATCTGCTGCTGATGCTGGTCAACGACGGCCGTCGGCTGGAGCGGTATTTCACGTTCACCTACAGCCCCATCCTGGGCGGGGACGGCCGGGTGGAGGGCGTGTTCTGCGCGGTGGCCGAGACGACCGAGCAAGTGCTGGGCGAGCGACGCCTGCAGGCGCTCAATGCGCTGGCCGCCGCCCTGCTCGACGCGCACTCATTCGACCGCGTCCTGGCGGCCGCGGTCGGGGTGTGCGCAGCCCACGACGCTGACCTGCCCTTCGCTGCGGTCTACCTGACGGATGGTCCGCTGGAGGAGGCTCGGGCGCACCGGGTGACGCCGAGGGCGGCGGGGCTGCTGCCGCAGTCGCTGGCGCCGCTGCTCGACGCGGCTGACGGGGACGGGGATGGGCTCCGCGTGGCGGGCGGCCTGCGGTCGCTGCTGCCTGGGCTCGAGGCCCGGTTCGGGGACCGGTGCCCCGAGCAGGCGCTGGTGGTCCCGGTGAGCGAGCCGGCCGGCGGGGAGCCGGGCGCGGTACTGGTGCTGGGCCTGAACCGCGACCGCCCGCTGGATGAGCAGTACCGGGGGTTCTGCGGGCTGCTGGCTGACCAGGTGTCGGCGGCGCTGGCCACCGCTCGCGCGTACGAGGACGAGCGGCGCCGGGCGCAGGCGCTGGCCGAGGTGGACCGGGCCAAGACCGTGTTCCTGACCAACGTTAGTCATGAGTTCCGCACTCCGCTGACGCTGCTGCTCGGGCCGGTGGAGGACCTGCTCGCCGCGGCGGATGACCCCGCGGCGAGTGAGCGGCTGGAGATGATCAGGCGGAACGGCCAGCGGATGCTGCGGCTGGTCAACTCGCTGCTGGATTTCTCCAGGATCGAGGCGGGCAAGGCCGGCCCGCAGCTGGCCGTGACCGACATCGGGGCGCTGACGGCCGGGATCGCCTCCTCCTTCGCCGACGTTTGCCGGCTGGCCGGGATCGGCCTCACGCTGGACTGCGAGCCGGCGTGGGCCGAGGTGGACGCCGGGATGTGGGAGACCATCGT
This sequence comes from Streptosporangiaceae bacterium, assembly GCA_050698755.1. Taxonomy (GTDB): domain Bacteria; phylum Actinomycetota; class Actinomycetes; order Streptosporangiales; family Streptosporangiaceae; genus Palsa-504. Next base: position 4,945 of record JBOHCK010000226.1, on the reverse strand, counting down.
GCTGAACCTGGTCTCCAACGCCTTCAAGTACACCTTCCGCGGATCGATCACCGTCCAGGTCGGTCCCGCCGGGGACCGTGACATCGAAGTGTCGGTGGCTGATACCGGTACCGGCGTCGCCGCCGACGATCTTCCGCACCTGTTCGAGCGGTTCTACCGGGCGGCCAGCTCGGAAGGGCGCAGCGCCGAGGGGGCCGGGATCGGCCTGGCGCTGGTGAAGAGCCTGGTGGAGATGCACGGCGGGACGATCGGCGTGGACAGCGTGCCCGGCGCGGGCACGACGGTAACCGCGCGGCTTCCGCAGGCCCGGGTCCGGCCCCCCACACAGCCAACAGCCGGGCCATCCCCCGGGCCGACGGCGGAGATCACGGGCAGCGCGTACGTCGATGAGGCACGGCAGTGGGTCGCGGCCAGCGGCGGGGAACCTGGCGGCGCGCAGGCGGGGGCGGCGGCCCGGGCGCTGGTGCTGGTCGCCGACGACAATGCCGACATGCGCGCGCACGTGGCCCGGGTGCTCGAGGCCCGCTTTGAGGTGCTGACGGCGGCCGATGGCGGGCAGGCGCTCGAGGTGGCGCGCCGCTCCCGGCCCGACTTGCTGGTCACCGACGTAATGATGCCTGTCATGGACGGGTTCGGGCTGATCGCCGCGATCCGCGCCGATCCGGAACTGGCACCGCTGCCGGTGCTCATGCTGTCGGCGCGGGCCGGCGTCGAGGCGGCCGGGGAGGGGCTGGCCGCCGGGGCCGATGACTACCTGGTCAAGCCGTTCAGCTCCGCTGACCTGGTCAGCCGGGTAACTGCCCGGCTGGAGGCGGCGGGGCGGGACCGTTCGCGTGCCCCCCGCGACGATTTGGAAGCCCGCCGTGGCCTGGCGCTGGCGGGGCTGGGCACGGCGCTGAATGCCGTCCGGTCGGTGGAGGAGGCGCTGGATGCGCTGCTGGCCTCCCCGCTGTGCGGCCTGGGCGCCACCGGGGCGCGCGCCGGGATCCTGGATGCGGACCGCGGCCAGCTGCGCGTCACCTACCGCGGCGAGGCGCGCGCCGAGACGGTCGACCGTTATCACCTGATGGAGCTGGATGCGCCGGTCCCCCTGGCCGACGTGGCCCGCACCGGGCAGGCGATGGTGCTGCCGGATACCGGTCAGCTAGGCCCGCGTTACGCCCAGCTGGTCGCCGAGGTCGCCCTGGTCGCGCGGGCCAGCATCATCCACCCGCTGCGCGCCCCGGACGGCTCGGTCATCGGGGCGGTGGCCCTGACCTGGGAGTCACCGCGTCAGTTCAGCCCGGCTGAGGTGGAGGTGACGGGGCGGGCCGCGGCGATGCTGGCCCGCACCGCGGCCCGGATCGGCGTCGCGCAGCGCGAGCACCAGATCGCGATCGCCTTGCAGGAACGGCTGCTGGACCCGGGGCCCGGTTCGGCCGCGGCGGTGGCGGCGGCGTTGTATCAGCCGGCCATGGAGGCGATGCGGGTCGGCGGGGACTGGTACACGGTGACCGCGCTCGGCTCGGGCCGTACCGGCGTGTCGGCGGGGGACGTCGCCGGGCACGGGCTGGACGCGGCGGCCGTCATGAGCCAGCTGCGTAGCGCGCTGGCCACCGCTGCGCTGGCTTCCGCTGACCCTGCTGAGGTGCTTGGCCTGCTGGACCGCTACGCCCGAGGCCTGCCGGGGGCGGCGTTCGCCACCGCCGCCTACGCGATCATCGACACCGGGGCAGGCACGGTCGACTACACCTGCGCCGGGCACCCGTACCCGCTGATCGTCACCGCCGACGGTGACGTCCGTTACCTGACCGGCAGCCGTCGCGCCCCGCTGGCGGCCAGATCAGCCGCGTCGGCCATCCCGGCCGAACGCGCCGCGCTGCCGCCCGGGTCGATGCTGCTCCTTTATACCGACGGGCTTATCGAGCGGCGCGGTGAGTCCCTCGACGAGGGCTTCGGCCGACTGGCCGCCGCCGCGGCCGGGTGTGCCCGGCTGCCGGCCGGCGCGGCCTGCGCCGCGCTCCTGGAACGGATGGCCGGCCCGGGCGGCTACGGAGATGATGTCGCCCTGGTGGCGGTCCGGCCCGCCGGGACCACCGCGGCCTGCCACGTCGACGCGCTGCCGGCCAGCTTCACCGAGATGGCCGGGGCCCGCCGCCGGCTCCGCGAGTGGCTCGATCCGCCGGTCACCGACCCGGAACAGGCGGGCAAGGTCGTCCTCGCCACCGGGGAGGCGCTGGCTAACGCAATCGAGCACGGCAGCGGATGCGACCCGGACCGGATGGTCGGGCTCGAGGCATTCGCCGACGGCGAGGCGGTCAAGGTCACGGTGAGCGATTTCGGCGACTGGGTGCACGGCGCAGAGGCCAGCCGCTCCGCAGGCCGGGGGCGCGGCCTGCCGCTCATCTACGGCCTGGCCGATGACGTGCAGATCGTCCGCGGCGCGCTCGGCACCCGGGTCACGATCACCTGCCGCACCGGCAGTCCCGCAGCAGCCACCAGGAGGCGGTGAGCACCGTGAGTTTCGAGCTGGCATCCGTGCCCTCCCCGGCCGGTTCCGGGCCCGGCATCGCCGTCGTGCAGGTCCGCGGCGAGATCGACGTCACCAATGCGGGCGGGCTGCACGACGCCCTGGCCCAGCGCGCCTCTCCGGCCCTGGTCGTGGACCTGAGCTGCGTCGGCTACTTCGACAGCGCCGGATTCGCCGTCCTGGACCGGCTGCTCAGCCAGGCCCCGGTGGCCGTCGTCGCCCCGCCCGGCAGCGTGGTGCGGACCGCCATGTCACTGATGAACCTGCCCTTCCACGACAGCATCGACGCCGCCCAGGCGGTCCTGGCCGGCGGCTGAAGCGCAGGCCTACCGCGGGGCGACAGAAGCGGCGGCGAAGGGCAGGCACATCCGGTCCAGCACGGCGCCGACCGGGCTGCCTGGTACGGCGATCAGGATCAGGTCGTGACGGTGGGCGGCCAGCCGGCCGCGCACCTGGAACAGGACCTGCACCCCGGCGCCGGCCAGCCGGGTGACCCCGGTCAGGTCAGCGGTCAGCGGCAGGGTGCCGCCCCGGCAGGCGGCCAGCAGGCGCCCGGCGAGCCATTCCGCGGTGCTGCCGTCGGCCGGCCCCGCCACCACCGCCCGGGCGCCACCGGTATGGGCGAAGACATCGATGCTGAACGGCGGTCGCGAGGGGACGATCACGGCGCGAGCGCCGGCCGACGGGGCCAGCTCCACGAGCCGCAGCAGCCTGCGTCGCAGCGTGACTACGGTGCCGCGGGAGCCGCGCACCGCGCCGGCGGGCTGCGGCGGGTGGCTCACGATCAGCTCGGCAGCCATGTACGAGGCGAGCATCAGCCCGTTGCCACGGTCCTCATCATGGCCAGGCTCGCGCCACGTTCCGTGATCGGTGACCCGGCACTCCAGCAGCCCGTCCTGGGTGAGTTCGGCGTCGACCTCGAACGTGCCGGCGCGACCGGAAGGGTAGGCATGCTCGATGGCGTTGCTGACGACCTCGCCCAGCGCGAGCCGCAGCGCTTCGTGGTCAGCCGCCAGCGGGTCTATTCCGGTCAGCCACTGGCCGAACTCGCGGCGAACCTCGCTCAGGCTGGCCCGGTGAGCAGGCAGTTCCAGGTGCAGTGCGAGGACCGGCCGGGCCAGTGCGCGGCCAGCACGGCGATGTCATCGGCGGGCCCGGTACGTTCCGCCAGTTCCGCGATCCGCTGGCACACCCGGTCGGCCGCGGTCGCCGCCGGGTCAGCGGGCCAGCCCCGGTCCGCCGCCGCATCCGAGGCGACACGGGCCAGATCGCCCAGGGCCGCCGCCGGAAGGCGGCCAGGCCGCTGGATCAGCCCGTCACCGTAGAGCAGTACCAGCTCACCCGGCTCGAGGACCGCGACGGCGGGATGCAGCCGCGACCCGGCCCCCAGCGGCCCGCCCCGGCTGCCGTCCAGGAAACGGGTGCGCCCGCCCGGGCCGACGATCAGCGGCGCGGGATGCCCGCACACGGCGTACCGCAGCGTCCCGCTGGCCGGATCAAGCACGGCCAGGGCCAGGGTCGCCGCGCTCAGCGCGGGGGTGCGGGCGGCGAAGGCGTCCGCGCGCGCCAGGACCGCCCCCAGATCCGGGATCGCGGCTAGCAGCTCGTTCAGCACCGCGCGGAGCTGGCCCATCGCCGCCGCGGCGGGCACCCCGCCTTGCGCGGCCTCGCCGGCCAGGAGCGCCACCAGGCCGCCCCGCAGCGGCACCGCGTCCAACCAGGCGCCACCGGCAGCCTCGTCCCGCACGGCGGGCACGTACCGCGCCGCGATCCGGGCCTGCGGCAACACCGGCAGCCCAGCGGGCAGCAGCACCTCCCGCAGCTCGGTCAAGGCGTCGCGGGCCGCCAGCCGGTCTGGCCCGCCACCCCCGACCGTCACCGGATTGCCGCCTCCCTCCAGCATCACCGCCACCTGGCCGCTACCCGTTTCGCGGTGGTAAACACCATCCGTCGCAGGAACACCGGTCGCATCACCCGTATCGCGCCGCGGCGCGCGAAGATCAGCCCCGCTCCGGTGAAGCCGATGGGAGATACCGCACCCTGCACCAGGGCCATGTTCATGCCGGCCTCCTTCCCCCACGAGGCGACTGCCCAGGAAGAGCCGACTCATCCGCGATCGCGAAGAGGCGTCTGACGGAGGATCGCGGTGTGAGGTTTCCGGGCTGGTTTCCGGGACAGGGGGTCGCGATGGCCAGATCAGCTGTAGCCGGCCCGCAACGGAATGCACACCAACCTGGGCTGGCCCACCTACTGGAGGGCAACGGAGAGATGATCCCGTTCCGCGCTGCCGGGAGAGCCCGTGCCATGCACTAGCCCCAGTTTCCTGGATAAGTTGATCTTGATGGGCTGACGGCCCGGTCGGATTGCCCTGACCTGCTGCAACACGGCGTGACGCACTGGCTTGATCTTCATGCTAGCCTATGACCTAAACTGTCG
>JBOHCK010000225.1:0-10209 GCA_050698755.1 Streptosporangiaceae bacterium | reverse complement strand
CGGCCAGGCCGATCCCGTACGCGGACAGCACGCCGGCCAGCGGGTGGATGAGCACCTTCGACATGGCCAGCGCGTCGGCCACGGCGCAGGCGTGCTGGCCGCCCGCGCCGCCGAACACGTTGAGGACGTACTCGGTCACGTCGTAGCCGCGCTGGACGGAGATCTTCTTGATCGCGTTGGCCATGTTGGCCACGGCGATCTCGATGAACCCGGCCGCGACCTGCTCGGGGCCGCGGCGGTCGCCGGTGGCCGCGGTGATCCGCTCGCTGAGGTTCTGGAACAGGGCTCGCGTGGCGTCCGCGTCGAGCGGCTCGTCCGACCCTTCGCCGAACACCTCGGGGAAGTACCCGGGCTGGATCCGCCCGAGCAGCACGTTGGCGTCGGTGACGGTGAGCGGCCCGCCGCGCCGGTAGCAGGCTGGCCCGGGGTCGGCGCCGGCCGAGTCGGGCCCGACCCGGTACCTGCTGCCGTCGAAGTGCAGGACCGAGCCGCCGCCCGCGGCCACGGTGTGGATGGCCAGCATCGGCGCCCGCATCCGGACCCCGGCGACCTGCGTCTCGTACTCGCGCTCGAACTCGCCCGCGTAGTGGGAGACGTCGGTCGACGTGCCGCCCATGTCGAATCCGATGACCCGGGTGAAGCCTGCGCTGCGTGCCGTCCTGGCCATGCCGACGATGCCGCCGGCCGGCCCGGACAGGATCGAGTCCTTGCCGCGGAAGCTGGCCGCGTCGGTCAGGCCGCCGTTGGACTGCATGAACAGCAGCCGGACGCCCGCCAGTTCGCTGGCGACCTCGGTCACGTACCGGCGCAAGATGGGGGAGAGGTAGGCGTCCACCACCGTGGTGTCGCCGCGGGAGACCAGCTTCATCAGCGGGCTGGTCCGGTGCGACTCCGACACCTGGGTGAATCCGGTTTCGCGCGCGATGGTGCCGATGCGCTGCTCGTGTTCGGGATACCGGTAGCCGTGCAGGCAGACCACCGCGACGCTGCGGAATCCGTCGGCGTAGGCCCGCTTGAGCTGGTCCGTGATCGCGGGCTCGTCCAGCTTGGTGATGACCTCCCCGTGGGCGCCGATGCGCTCGTCGGCCTCGAGGACGCGCTGGTAGAGGAGTTCGGGCAGCAGGATGCGCCGGTCGAAGATGCGCGGCCGGTTCTGGTAGGCGATGCGCAGGGCGTCGGCGAAGCCTTTCGTGATGACCAGGACGGTCGGCTCGCCCTTGCGCTCGAGCAGCGCGTTCGTGGCCACCGTGGTGCCGAGCCTGACCGAGCCGATCCGCTCGGCGGGAACCGGTTCTGCTGCGCCGAGCCCGAGCAGGTGCCTGATGCCGGCTACCGCGGCGTCCCGGTAGGCCCGGGGGTTATCGGAGAGCAGCTTGTGCGCGACGAGGCGCCCGTCGGGGCGCCGGGCGACGATGTCGGTGAACGTGCCGCCCCTGTCGATCCAGAATTCCCACGCCTCGCTCACGGGACCGAGCGTAGCCTCCTACCTACCCTTGGCCGGGGACGGTGTGGGGGTCCAGGTCGCGGTAAGCGCCCTCCACGTCCGCGGTGGTCACCGTGGTGAGGTCGGCCGCGGTCGCATCCTCGCCCAGGCGGACGACCCGGACGTCCCGGGAGGCGCAGGCCCGCTCGAACAGGGACCTGGCGAACCGGCCGTTGCCGAGCTCGTCGATCCGCCCGGCCTCGCACGCGTGCGCGAAGATCACGCCGAGCGCGTCGAGCGCGCCGGGCTCGAACGCGTCCCCGGCCTGCTCGGCCAGCAGCTTTGAGATATGTACCAGGTCTTTCGGGCGGTAGCTGGGGAAGGTGATCCGGGTGCTGAACCGCGAGGCCAGGCCGGGGTTGCTCCGCAGGAACCTGTCCATGTCTTCCGGGTAGCCCGCCAGCACGATGACCAGCCGGTCGCGGTCGTCCTCGGCGCGCTTGAGCAGCGTCTGGACCGCCTCGGCGCCGTACGCGTCGCCGCCGGAGTACCCGTCGTTGTGCAGCGAGTACGCCTCGTCTATGAACAGGACTCCGCCCATGGCCGAGTCGACGAGCTTGTTGGTCTTGATCGCGGTCGACCCGAGGTGCTCGCCGACCAGGTCGGCGCGGTGCGCCTCGATGACCTCGGGCCTGACCAGCAGCCCGAGCGCGGCGAAGATCCGGCCGAGGATGCGCGCGACCGTGGTCTTCCCGGTGCCAGGGGGGCCGGTGAACACGAAGTGCATGGCCGGCGGCTGGCTGATCAGCCCGTGGGTGTCGCGGATCTTGGCCACGCGCAGCTGCGCGGCGATCGCGCGGACCTGCTGCTTGACCGGGTCCAGGCCGACCAGCTCGTCGAGCTCGGCGAACGCGCCCTCGACGGTGGGCGTGTCCTCGTAGCCGCGCAGCCGGCTCGTGAGCTCTGCGAACGCCTGCTCCAGGTCATCGCCCCTGATCGTGATCAGGTCTTCGCGCGAGGGCTCGACGTCGCGGGCCATCACGCGCACGTCGCGGGCCTGGCCAGCCTTCTCCATCAGGCTGCGGACGAACCTGCCGTTGCCCAGCTCGTCGGTGATCCGGCGCCGGCCGACCTCCTCGAAGATGCGCAGGAGCATGGGCCGTGCGTCCGAATCGAGTTCCTCGCCCCGCCGGTCCAGCGCGAAGCCGGCAAGCCTCATCATCTCGGCCGGCGAGTAGCTCGGGAACTTCAGCCGGGTCGCGAAGCGGGAGGCGAGGCCGGGGTTGGAGGCCAGGAACCCCTCCATCTGCTTCTCGTACCCGGCCAGGATGATGATCAGGTCCTCGCGGTTGTCCTCGGCCCGCTTGACCAGGGTCTGGACCGCCTCCACGCCGAACCGGTCGGTCTGCCCGTCGCCCTCGTTGACCAGGCTGTACGCCTCGTCGATGAACAGCACCCGGCCCAGGGCGGAATCGACGAGCTCGTTGGTCTTGATCGCCGTCGCGCCCAGGTACTCGCCGATCAGGTCGGCCCGGTGCGCCTCGATGACCTCCGGCATCTCCAGCAGGCCGAAGGCGTAGAAGATCTTGGCCAGCACCCGGGCCACGGTCGTCTTCCCGGTGCCCGGCGGGCCGAGGAAGACGAAGTGCCGCATCGGCCGCTCGGTGGTGATGCCCGCCACCGCCCGTTGCCTGGCCGCCTCGATGGAGGCGAAGATCGAGCGCACTTGCTCCTTGACCGGCGCCAGCCCGATCATCGCGTCAAGCTCCGCCATGGCGTCCTCGAGCGAGATCTGCGGGCGCTGCCTCGGCGCGCCGACCGTATGGTCGCGCACGGCGTGCTCGGCGTAGGGCAGCGCCGCGCCCTGGGCCCGGACCCCGTACGCGGGGCCGCCCGGGTGGCCGGCGAAGCGCCCGCCCCCGCCCTGGTGAGCCGGCGGGTGGTAGACGGGCGACGTGGCCCCGGACCCGAGCCGGCCCGGCTCGGTCACCGGACCGCGCATGCGCGCGTCCTGCACGCCCTTGGCCACCCGCCAGCCGAGCACGGCCGCGGCCAGCACCCAGGCGGCGACCGTGCCGATGAGCGGCTGCTTCGGCCAGACGCGCAGCGCGATCGCGCCGACCGGCACGGACCACAGCAGGACCCAGGCCACGGTGCGGCAGGGCGCGAACCAGCGCGCCAGCGGGCGGGCGTGCGCGGTCAGGGCCACTGCCACGGGCAGCGCCAGGAGAGCGTAAAGCCAGGTCCGGTTCCCGCTGTACAGGCCCGAGAAGGCGGCCAGGCCCCAGACCGCGACCGACGCAGAAGCGCCGGCGGTCCGCCGCCCCTGGACCACGGAGAAGACCGCGTAAACCAGGGCGGCGAGGATGATCAGCCCCAGCGTCACCGGGAAGAACAGGACCGCGACGGCGATCACGATGACCTTCAGCCAGGTGGGCGCCATCCGTTGCGCGCGCAGGATCCGGGAACCAAAGCTTGGCTTGTCCTGCGCGGCGGGCTGGGCCCGATCGTGTGGCAGCATCGCTTCCTTGCCCCTAGTTCCCGCCTGGCCCGCTGCGCACGCACCCGGTTGCCGGACAGTCGTACGTCCTTGTATAGCGCATCACCCTGGCTCGCGACAGCGCACACGTCGACACAGTGGGTGAAAAGTGCATCTGGTGGACCGGAACTTGGGGCCTCCTGGTGAACGTGTCCGGGTTTCCATGATGGACCGAGGACGCACCGGCACGTCAAGATATGGTGGGCGGGCCCGGGGCCGGCCCGAGGTCTTTCGTACTTCTGAACGTGGGGAGCGCCGATGCACAGGATCGAGGCGGAGCTGCTGATTCCCGGGCGTGGCGAGCCGGTCCGCGGCGGGGTCGTCGTCCTCGACGGACCACGGATCACTTACGCAGGCCCGGCCGCGGCGGCGCCGCAGACGCCCGGCGCACCCGTCTGGCGGGCGGCGGCGGTCATGCCGGGCATGTGGGATTGCCACGGGCACTTCACGGGCGCCAGGAGCTTCGACCTGAACCGGGTGACGCTGGAGCCGTCCGAGCTGCGCGCCGCCCGGTGCGCTCGGGACCTGAGGGCCGCCATCGACGCGGGCGTCACCTCGGTGCGCGAGGTGGGCGGGTTCGGCGTCTACCTGGCCCGCGCCGTCGATGAGGGGGTCCTGGACGGCCCGGCCATCTACGGCGCGGGCGCGATCTTGTCCACCACCGGAGGTCACGGCGACCTGCACTCCTTCCCGCTGGCCTGGGTGGACGACCTGTCCAGGCACGGGAGCATGGAGCGGCTGGCGGACGGGCCCGACGAGTGCGCCAAGGCCACGCGCGAGCAGCTCAGGCGCAACGCGAAGGTGATCAAGGTCTGCGCGTCAGGCGGCGTGCTCTCCGAGGTCGACGACCCGATCCACCAGCAGTTCACGGTGGCCGAGATGAAGACCATCGTGGAGGTCGCGGGCCTCGCCGACCGGGTGGTGGCCGCGCACTGCCACGGCAAGCCCGGGATCATGGCCGCCCTGCGGGCCGGCGTGCGCACCATCGAGCACGGCACCTACCTGGACGACGAGTGCTGCGACGCGATGCGCGAAACGGGCGCGATCCTGGTCCCGACGCGGACGGTGGTCGAGGACTTGATGGCGAACATCGCCCTGGTGCCGGACTACGCGGTGGCCAAGATCGAGCTGGTCGCGGACATCCACGCGCAGGCCGTGACGCGCGCCTACGAGCACGGGGTCACCATCGCGATGGGCACCGACATCTTGCTGACCGGCCCGGACCTGCCGAACACGTGGGGCACGAACGGCGCGGAGCCCGGGTACCTGGTCAAGCTGGGCCTGTCACCGCTGGAGGCGATCGAGGCGGCCACCGCCACCGCGCCGCTCACGCTGGGACCGCAGGCGCCGCGCAGCGGGCAGCTGGCCGAAGGCTACGACGCCGACGTGATCACCCTGGACGCCGACCCGGTGGCCGACATCGGCGTGCTCGCCGACCCCGACCGGGTCACCGCGGTGTGGACGAGAGGGCGGCAGGTCAAGGGCGCCTGACCAGGGTTAGACGCGCAGGGTGAGGTCGATCTCGTCGCGGAGCGGGATGCCGTAGTCGCCGACCCGGGGAATCTCGGGTTTGCGCTGCCGGGCCCGGTCCACCGCGCCGGGGCGGAGTTCGGCCAGCCGGAAGCCCCGGCGCTGGTAGAAGCGCAGCGCATCGACGTTGTCGTTCGTGGTCGTGAGCCGGATCTGCTGGCAGCCGAACCGCCGCGCGCTGCCGACGGCCGCGTCAATGAGCCTCGTCCCGATGCCGGCCCGGCGCTCGATGGCGTTGAGCGTGACGATCTCGAGGACGTCGCCGATCGCCTGGTAGGTCAGGAGCCCGACCACCCGGTGGGAGCGTTCGGCGATGAACCCGGGCAGCTCGGCCGGCCGGAGGGCGCTGCCGTGCACCGCGACGATATCCGACCCCCATAGCTCGGCCACGAGCCACGCGAGCATCGGGCGATCACCGTCGCTGACGGCCCTGATCCGGACCTCCGGCTCGTTCACCCAGCCATTATCCTGCGCCGCGACCCTGCCCCCGGCAGCCGGATGCTTAGGTCACTGCTTCCGGGTCGGAGACGTCCGCCACGGACGCGACCAGGGCCTGCAAGAGCTCGTCGGCGTCAACCGCCAGGGCGAGACCGTGTTCCCCGCCCCCGAGGGTGATCTCGCGTCCGCGCACGCGCTCATCCGCGATCACCGGCCAGGACCTGACCGATCCGAGCGGCGTGATCGTGCCGCGTTCGTACCCGGTCACCTGCCTGGCCACCTCGGCATCGGGCATGGAGAGCCGGCTGACGCCCAGCAGCCCGCGCAGCTTCGGCCAGGAGATGGCGCGGTCGCCGGGCACGAGCACGAACAGGAAGTCATCCTCTCCGCGGCGCACCACCAGCGTCTTGACCACATCGGCAGGCGTCACACCGCGCGCCCGCGCCGCCTCGGCCAGGCTGCTCACCGGGCCGTGCCGGATCACCCGGTGGGTGAGACCGGTGGCCTCGATGGCCTCCAGCGCGGGATTGGGCACGGTCCAGTATCGCGCTGCGCGGTGCCTCAGCGGGCGAGCAGGGGGATGAGGACCTGCGCGTCAGAGGTCCCCCAGCCCGTGACGGGTCCCAGCCGGCCAGCTCATTTGAGCACGCATCGCAATTTCCGGTGTTTTCGTGGGTCGATTTCCGCTTGGATGCTCAGTTTTCTGGTACGGTAGAAACCCACGTAATTAGTTGCTGATACGAGGCGGTGGGTCATGGCGGCGGCTACGGGAGCGACGACGTGCGCCGCATGCGGGCGTCCGCTGCCCGTTCAACTGGGGAAAGGCAGGAAGCGTAAGTACTGCGACGACCGCTGCCGGGATGCCGGTCGACGCGCGCGAGTACGGGCGGAGCGAGAGACCTCCGAGGTCGTAAAGAATCAATTGACAAGTCGCGATCGTCATGAATATGTTTACGGCATGCCTGACGTGCCGGGCGTCTTCGATCCGGTCGCGGCCGCCGTCCGAGACGCCGCGCAGCGGCTCATCGGCGAGCTGGCCGACCGCGGAACGGGCTCCCCGCTCGACGTGGTGACGGCGGCGCGGGAACTGTCCGCCGCGGCGGCCGCCGCGATACAGGCGGCCGTGGACCGGGCCCGGGCCGCCGGCTACAGCTGGAGGGAGATCGGCGATGTCCTGGATACGACGAGGCAGGCGGCGTTCCAGCGGTTCGGCCGTCCGGTCGATCCGCGGACCAACCAGCCGATGAGCCGGGAAACCCTGCCGGGTGCCGCGGACCGCGCGATCGAGATCCTCGGCTGCATCATCGAGGGTCGCTGGGCGGACGCCCGCCGGGACTTCGGCCCGCAGATGCTCGAGGCAGTCGACGCCGACCGGATCGCCCACGCGTGGGCGGTGACGGTCGCCGAAGTGGGCGGCTACGAACGGATGGGCGAGCCGCTCGTGTTCCGGGCCGACGACGCCACCGTGGTTGACCTCCCGCTCTACTTCGAAGCCGGCGACCGGAGCAGCCGTGTCGTCTTTGGCGGGGACGGCCAGGTAATCGGCCTGCTCATCCGCCCGCCAACCCCGTGAACCGCTCGTAACAGCTCACAGCAGAGGTGATCGCCACCATGACCATCAGCCGCACGCCATTCCTCGCGCTGGCCGCCCTAGCGCTCATGGCCGGCGCGACCTCCTGCTCGACGGCTCCCGCGCGACCGTCCGCCACGTCCGCTCCGGCCACGTCGCCGACGGCCGCGGCGAGCCTCCCCGACAGCACGGTCGGCGTCCAGGCGCGCTGGCTGTTCGCCGCGATCGTGCACCCGCCGATCCCCACCGCAGCGATCACCGCCCACTTCGACCAGGCCTTCCTGGCCAAGGTCACGCCCGCCCAGCTCAACGGCGTCCTCGGGCAGGTCAAGACCCTGCGGCTCGATGCCGTCACGCTCAGCACGGCTGCCGAGCTCGTCATGACGATCACGGCGAACGGGCAAACCCAGCTGAGGGTCTCCATGGCCGTCGACTCGGCCGGGCTGATCAGCGGACTCCTCCTGCAGCCTGCGGGCACGCCGCCCGCGCCGCCGCCCCTGCCGACGACCTGGGCCGGGGTCGACCGCCAGGTCCGCTCGGTAGCCCCGCAAGTGAGGATGCTCGTCGCCGCGGTCAACGGCAACGCCTGCCGGCCGATCCAGGCGATCGGCGCAGGCACGCCGGCCCCGCTTGGCTCGGCTTTCAAGCTGTACGTGCTCGACGCCCTGGCCCGCGCCGTCGCCAGCGGCAAGGTCAGCTGGAACCAGCAGCTCACGATCACCAGTCAGCTGAAGAGCCTGCCGTCAGGCGAGCTGCAGAACGACCCTGACGGCACCCGGGTCAGCGTGCGGCAGGCGGCCGACGACATGATCTCGGTGAGCGACAACACCGCTGCCACCCTGCTGATGGCGCTGGTCGGCCGGACAGCTGTCGAGCAGGCGGCCGCAGCCTCAGGAATGGCGGATCCCGGCCTCGACACACCGTTCCTCACCACCAGGGAGCTGTTCGTGCTCAAGCTCCTCAACTGGCCGCAGCTGGCGGACAGCTACCTCGCGCGCAGCGCCGCCGGGCGGTTGGCCATGCTCAACAGCACGATCGACCGCGTGCCGTACAGCACGCTCACCGCGGCAAATTCGGCGGCCTGGACCGCACCACGCGACATTAACTCACTTGAGTGGTTCGCCTCGCCGACCGATATCTGCCACGTGTACGCATCGCTCGCTACTCTGGCCCGCCAGCCGGATCTGGCCCCGGTGGCAGCCGCCCTGCAGATCAACAACGGGGGAATGAGCCTAAACCCCAGCCAGTGGCGTTCGGTCTGGTTCAAGGGCGGCTCGGAGCCTGGCGTACTCACCCTCAACTACCTGGCGACGACTCGCGGCGGACAGTCCTACGTAGTGAGCGTGCTCGCCGAGAACCCCGCCGCGCCGATCGCGCAGAACGCGGTCCTCACGCTGCTCAGCGCCATCAAAGGCGCGTTCGAACTCGCCGCTGGGTAGAACAGCAGGTGGAGGCACTCCATGAGCGAAGGCTGCGTGTTCTGCGATCAAAGCTGGATGAGGGCGGCGGAGATCTTCATCGAGACCCCCCACTGCCTATTCGTCTCGACCCGGGACCCGGACATCCGGGCCGGAGCCGGATTGGCGGAAGGCGTCCTGCCCGGCTCCGGGGCCATCGTGCCCATCGCCCACCGGACTTCGGTCTTCGAGCTGACCCCCGCGGAGTGGGCAGATACTCAGAATCTATTGCTCCAGGCACAGGTGGCGCTGCACGATCTGCTGGCCCCAGACGGCTATCTGCTCGGCTGGAACCAGGGCGGTGTCCTGCATCCTCATATGCACGTCATTCCGCGATTCGACGACGAGCCGCTGTCTGACCGCTGGTTGCGCTCGGCGATCAACGTCCCGGAAAACAGACGGCCCGATCCATGGGCGCCCGGGAGCGGACGGGCACTTCGGGGTGCCAGGTGAGCTTTGCGCCCGGGGCCTGTCGGCGGTCAGGCTGGTGCGGCTCGTTCCGTGGGCGGCTCGGGCCGTTCCCCGGGACCGTGACCCGCCCTCAGGTGGCCGGCCTGGGATCCCCGTAGCGGCCGGAACGGCCCGGCCGACCGCGCGGCGACCGGCTCGGCGGTCAGGCAGACGTGGTCGCCGCCCTCGTCGAGCAGCGCTATCCGGCGTACCGCCAGCCAGTTGGGACACACTGCCGGAGCACCGGCGCGCCGCCGGGCCCGGAATCCACCTCAAGGCCGGCGAATTTGTCGACGGTATCCCCGGTCTGGGTGCCGAACAGCTCGGCGAGCGGCAGATCGTCCGCGGTCAGGAAGTGAATGACCAGGTGGCTGGAGTGCAGCGCCACCCGGTAGGTGTAGTTGGCCTTGGACAGCCATAGCAGTACCGCTGCGGCTCGATGCTGGACTGGCCGTGAAACCCGACCAGGCAGCCCGCCCGCTCCCGCTCATCGGCCGTGGTCACGACGATCAGCGGGCTGTCCAGCGCCGCCATCAGGGTGGTGAAGTCGTGCCCTGCCATCGGCGCCTCGTTTTCACGACCCTGCTCAGGAGGAGTACGGCCTCTCGACCGCACCCCTCCTGAGCAGGGAGCCAAAGTACTGGGGCAGTGCGCTTATTCGGAGGGTGCAGTATTCCTCGTCTTTCCGAGTTAGGCAGCCCTGGCTTCGCTGGTCGGCGTGCCGGCGGTGATTTGCGGGGCCTCGCCGTGACCTGGAATGTTGGGCTTTATTCGGGCATTGGTGAGCTCGGCGCGGAGGGCG
>JBOHCK010000224.1:0-10221 GCA_050698755.1 Streptosporangiaceae bacterium | reverse complement strand
CTCCGTCCCCCAGTCCCATCACCCTCATTGTCCCCTCTGATATCTGAGCGCGGGCAATGAAAGTGGCAGCCTAACTGAAAGGGCAGGTAGCAAGCCGCAACCATTGGTTTGGCAGCACGCCCAGCCGCCCGGCCTAGCCCTCCGAGGTCAGGACCTCCAGGATCTGCTGGCCGTACCTGGCCAGTTTGGTCTCCCCGACGCCGTTCACCTGGGCCAGTTCGGTCAGCGTCGCCGGCGGCGAGGCCGCGATCGCCGCCAGCGTCGCGTCGTGGAAGATCACGTAAGGCGGCATCGCCAGTTCCTTCGCGACGCCGCTGCGCCACGTGCGCAGCCGCTCGAACAGCGGCTCGGCCTCCGGCGGCAGATCCTCGCGCGTCATCCGGCCGGCCCGGGACTTCCCGCGCGCCCCCTCGCCCGCCCCGGCCCCAGCAGCCGAGCCCCCGGCCCCGGCAGCCGAACCGCCCGCCGAGCCCCCCGCCCGCTCGGCTCGCCCGCCCCGTCCCGACCCCGCAGTCGAACCCACCGGCCGTGGCGCCTCCCGCCGCAGCGTCACCTGCCGCTCCCCGCGCAGCACCTCACCGCTCAGGTCGGTCAGCGCCAGCGTCCCATGGTCGCCCTTAACCGCGAGCAACCCCGCCGCCAGCAGTTGCCGGACCACGGCCCGCCATTCACCCTCGCTGAGCTCGCTCCCGATGCCGAACACCGGCAGCGCCTCATGCCGGTACGACAGCACCTTCGGTGTCTTCTTCCCGAGCAAGATGTCGATAGGCTGCCCGGCACCAAAAGAAGGTCCCCCGAGCCGAGACAGCCGCACCAAGGTCGAGAGCAGCTTCTGGGCCGCAACAGTCCCGTCCCAGACCGACGGCGGGGACAGGCATGTGTCACAGTTCCCGCACGCACCAGAACCCGTCTCCCCGAAATACGACAGCATCTGCGCCCGCCGGCACTCCGCCGTCTCGCACAGGGCGAGCATCGCGTCCAGGTGCGCCACCAGCCGCCGCCGGTGCGCGAAGTCACCCTCGGACTCGTCGATCATCCGCCGCTGCTGCACGACGTCGGTCAGCCCGTAGGCGAGCCACGCGGTGGCGGCCGCGCCGTCGCGCCCGGCCCGCCCGGTCTCCTGGTAGTACCCCTCCACCGAACGCGGTAGGTCAAGGTGCGCCACAAACCGCACGTCCGGCTTGTCGATGCCCATCCCGAACGCGATCGTGGCCACCATGACCAGCCCGTCCTCGCGCAGGAACCGCGACTGGTTCTCGCTCCGGGTCCGCGCGTCAAGCCCAGCGTGGTACGGCAGCGCCGTCAACCCCTCCGAGCACAGGAAGTCGGCAGTCTTCTCCACCGAAGCCCGCGACAGGCAGTACACGATGCCCGCCTCGCCCGGATGCTCGGCCCGCAGCAGCCGCAGCAACTGCCGCCGCGGCTCGTTCTTCGGCTCGATCCGGTAGGTGATGTTGGGCCGGTCGAAGCTCGCCACGAAGTGCCTGGCCTGCCCGAGCCCCAGCCGCATGACGATCTCTTCGAGCGTCTGCCTGGTCGCCGTGGCGGTCAGGGCGATCCTCGGCACCTCGGGCCAGCGCTCGTGCAGCACCGACAACTCCAGGTAGTCGGGCCGGAAATCGTGCCCCCACTGGGCCACGCAGTGCGCCTCGTCGATGGCGAACAAGGCCACCGTGCCCCGGTCGAGCAACCGCAGCGCCGATTCGGTCCGCAGCCGCTCCGGAGCCAGGTACAGCAGGTCGAGCTTGCCATCCATGAACGCGTACTCGACCCCGCGCCGCTCGTCGGGATCCTGGGTCGAGTTCAGGAACCCGGCCCGCACGCCGAGCACGGTCAGCGCGTCCACCTGGTCCTGCATCAGCGCGATCAGCGGGGAGACGACCACCGCGGTGCCCTCCCGCACCAGCGCGGGGATCTGGTAGCACAGCGACTTGCCGCTGCCGGTCGGCATCAGCGCGACAGCGTCCCCGCCCGCACAGACGTGCTCGATGATCTCCTGCTGCTGCCCGCGGAACGAGTCGTAACCGAAGACACGGCGCAGGACCTCAAACGCCGCTCCGCTGGGCTCCTGCACGCGGCCGATTCTAAGCCCCGCCACCGTCAGTAAGACCTTTTGCCCGAACGAGCGGTGGTGCGAGCCCGCGGACATGCATTACGGTGCGGGATTGTGGACGCTTCGCTCGCTGACCGCCTAGCCATCAGGGATGTGGTCGAGACCTGGGCTAACGCCAGGGACTCGGCGGACTGGGACGCCTTCAGGGCCTGCTGGCACGAGGACGGCTACATGATGGCGACCTGGTTCCAGGGCCCGAAGGAGGACTTCATCCGGGTCAGCCGCGACGGCATGGCCCGCGGGGTCAACATCCTGCACTTCACCGGCGGCTGCCGGATCACGCTCGCGCAGGCCGGGCTGGCCGGGGGCACGGCCGCCGTGACGCACCCTCGGGCCATCGCGCAGACCAGGATGACGATCATGCAGCGCGGCGAGGTCCACGGCGTGGTCTGCGACGTGGCGTGCACCGGCCGGTTCTACGACTTCTTCGAGCAGCGCGACGGGCAGTGGGGGATCGTCCTGCGCCAGCCCATCTACGAGAAGGACCGCCTCGACCCGGTCGACCCGGCCGCCTCGCTCGCCCTGGACCCCGAACTGCTCGCCCGTTTCCCCGAGGGCTACCGCTACCTGGCGTACCTGCAGGTCCAGGCCGGCTACCCGGTCAAGCCCGACATGCCGGGCGTGCGAGGCCCCGAGGTGGAGCGCCTGTACCAGCTGGGCGCGGCCTGGCTGGCCGGGGAGCCCGTCAGCCCGTGATCCGGTCAGCGGCGGCCGCCCGCGCCGCGGCGCCGCCCGGCGGGGAGCCCGTCAGCCCGTGACCGCGGCCTCGGCGGCCGCCCAGGCCGCGGTGCCGCCAGACGGCATGTACGCCTGCAGCGGCTGCGTAGACCGCACAAGCGCCCGCATTCCGGCCAGGTCGGCGGGCGCCGCGCGCAGCGCGCGGGCCTGCACGAGCATGTTGCCCAGCGCGGTGGCCTCGGCGGGCCCGGCGAGCACGGGCAGGCCGGTGGCATCGGCAGTGAGCTGGCACAGCAGCGCGTTGCGGGATCCGCCGCCGACGACATGGACCACGTCGACGTGCCGCCCGGCTAGCGCTTGGGCCTGCAGGATCGCGCGCCGGTAAGCCAGCGCCAGGCTGTCCAGGATGCACCGCACGGTCTCGGCGGGCTCGGTCGGCGCGGCCTGTTCGCGATCGGCCAGCCAGGACGCGATCCTGGCTGGCATGTCGCCAGGCGGCAGGAAGGCCGGGTCGTCCGGGTCGATCACGTACCTCAGGGCGGGCACCCGCGCCGCCGCGGCGAGCAGGGCGCCGAGCGAGGCCTGCGGCCAGCAGCGCAGGCACTCCTGGATCAGCCAGAGCCCCGCCACGTTCCGCAGGTACCGGACCGTGCCGTCGACGCCGGTCTCGTTGGTGAAGTGCGCGGCGCGGCTCGCCTCGGTCAGCACCGGTTCGCCCAGCTCCAGCCCGACCAGCGACCAGGTGCCGGATGAGATATACGCGAACGCGGTCTCGGTCGCGGGCACGGCCACCACCGCCGACGCCGTGTCGTGCGACCCGACTGCGATCAGCGGAAGGGATGACCACCGCTCGTTCGGCATAGAGATCTGCCCGATGACGTCGCCGGGCTGGCGCAGCGGCGGGAAGATGCGCGGCGGGAGGCCGGCCTTCTCGATCACCCCCGTGGCCCAGGTCTGGGCCCGGATATCGAGCAGCGACGTGGTGGACGCGTTGGTGATCTCGGCGCCTGCCACCCCGGTCAGCCAGTATGCCAGCAGGTCCGGGATGAGCAGCATGAGCTGCGCGTGCGGCAGGATCGGCGTGGCGGCGAGCTGGTAGATCGTGTTGAGCGGCCGCTGCGCGATCCCGGTCACCGCGTAAAGCTCGTCCGCGGGCAGCCTGGCGTGCATCCGGGCCGCGACCCCCTCGGTGCGGGCGTCGCGGTAGTGCACCGGGTTGCCGAGCAGTTCCCCGGCGGAGTCGATCAGCCCGTAGTCCACGCCCCAGGAGTCGATCCCGGCGCTGGCCAGCGGGAACTCGCGCGCTGCGGCCTCCAGGCCCTGCTGGACGTCGGCGTAGAGCCGCAGGATGTCCCAGTACAGCGTGCCGCCCGCGGTCACCGGCACGTTCGGGAACCTGTGCACCTCCTCCAGCGAGATTCCCGAGTCGCTAATCCGCCCCGCCATCACCCGCCCCCCCGACGCGCCGAGATCGACGGCGGCGACCGCTATCGAGCTCGGGTGGCCGGACCTCGGAGCGCCGGTCACCGCAGGAAGGACGACCGAGACGGGGCCGGTCGGCCGGTCTTCGGCGGCGGCGGTCATCGCAGGAAGGCGGCCGGGACCCCCGCGTCGACCGGGACCAGCAGGCCGGTGGTCAGCGGCAGGTCGCCGGCGCAGAGCGCGATCACCGCGGCGGCCACGTGCTCGGGCAGGACCTCGCGCTTGAGCAGGGTCCGCTGCGCGTAGAACGCGCCGAGCTCCTCCTCGGGCACCCCGTAGACCGCGGCGCGCTGGGCGCCCCACCCCGAGGAGAAGATCCCCGAGCCGCGCACGACCCCGTCCGGGTTGATCCCGTTCACCCGGACGCCGATGCCGCCCAGCTCGGCGGCGAGCAGCCGGACCTGGTGGGCCTGATCCGCCTTGGCGGCGCCGTAGGCCACGTTGGACGGCCCGGCCACGACCGCGTTCTTGCTGCAGATATAGATGATGTCGCCGCCCAGGCCCTGGGCGCTCATGACCGTGGCCGCCTGCCTGGACACCAGGAACGACCCGCGGGCCATGACGTCGTGCTGGATATCCCAGTCCGCCAGCGTCGTCTCGAGCAGCGGCTTGGAGATCGACAGGCCCGCGTTGTTGACCACCAGGTCCACCCCGCCGAACGCCAGCGCCGCCACCGCGAACGCGTCCGCCACCTCTGCCTCGTCCGTGACATCAGAGGTCACGCCCACCGCCATGTCCGCCGAGCCGAGCCCGGCCGTGGTATCTGCGGAGCCGGGCCGGCCCTCACGGTCTGCGGAGCTAAGCCCAGCCGTGACGTCTTCCGAGCCGAGCCCGGCGGAGTCTGCGGAGCCGGGCCAGGCGGCGGGGTCTGCGGAGCCGAGCCCGGCCGCGACCGCACGCGCCGACTCGCCGTCGCGGTCCGCGACGACGACGCACGCGCCCTCCGCGGCCAGGCGCCGGGCGGTCGCGCGCCCGATGCCGGAACCGCCCCCGGTGACCAGGGCGACCCGCCCGGCCAGCGGGCGCGGCGCGGGCCTGCGGCGCAGCTTGGCTTCCTCCAGTTCCCAGTACTCGATGCGGAACTTCTCGCCCTCCGGTATCGGCTCGTATGCGGACACCGACTCGGCGCCACGCATCACGTTGATCGCGTTGAGGTAAAACTCGCCCGCCACTCGCGCGGTCTGGGCCTCCGCGCCGAAGCTGAACATGCCCACCCCGGGCACCAGCACGATCGCCGGGTCCGCTCCGCGCATGGGCGGCGACGACGCGTCCGCGTACCGCTCGTAGTAGGCGCGGTAGTCCTCCCGGTACGCCGCGTGCAGCTCGCGCAGTCGGCTCGCGGCCGCCTCGTACGGCGCATCTGGCGGCAGGTCGAGCAGCAGCGGCCGTACCTTGGTGCGCAGGAAGTGGTCGGGGCATGAGGTGCCGAGGGCGGCCAGCGCCGGGTGCTTGGCGCGGGTCAGGAAGTCCAGTACGGCGGGGGAGTCGCTGAAGCGCCCCACCTGCCTGCGGTCGGTCGAGGCGAGCCCCCTGATCAGCGGGGCCAGTTCCGCCGCCCGCACGCGCCGCGGGCCCTCGGGCAGCGGCTCGGCGACCGGCGGCCCGAACGGCTCGGCCCGGCCATGCTCGTCCAGGTACCTCTGCGCGGTGGCGATGATCTCCAGCGAGCGAGCCTCGCACTCGTCGCTGGTCTCGCCCCAGGCGGTGATGCCGTGCCCGCCGAGGATGACCCCGATCGCGCCCGGCCTTTCCGCCTTGACCCTGGCGATGTCGAGCCCGAGCTGGAATCCGGGACGGCGCCACGGCACCCAGGCCACCCGGTCGCCGAAGCAGGCCTTGGTCAGCGCCTCGCCGCCGGCCGCTGCGGCCAGGGCTATGCCGGCGTCGGGGTGCAGGTGGTCGACGTGCGCGGCGTCGACCAGCCCGTGCATGGCCGTGTCGATCGACGGGGCTGCGCCGCCCTTGCCCCACAGGCAGTAGTCGAACGCCGCCACCATCTCGTCTTCGCGCTCGGGGCCCGGATATACCCCGGTGAGGGCGCGGAGCCGGTCCAGGCGGAGCACGGCCAGGCCCTCGGCGGTCAGCGTGCCGAGGTCGCCGCCGGAGCCCTTGACCCACAGCAGTTCCGCCTGCTCCCCGGTAACCGGGTCGGCGGCGGTCCCCTTGGCCGAGGCGTTGCCGCCCGCGTAGTTGGTGTTGCGCGGGTCGGATCCGAGCCGGTTGCTGCGCGCGAGCAGCGCGCCGACTGGTGAGTCGCTCATGCCGTCATGATCCCCAGCTGGCCGGGGTCCCGCCGACCCGGTCCGCCACGATCTTCTCCTGGTAACCGGACCGGTGGTAGGCCGCGACCGGATCGCCGTCCAGTCCGGCCTGCTCGCGCAGTTCGGCCAGCAGCGGGCGCACGTCGGTGTTGTACGCGTCCATCATCACGGCGTTCGCGGCCAGCACGTCGCCGGCCCGCTGCGCAGTGGCGAGGGCCTCCACGTCGACCAGCAGGGCCTTGGCCGAGGCCTCCTGGGCGTTCATCAGCGAGCGGATCTGGGCCGGGATCTTCGGCTCGATGTTGTGGCACTGGTCGAGCATGAACGCGATGCCCCTGGCCGGGCTGAGCGCGCCGGCCTTGACCACCTCGTGCAGGATGCGGAAGAGCTGGAACGGGTCGGCAGCGCCCACCATGAGGTCGTCGTCGGCGTAGAACCGGCTATTGAAGTCGAATCCGCCCAGGCGATCGGCGCGCAGCAGCATGGCCACGATGAACTCGATATTCGTGCCGGGGGCGTGGTGGCCGGTGTCGACCACCACCTGGGCCGCAGGGCCCAGCGTCTGGCAGTGCAGCAGGCTGGTGCCCCAGTCCGGCACGTCGGTGGTGTAGAACGACGGCTCGAACAGCTTGTACTCCAGCAGCATCCGCTGGTGCGGGGCCAGCCTGGCGTAGACCATCGCCAGCGCCTCGGCCAGGCGATCCTGCCGCGCCCGGATGTCGTCTTGGCCGGGGTAGTTGGTGCCGTCGGCGAACCACAGCTTGAGGTCGCGCGACCCGGTGGCGTCCATGACGTCGACGCACTCCAGCAGGTGGGTGATGGCCTTGGCTCGGATCCTCGGTTCGGGGTTGCAGACGCTGCCGAGCTTGTAGTCATCGTCTTGGAAGACGTTGGCGTTGACGGTGCCGATCCTGATCCCGAGCTCGCCGGCGTGCCGGGCCAGCTCCCGGTAATCGTCCACCTTGTCCCAGGGAATGTGCACCGCCATGCTCGGGGCGACGCCGGTGAACCGGTGGACCTGCGCCGCGTCCTCCGCCTTTTCCCACGGGGTCCTGGGCACCCCCGGTTGGCCGAATACCTTGAACCGCGTTCCGGTATTCCCGAACGCCCAAGAGGGGAGCTCGATTTCCTGCTCTGTGAGCGCCGCCTTGACGGCGGTCAGGTCGCGCATTTCCGGTTCATCTCCACTTCCAGTTACTTCTACTTGCGCAGCCTCGTAGCGGCACCTGGGCCGTGAGTAACTTCAGTCCAGGTGGAAAATCTCGGCGATCCGCCGGAAGCCCTGATCGGGGTGGCGGCCGCCTAGGTCGGCGAAGTAGGGTGCCATGTCCTCCTGCCACCGCTGGTTGACCTCCGTCTCGGCCATGCGGTCGAGCGCCGCCTGATAGTCGTCGGTTTCCAGGTAGCCGACCACAAGCCCGTCGTCGGTGAGGAACAAGCTGTAATTTCCGAAGCCGGCCCGGTGCAGCGCGGCCATCATGTCGGGCCATACGTGCTCGTGCCTCTCGCGGTACTGATCCAGCCGCTCCGGGCGGACCCGCCCAAGGAAACACACCCGTTCCACCTATCCTCCCCGCATCCCTCTGCGTCCCCGGTCCCCTCTGCGCCCCGGCCTTCTCCGACCTGAGTCCCACTCGCCCTTCGAGTCCCATCCGCCCCCCCGATGCCGGGATCGTGGATCCTCACCCCCATCAGACGGGTGTTGGGGCACCCAACACCCGAAAGCGGGGGAGCGAGGATCCACGATGACCCGAGCGCGCGTGTCAGAAGTTGAAGTTGTTGATGTTGGAGGAGTTGAACACGTAGGGCGGACCGAGCAGGACCGTGTTGTCCGGGCCGACCGTGAAGGAGCCGAGCTTGCCCGCGGTGAACGTCTGGCCGGCCGTCCCGCTGATCTTCCCGGAGGCCAGCTCGACCGCCGCGTACGCCGCGAGGTAGCCAAGGTTCGCCGGGTCCCACAGCGCGAAGGACACGACGGTCCCGTCGGAGACGTACTTCTTCATCTCATCGGGCGTGGCCAGCCCGGTGAGCGCGATCTTGCCGCGGTACTTGGGGGTGTCGAGTACCGCCGCCGCGGCCGCGATCCCCACGGTGGTGGGGGAGATGATGCCCTTCAGGTTCGGGAACTGCTCGAGCAGGCCCTGGGTGACCTGGGTGGACGTCGCCGTGTCGTCGTTGCCGTAGACCGTGGAGACCAGCTTCATGTTCGGGTACTTCGCCAGCTCCTGCTTCATGTACCCGATCCAGGCGTTCTGGTTCGTGTCGTCTGCGGAAGCCGAGACGATCGCGATCTCCCCGGTGTCATGAAGCTGCTTGGCGATCAGGTCCACCTCGATGGCGCCGATCGCCTGGGACGACGCCTGGTTGATGAACAGGCTCCGGCAGGTGGGCGCGTCCGAGTCGTAGGTGACGACGGCGATGCCTTTCTTCATGGCGGATTCGAGCGTCGGGCACAGCGCCGTAGGATCGGTCGCCGAGATGACCAGCGCGTTGGCGCCCTTGCTGATGTCCGCCTGGATGACGGGGAGCTGGGACGCCGGCGTGTCCGCGGTCCCGCTGGTCTCCGCCCCGGTCTCACCGAGCGCCTGCAGCGCCGCGAGTGCGCCGCCGGAGTTCACGCTGTCCGCGGTGGTGAAGTAGGAGTTCCCCAGGTTCTTCGGGATGACGAAGACCTTCAGGCCCGTCTTCAGGCCGCCGGACGAGCTGGAGGAGGCGGACGACGATGACGCAGGGGCGGAACTGGACGAACTCGAGGACGACGACGAGCAGGCCGCGAGCAGGACCGACGCCACGAGCGGCAGGGTGAGCCACGCCCTTGGTCTCAGTTTCATGTCTGAATCCTTTCAATAGCGGATGCGAAAAAACAGATGGGGTCGGTCACGACACGCCCTGGTGTCATGACTGGCCCCCCGCTGCGGCCTGGCCGTCGGCCAGGCCTTTTGTGTGCCGGCGGAGTGCGGGTACCCGGGCCCGCAGTCGGCTGGCGTAGGACGCCGCGTTCCGGCCGAAGACGGACAGCAGCAGCAGCCCGCCCGCCACGACGCCGGACGCTTCCTGGTTGAAGTTGGTGAGCAGGAGCGCGTTCTGGATCCCGGCGAACGCGAGGACGCCGAGCACCACGCCGGGGATGGACCCCTGGCCGCCGAAGATGGAGATCCCGCCGACCAGCACGATCGCCACCACGTCCAGTTCGAGTCCGACCCCGTTGTCCGACACGGAGGTGGAGAGCCTGAAGGTGTACAAGACGCCGGCGAACGCGCAGACCAGGCCGGACACCATGAACAAGACGGTCTTGATCCGCTTGACCCGGATGCCGGCGAACAGGGCCGCCTCAGGGCTGGCACCCATGGCGAAGATCGCCCGGCCGACCGGGGTGGCGTGCAGGACCACCCCGAAGATCACCGCCAGCACGAGGAAGATGGCCGTGGAGTACGTGACGGCGTTACCGGTGAACGGGACCGCGTTGACGCCGAGGTTGGTGTAGGCCGAGGGGAAGTTTGACACCGTATTCGGGCCGAGGAGGATCAGGGCGATCCCCGCGTACAGGGTGAGCGTGCCGATGGTGACCGCGAGCGACGGCAGCCCGAGCCGGGTGACGAGCAGGCCGTTGAGGGCCCCGGCGGCGAGGCCGACGACCGCGATGACGACGAAGATGGCGATCATCGGCCAGTGCCTGGCCCACAGGAA